>CAKZUQ010000027.1 GCA_937923325.1 uncultured Bacteriovoracaceae bacterium
CATCTGCATTAGCTGCTAAACTTAAAGGATTCTCTGTAAAGGAATAGTCTTTAAAGTTAATTAAATAATCTTAATTTTTAAGTATATTTGGCCCCGGAGAAATCTGGGGCTTTTTATTTGGAGATTTCAATTACTCAATTAAGAAATATTAATTAACTATAAATTCTTAAATACCCGATTAATTATTCAGCTATGAACTAAGGGAAATTTATGAAATCAATACCATCTTTGCTAATAGTATTATTTTTGTCTTCATCCTGCGCAACAACAAGTGATGATAATTCTATTAAGTTTACAGATAAACCAAGTAAAAGGTGTTCTGCTGTAGCAACATTGTCTTCGGTCGGTTTCAGTGTTATCCCGCCTATTGCATCTATGCTGGCAAAATCGATGTTGAAGACAAAAGCAAAAGAATTTAGTGTTAATACAATCGTAATAGACAAGCAAACAGGAATATTTCAAGTTGAAATCAAAGCAACTGGTTATCGTTGCTATGATCATTACATGTAAATACTTATCTAAGTCCCAAGCTGCATCTTAATCGGATTTAAAATCTTACTAACAGGTCCAATCTTGGACTCAGGGTGAAGCTGATATTCTTCAGCAATTCTTGCTACATAGTCGATATCTTCTGTAAAAATAATTATAGGTGTGTCTTTATTTATACTATAAAATTGTCTTTGTTCTTTGATTACTTCCTCGCCATCAAAACTACTTGGTAGCATTGGATCGATTATTACTAATTGATATGCTTTTTCCCTACATTTTTGAATTGCATCTTCTTTTGAAAATACATGGTCACATTCAACTTGAAAATTCTGGTCAATCAAGCTTCTTAATTGATTTTGTATTATTTCACTCTCATCAATTATGAGTATTTGAGGTAACAAAATATGACTCCGACTTTTGTAAGGTTAAATATTCATTATATAAAATAAATCTAATAAAATTAATGTGTTAGTTATTTCCTGATATGCTGATATAAAAATTGAGTTATACTCCTTAAATGAATAAAAAAATTTTAAAGACACTTGATACTTTATTAAAAAAGTCTGACTCAAAAGTAGGACTTTACTCTCTTCAAAAGCTATTTATCTTTGGGATACCATTTAATAAACCTCACGGTATAAAATTTTTAAAATTATCAACTACTGAAAGCTCGTTGTTTATGGCAAATAAACGATTGAATCATAATCACTTGGGTGGAATTCATGCTTGTGCTATTGCGACTGTCGGAGAGTTCACAGCAGGTCTTTTGTTATGTAAAAGTTTTGAGATGGCCAAGTATAGAGTCATCATGAAGGATATCCATGTTGAGTTCTTTAAACAGGCCAGAAGTGGAGTCACTGCAAAGGCTAATGTTACAGATGATCTAATACAAAAAATGAAAGAAGCTATAGAAACACAAGATAAGGCTTCAATTTGTCTCAAAACTGTTATTTATAATAGTAGTGAAGAGAAGATTGCTGTTGTAACTACAAATTGGCAATTAAAAGATTGGTCAAAAGCAAAAATGAAATGAAAAAAATAATCGTAATTGATGATAATGAATCAATTTGTCACCTCATATGTGACCTACTCAAAGTTGAGTATCCTAAAAATAAAGTAATTTCTTTTTCCTCTGGTAATTCATTTATATCTTATATGAAAGAAGAATCACCAAAAGACATTATTGTAATCTGCGATTATATGATGTTTGATGGTGATGGCTTAGATGTAGCTACTTTTTTAAATCAATATGATCCAAATTTTTCTATGCTACTCATTAGTACTAGCACTATCGATCGAGAGGATTTAGATCTTTATACAATGTCTAATAGTAATTACTCTTATCTTGAGAAAATAGACGATTTTTCAAAGATATTAAATAGTATTCAAAGTTCGATGGGAGCTGAACTCTCAGATAGAGAGGAGTATATTGAAGTTCCAGTAAATCTTCTTTATATTTTTGAAACAGCTATTATTCCTATCTTTATACATTTGTCTGGAAATAAATATATTAAGTTTATTGAACATCATTCAGAGTTGGATGATGAAATAAAACTTCGTGTTAAGAATAAAGGAATGCAAAGCCTTTGGATTAGAAAAGAAGACTATGCAGTCTTTTTAGAAATGGTCCAGAAAGTAAAAATAAAAACTTTACCTCAAGATAAAGAAATTAGTATTCAGCTTTTTAAACTTAATGAGTGTAAAGCGCGCATGATTGAGTTGGGTGTGGATGATGATTTAAAAGATGTTGTTTCTACTGTTGTAAATGACAATTTGAAAATGATAAATGAAACTAAGGAACTTAAGACTTTACTTAAAAACTTACTGTATAATAATGAAATGACATTAGAACATGCAATGGCCGTTCTCTTTGTCTCTACTGTTTTACTTAAAAAAGTTTCTTGGCATACTGTTTTAAAGCAAAAAGAATTTGCTATCGCATCGATGTTTCATAATATAACAATTAAAGATTTAACTGGTGATAATTTAAATTATGAAGGTATGTATGATTTGGATACTCAAAGCTTTATAGAAAGTAAGAATCACTTTCTTTCACATATGAATGACTCAGCATCTATTCTTATGGATCTTGAAGATAATTATGGGAATTTTATTAATCTTATTACAAATCATCACGAAAGGCCTTTTGGCAGAGGATTCCCAAGAGGATTAACTGGTGCTCAAACAGCAGATGACGTTTGCTTATTTAATACGGCTCATTTTTTTGTCACCCATATGTTTATAAATGGTTGGTCAAAGGATGGCTTACTTATAACTTTAAAGAGTATGGAGTCTTTGTTTCAAGATGAAAAATATGATGAGTATTATAAGATATTAAAAAACTTTTTTAGAAAGAAAAAAACAAATCCTTAATTCCATCCAAACATTACAGTTTCATCATCACCAGCAGAGTATGTAGAAGTAATTGGTTGATACCAAGCTTGCATTACATCTGATCCTTCGAATAAAGTACCTTCTGGATATGAAGCTGACAGGTAAGCTTTATAAGGAGTTTTAGCTCCAGTTCCACTTCTCGTTAAAGTAAGTGTTGTTGTCGTTAAATCAGGCTTTGTAATTGTAACAGTTACAGGCCTATCTGAAGCAAATGCTACATATTGTGATTGAACATTTAATCCAAACTTCTTTTTCATCATTGATACTGGAACAAATGGAGCCTGACAATAACCGTTACTATCAGCATTTGATACGGCCATTATTGGCTGAGAAGATCTAACTCTTAATGCAGCTCCTTTATATAGGCCAGTTCCAATACCAATATTTCTTTCACTAATACTTAGTATATTACCCGCTGTTAAGTTTCCTGTAGCTGTTACACCATCTGAGTGTTCTGCTGCATATGCATTTGAACTTGTTCCCGAACTAATCTTTGACGTCTTAGATGGAATACCTATAATATCTGTTGATGCGGGAAGAATTGGAACTGGATCATAGAACTGTCCACTTTGGTTTCCGTATGCAAAAGCTACAATATAACCAGTAGAACTTATTTCATATCCAGCATAAGTTGATATTGAAAATGTATATCCTGTATCTGCAGAAATTGTTTGGCTTGTTACAAAAACTCCACCTTTTGTTATTGTAACTGTACTGTCAGTGAAGGCATAAACTTTTACCTTTAGTGGAGTTGCTCTTGTGAAATTAAAGAAAAATTCTTTTCCTACCCATGACTGTGTTGCCCATGTAGCGTTTCCTTGGTCACTAGAAGCTGAGCCTGTACCAAGTTTTCCTGCAACATAAAAAGCCTCAGTTCCTTCTACTTGATCAAAGTCAGAAGAGCTAAACTCATAAGTTGCATGTTTTGCTAAAGTTGTTACTAATGTTCCATTTAAGTAGATTTGATTATTATCCGCAAAGGATACAAGCTTAATTTTAGGTGCACCAGAAATATTGATTGCTTTAAATCCTGGTTCAAAGAAAGTAATATTTGGTAATGTTTCTGCTGACCTTGTGTTTGACCATCCTGAATAATTAACTCCATTAAAACCTCTAACTTTTATTTGATAAGTTGTCTCTGGGTCTAAACCTGAAATTGTAGCGCTTGTAGCAGTTGATACACCATCGTTGTATAAAGTCCACTCTGAATATTATCCACCTTTAATTTCTATTGAGTAGTCAGTAATTGCAGTTCCATTATCTTGAGGATAGGCCCAACCAATAGATAAACTCTCAGTAGTTGCATTGGTAATATCTAAATTTGTTATTGCTTCAGGTGAAACAATAATTTGCCATGGAGCTGAAGCTGTAATTATTGAAACATTTCCAGCATTATCAATCGCTCTAACAAGTGTATAATAATCAGTTCCTCCCGCTAGGCTAAGTCCAGACTCAAATTGATATGATGTTGTATTTAAAGTGTCAGTCCACCCACCGTTTGTAACAATTCCAGATTCATCATTTGTACTAGAAGTTGCATATTCATAAGTCGCAACTCCACTAGGTCCATTATCCGCAACAGTGACCCATGAAGAACTATCTGAAGCGATATCAGAGCCATCATTTCCAAGAGTAATAGAAGCTATTGCATTTGGAGCTTGTGTATCATGAGCTATTGAAGCGTTTATACATGTTGATTCATTTTCGGCTAAATCTCTAACTTTAAAATAAATAGTTACAGTGGTATTTAAGTTCATAACGTAAGGACTTGTTGAATTATAGTTTTCCCAAGTTCCACCTGTAGAACAGTCTGCATTGTCTGTAATGTACATTTCATTAGCATCTGTTGCAGTTAAGTTTAAAGTTAAATTATGATCAGTTACATATACTTCACCACTGTTAATGATAATAGTATCGGCGGTAGGTGCAAAAGCATCAACTTTTACGTTTGGAAGGTTAGATGCAATTAAAGTTGTTATGGCCGCATTACCCGCAGTATCTGCTATTGATCCGCCGTTTAAGTTTAAGTTTGCATAATCAATACCGTCAGTATCCTCTTCACTTGTTTGAATTGTATATTCAAAGATAATAGTGTCAGTAAGGTTACCAGTAACATAATCAGCATTTACTGAATTACCATTTATTGTTAAAGGTATTTGTGGTGTTCCACTTACAATAACAACTTCATCAAATTGAATTGAGAATTGTAAATTTTGAGACTCAGCATAAACGTCATCAGTAGGAACTGTTATATTCGAAATATTTGGAAGAGCTGTATCAACCATTACATTTGTTAAATCTATGCTAGGTAATGTGAAAACGGGCTCGAGAGAATCTTCATCTAAAATACTTGCGCCGTTTAAGTCAAAACTTAAAGCGATACCATCAGTATCCGTATCACCTGCTATTGTATTGTAGTGTAGCTGAATGTAAATTGATTTGTTCCACTACCTGAAACTAATAATGCATCTTTTAAACTTCCACCAATATCTAGTACTAATTTGGGAGAACCAGAGCTAATTGTAATAACTTTATTAAATGTAATTGAAAATTCAATATTTTGAGATAGACCATAAGTTTTTTCTGTAAAGTTGAAGGCATTGATAATTGCTGGAACGTCCTCGAGACCAAGTTCTGGAATTTCATCTGCAGGAATAGAAACTAATCCACTAACATCAGAGCTTTTATCTGAACATACAGTAAGTAAAAATACCGACATCAATAGTGTTAATAGTAGTTTCATAAAGTTTATGTACCTAGTTCCTTATCGTATTTATGCGTTATTACATAAGTATTAAGTTTTCTTTTCACAAGTGGCTGATATTAATGGCACTATTAAGATATATTTGTTAATTTACTTGAGTTGATGTATCAGTTAATAAAAACAATGGGTTAGTGTAAGAAAGGAATAGTTTTCAAAGAGGTATCACCATGTCAAAATTACGAGAGTAATAGTTATAAAACAACCAATCCAAGAGAATAAAAGGATAATATATGAAAAAATTATGGATGATTGCTGGTTTTACCGTAGCTGCAATGACTGCAAATGCTTCAGTTGAAAACCCTTATGTTTATATCACTATCGGTAGTGATGCTGTTCAAACTTCTCAGAAGTCTTTTTCTGGAATGAAAAAAATTGATCAAGCTGATGATATTACCGTTTTAAAAATCAATAAAAATGAAATCGAAAAACTTTCAAAATTAATGCACGATAAGTTTAATAGATGTGGTGGATTTGTTGTTCATGAGTCTAAAGAAGAAGCTCAAAAAGTTATCAATGATAATGTAATGAGAAAATTTGCTAAAACTGTTCAGTTTGCAGACTACACAATTACTGAAGGTGCAAAAGTTCAGGCCATGGTATCAATGGTTAAAGAGTATGATATCCGTTCAACGATTAAAAAACTTTCTAGCTATAGAAATAGATATTATAAAGCACAAACTGGAATTGATTCTCAAAAATGGGTTAAGTCACAGTGGGAGAAAATGTCAGCTCATAGATCTGATGTGAAAGTGGAACTTTTTAATCATAAAAAATTTCCTCAACCATCAGTTGTTATGACAATTGAAGGTACAACTAAAGCTGATGAAATTGTAGTTATTGGTGGACATGGTGATTCAATTGCAGGCTACTGGGGAAGAGAAAAAGCTCATGCTCCTGGAGCTGATGATAATGCCTCAGGTATTGCAACAATCACTGAAGTTATTAGAGTGTCAATGGAAACAGGACATAAGCCACAAAGAACAATTAAGTTTATCTCTTATGCTGCTGAAGAAGTTGGTTTATTAGGTTCTAAAGATATTGCAAACTCATTTAAAAAAGCTGGGAAGAATGTTGTTGGTGTAATGCAACTTGATATGACTAATCATGGTGGTACACATGATAAAGATATTGTATTCATGACTGATTATACAAATGAAGCTCAAACACAATTTCTTGGGAAATTAATTGATACGTATGTTCATGTTCCTTGGGGATTATCTAAGTGTGGATATGGATGTTCTGATCATGCTTCTTGGCATAATGCTGGTTACCCTGCAAGTATGCCTTTTGAGTCGACAATGGAAGATATCAACGGTAAAATTCATACTAAGCATGATACTATTGATCAATCAGGTGGCCACGCACAGCATGCAGAGAAATTCGCTAAGTTAGCAGTTTCGTATTTAGTGGAGCTTGGAAAGTAGATTTAATTGAATTTAGAAAAATTTTTTGAAGAAATAAAGCTTGGCCTTCCTACATCTTTCAAAGTGTTTCAAAAGACATCTTTGGCCGATGAGGAAGGCCAACTTCGTTCTGTAGAAGAAGCTAAAATCGTCCTTGAATCAATCATCAAGATTGTTTTCAAATCCCAAGAACTCCTAAAAGAGTATCCTTCTTTAGAAGTATTATATGAAAAAGACTACGGTCCATTAAAAGATTTAGCTGAGCGCGAATCAATTATGGAAATTTGTTTTTTAGATGATTTCCTATTTCCATCAACAGAGTCTTGTCCATTTCCAGTTGAAGCGGAAATTACGAGTGAGCTTGTTGATAACTATGTTTTATCATTTAACGAATGGTGCGTTGATAAAACAAAAAAACATTTAAATGCGCAAGAAATTATAAAAGAAAGATTTAACCTTGAAACAAAACCATCTGAACTTGGCTGTCAGTGTACAAAATGTACAGCAGATTTTAGGGCAAAGGTTAGAGATACTGTTTTTAAAGATGCTATTGAAATCATCGATAACTCAGTTGAAGCCCTACACGATTTAATTCTCACAGAAAAAGTTAGCTATGTATCAGACTATGTTCAAAAACTTAGAAAGAGGCTTGATAGAAACTCTCATCGAGTAAGATATAAATTAAAGCGTGGTTCATTAAATAAATTAGATCAAGATATTAAATCTTATTTTAAAAATAACTTTGGTTATCATACAGAGCTTGGAAAAGTTTATAGAGAAAGACTTTTAACATTTTTTAATCAAGTTTTAGATGAAAAAGATATTAAAGCAGATATGATCTCTTCTGAGGAGTACGATAGATTCTTTACTCAAATCGGAGTAGGGATGTGGAAAGCTCCATCTTTTCTTAAAAGAGAATTTGAAAAACTTGTCAACGCTGTCATGACATATAAAAGAAAAGATATCTCTGCAACGATATTAAAAGATTATCTTGGACAATTTTGGCTTCACGCCGAAGCACGAAGAAAGACAAGAAAGATTGTTTATCATATGGGGCCAACCAATTCAGGTAAAACTTGGAATGCAATCGAGGCATTATCAAAAGCTAAAAATGGTTGTTACTTAGCTCCTTTAAGGCTTCTAGCAAGTGAGCTTTACGATACTCTAAACTCAAAAGGTGCAAAGACTTCCTTATTAACTGGGGAAGAAGTTATCGATACTGAAGGGGCGACACACTTTTCCTCAACGATTGAAATGGCACGTTTGAATGAAGAGTTTGAATGTGCGGTTATTGATGAAATACAGATGATTACAGATCCTCAAAGAGGATGGGCCTGGACTCGTGCACTTGTAAACTTGAATGCAGATGAAGTTCATTTATGTGGTGATCATTCTGTTCTAGAGCTTGTTAAGCAAATTTTGAAATTAACAGGTGATGAATTAGTTATAAATGAATATGAAAGAAAAACTAAGTTAAGTGTGATGAATAAAACAATTCGATTAACTGACTTAGAAAAAAATGATGCACTAATTGTTTTCTCAAGAAGAAATGCACTTAAGTATAAAAGAGACCTTGAAAATTTAAATTTTAAAGTTTCAATTGTCTACGGAAGGTTAAGTCCTGAAGTTAGGCGTGAACAAGCTAGAAAGTTTGATCAGGGTGAAACAGACATTATGGTTTCAACAGATGCCATTGCTATGGGAATGAACTTACCTGTAAAAAGAATTGTATTTTCAACTCTTTCAAAATTTTTCAATTCAAAAGAACATCCAATTACTCCAAGTGAGATAAAACAAATCGCAGGACGTGCCGGAAGATTTCAAAGGTTTCCAGAAGGTTTCACTACAACATTAGCAAAAGTTGAAGAAGGCTTAGATAGACTTAAAGAGTCATTAGAGCTTAATCTCGCTCAAAAAGAATTTGCTATGGTTGGACCTGATTTAGATATTTTTGGTTCAGTAAATAGGGCATTAGAAGAGAATAGTTTACCAACATTAAGTCTTACAGAGTTTTTAAGACTCTTTAATACGATGACATTTGAAAAACCATTTTACTGCGTAGATTTAAAAGAAATGATTGAAGTTGCAGAAATGGTTGAAGAAAGTGATGAAAATGGTGTTTTAAGTGATGCTGAAATTTTTGGTTTTGCTTGTGCTCCAGTTAACATGGGACTAACAGATCATGTTCAATACTTTGTGTGGATTTTAAATCATTTTGTTGCGGCAGATATGATTGAAAACGAAGGTATTGATTCTCAGTCAGATGATATCGATTATCTTGAAACAGCGATTAAATGTGTTGAGCTTTACCAGTGGTTAGCAAGACACTTTGATAATAAGCATTTCTCATTTACAGAGCAGGATTTATTAGAGAATAAATCAATGGCGATAGAGAAGTTAAACAATCTATTATCAGAGAAAGTCTCTGCTAAATGTTCTTCATGTGGTTGTAAATTACCAGACTCGCATAATTTTAATATTTGTGAAACTTGTTTTGGTCAAAGACGAAATAGAAGACGTGGTGCCCGTCACTACGACTCTAAGGGTGATAGTACAGATTCACCTAGAAGAAAAAAGAAGTCTAGAAGATCTGGTAATGGTGAAAAACCAAAGCATACCTTTAATAAATCGAATTCATCTTCAGCTGGATCTGCTAAAAGTGGATCTGGCAAAAAGAAGAAGTCTAAAAAAAATAAAGCAGCAGCTTTTAAGCGTGGCTAAATTACATCTTGCCGAAGTTTAGCCATTCTATATTTTTACTTGTGAATTTACCTGCACAAAATCTATGAATTAAACCTTTTGCACTAAAAAGGTTTGTTTTTTTCATGTCGTTTAGAAATCTTTTTGAGAAGACATACTTGATTTTCTCTTTGGTTAACCAGCCTTTAACATTTGCATAATATAGTGCACCAGTAGATCCAACACTTAAAAGTATAATATCTGGAATGACAGGTACTTGAGCAACTTTCATTATAATTCCGGCCATAGATGTAATTGAAATGGTAGTCGCTCTAGAAATTGTCCATAACTCTATTCGCCTTAGAGCAGGGTGTGATGTTTTACCAATTGCTTTACGAACTTCTTTATTAAAGAAAGCTTTTAATTCACTTCTTAGGGCTTTGGCCCTGTGGACTTCAAAAAATCCATCTTTTACAAGTTTATTTAAATTTTTCTTTTGATAATTTGTCATAAGTCCCATTCGGGCATATTTCTTTGCATCTTTGATTGATTTAATCTTTATTGTGTCTTTTTTTACTAATTCCTGTAGTTCTTTTAATTTTATGTTCTTTTTATTTTGTACTGCTAAGTCTGCTGGTCCTTGAGCAGCAAATCCCATTGTACTATGGGCTAAAATTTCAGGATTAAAACTATCAGCAGCGACAAAACCTATATTCGCTATCCCGTACGTATTGATAGATTCTGGAAGCTTAATTGCGCCACTTGTAAAGGCCACTTCTGTAATATACCACTTAACATACTCATCACTGGCACCCATAAACTTTGCCATTTTAGCTATTTTACTAGCTTTTTTATTTACTTGAATTTTAGTTACTTCTTGAAGTTTTCTTTCAAATACTTCAGGCGTCTTATAAAGATCAGGTCTTGTTCTTTGAAGAAACTTTTTATTTTTAACAAGTTGTTTTTCAAAATTTACTGGAGTCATTCCCATGCTAAACCTAATAGATTTTGCGAAAAGGTTATTACTTTCTAGTAACCATTTTGCCCAGCTACCATTTGTTAAAAACCTTCCAAATTTACCATTGAATACAGTAAGTGCTGTAGAAGCAATACCTGGCCATACACCTATAGATAATGCAATTATAGGACTTAGTCCTTGAGTCACTGTTAAAGCGTAATAAGAGGCACCTGTGGCAGCAGTAAACTTCGTTACAATCCACAAAATACGTTTAACACCAAAGCTTATACTTTGTGGTGTTCTATCTTGATTTGCACTGAAGAATACATGTTCTGGAACTTGTTCAAACTTCTTTTCAGATTTTTGAAACCCTAAACTATCAATAATTTTTTTATTTTCACCACTGTAGTGTGAGTCTAGACCTCTTGCTGAAACTGCCCATACTTCTGAATTTTCTGATAATGTTTGAGGGTCTTGTTTTTTTCTATCATCATCGATCATCTCTTTAACGGTATTTAACCTAAGTTGTGATCTTTCAGTCCCATCAAATTCTCCGATAAAGAACTCAACTTCAATACTCTCTTCAACTGTTTGATTTTCCTTAACTTGTGGTATTACTTTAAAGTAACCAATATCATCAACGGCGATATTATCAATATCTTCAGATACAATTTGAGAGTCTAAGACGTTTTTAATTTTGATAAAGCCTTCACTGTCTTTTATATCATTTTGGGCAACTACAGATGTAGAAAGAGTAAAAATAGAAAATAAAATAAAATAATTGAATTTTAACATTCGTCTGCTCCCTTAACTTAATAGCTTATCGGTGCGGAATCATTGATCTTTACGATTAGAGGCTTTATTTTTGAGAATTTTGCACATATAAATTAAGCATGAAACTATCTGAATTTGCACGAAATATACTTGAGGGGAATACTCTTGATAATAAGCTAATAGATCCTGATACTATCGAGTTTGATTCTATAAACTTTGAAGTTCCAAAGCTACCAAGTAGATCAAATAAAATATCTTTTTCTTCTAAACAGGCTAAGTTCCCAAAAGGTGATTTTCACTTAGTTGAGAAACGAGCTATGGCATTAAATTCATTTGCAAACCATGAGTTGCTGGCCACAGAGATTATGGCCTGTGCTCTATTAATCTTTCCTCATCACACGCAAGAGCTCATGCGTTTCAAATACGGAATTATTAAGTCTTTAAAAGATGAACAAAAACATTTTTCTCTTTATTCTAAAAGGATGAATGACTTGGGTTATGAATTTGGTGATTTTCCTCTGAATGATTTTTTTTGGAAACATATGCATCAGATGAAAACCCCTGCTGAATATCTTGCAATTATGGCCTTAACTTTTGAAGCAGCTAATTTAGATTTTGCCCATTTTTATGAGAAAGTTTTTAGAAATGAAGGGGATATGAAAACAGCTAATATCTTAAAAGTTGTTTATGATGATGAAATTAGTCATGTCAGTTTTGGGGTTAATTATTTAAATCTTTGGAAACAAGATAAATCACTTTGGGACTATTATAATGAAGTTCTTCCGTTTCCACTAACTCCTGCTAGGGGTAAAGGAAAAGTCTTTTTAGAAGAAGCGAGACTAAAAGCAAGGATGGATGATGATTTCGTCAGATGTGTTAAAGAGTATAGAAGTGACTTTAGTGTAATAAATCGAAAAGGGTGGAAATGAGTTATTTTTTTAATAGTGATTTTGAAGATTATCTGGCCAGCAGTAACACTCAATACAAAATAAACTCTAATAAACGTAATCAAGAATTAGAATATTTTATTTTATGGCTTGAACAAGAAGCCCTTTATTCGACTAAGCAATATGACGTAACATATCTTGATTTTATAAGAAAGTTTAAAGCTATTAAAATCTCTAGTGAAGTAAAGTTAGCAAAACTTTGGTGTTCAGAAGACTGGAATAAAGAAATACAAAAGAGCCAAAACTCTAAAGTAAGTTCAACTCAATTTGCTATTGATAATAATTTGTGCCACAAAGAGACTAAAATTATTAATTCCTTTGAAGAAATTGATAGTGATAAATATATATATAAAGATGCTTTCGGTGTTAGTGGTATTGGGACATGGACTCTAAATAAAGTTCCAAAAAATGTACAATTTCCAATTATAAAAGATCCACTACTTAATCGCACATTCGACTTTAGTACTCTCATAGATGGAGGTAATGATACAATTTATCAAAATCATATTGATGAGTTCTTTCAGTACAAAGGAACAACTGTTGGAATGTCATTCGAGTTTTTTGATTGGTACGAAGAATACTTAAGTAATATCTCAAAGATAAAAAAACAATACGATCATATCCGTGGTCCTTGGAGTATTGATTCATTTCTTTATAAAGAAGATGGACAGGAGAAGCTCTACTCTCTTTCTGAGATAAACGCAAGAAAGACAATGGGTTATATAACTTTAAAGTTAAAAAAACTCTTATTTGCTGATTTTAAATATGCAAGACTGAGATTAATTTCAAATAAACAAATAGATAAAAACTTCTCTCATGAAGCTATCTATAAAAACTTTGAAAACAAAATAATAACTTTATCCCCAATGGGAAATATGTTTTCAGCTTTTTTAATTGCAGAGGACTCACTTGGTGAGCTTAATGAACTTGAGGATGAATTATTTCTTGCTTTGTTTAACTAAGTCTAAAATGATTTTTCCGGCTTCATCACTTGAAGTTGCGTAACAAAGAAATTCACCTGGATGATGGGAGAAAGCAAAAATACCAGAAGGTGATTTTTTAATTATCCTTTTAATTCTTAATTCTAAACCTTCAACATCTTGGAAGACATCCTCTTTAGTTGTAGCATAATCATTCTCTTTCATATAGTTCCATAGATCTAGATTATATAAATGAAAAATTGATTTTACTTGTGGAAAAGTTTTATAAATAAAGTAGTGAGTAATTGCTTCACTTGAAGGGGCAATTGGCCCAATAGCATCGGCGGTACCTTTTTTTTCATCACACTTTGTCACTTTTGTATAATGGCTTCCAGTTAAGTTAGAATACCTTTGTGTATCTTTACCTGTGATAATATAGTGATCTTGATTATCTGAAAGCCTTCTTGAAACATCGCCATGGAGTGAATTAGTGGTAGAACTTTCCCCAATTAGATTCATTTTAAAAAATAATACACGCCACTTCTCAAGCTCCAAATATAAGCCTTCTTCAATGGCAGTACCCCATTTGAGATTAAATTTGAAATTTTTTATCGGCTGGCCGAGTTCTTTAGTCATCTATTCACCATAAATTACAATTGCATAAAAAAAACAAGTATTTATAATAGTATAGTAAGAATGTATTTCAATCCACAAAAATAGATTGAATAAAGAGAAATTGGAGTTTTCTTATTTTTGGTAAGCTAAAAGACAAACTTAAAGATATTAATCTAGATAAACTTAAAAATAAGTTTAAAAAGAATAATGATGAAGATGAGTTTGAAGACGATATTGATGAAATCTTGGACGAAGATGAACAATTTGGTGATGTTAGCGCTGAAGACGATATCACTGGAGAGATTAATCTTTCTGAGCTTGAACAAATGGATGAGCAAGTTAGTTTAGCAGACGATAATACTCTTGGTGAAAGTACTTTAGATATTAATAGTGATCTTGGTGATGATTTAGAAGATGACCTATTAGAAGAGCTTACAGAGGAACCAACCTCTAATTTATCACTGGATGAGGATTTATTAGTCGCAGAGGATGATCTTACTGGAGATATTCCAACTGACCTTGAAGAAGAATTCGTTGATGATACTTCACATACATTACCTGGAGCTGATGAACTAGAAGTTGAAACTTCTCAGCAAGAAGCGGATGATGAAGAAGAGTATGAGCCACTAGATGGGCCTTTAGATAAAATTGTAGAAAAACTACCATTTCTAAAACCTCTTATTGATAAACTAGCTAAACGAAATCAAGATGAAGAAGATGATTTTGATGAAGCGACGAAGACAGAAATTAATAATAGTAAAATTAGTGCTAAGAAAAAAACAGATATCAAAAAGTTATTATCTGAAAAACTTCCATTTTTATCTAAGCTCCTTAATAAAAAATCAAATAATGAAGAAGATGAAGATTTTGATCCTGACTCTGTAACGCCTATAAGCTATGGAGATGAGGGTGAGGAAGAAGAAAAGCCTAAGAAAAAAATAACGCCAATTCATATAGTAGTTATCTTGGGTATTATTCTTCTAGGGTATGATACTTTAATGGAAGAACCTGAGCCTATAGGTAAACCTGTACTCAAAAAAATAGTTCGTCAAAAGAAAAAACCGGCAGTAAAGAAACCTGTCAACGAGAGAAAAGAGGTTGTTGATAGTGAGCAAAAGCCTAAAGAAGTTGAACCTGTTAGTGTAGAGCCAGTAGAGAGTGAACCAACAGAAGTGAAACCTGTAGTCGATCAACCAGTAATAAAAGATGTAAAAGAAGAATCATTAGATGATCTATTTGCAGATGATGATCCAATAAATAAAATAAAAGTCAAACCAGAAGCTTCAGATACTAAAAGTGAGCTTAAAGTAGATAGTTCTGATCTAGATGCTTTAGCAGATGATGAAAATGAGAGTGAACAATTAGGAACAGGTCAAAGTGATATATCAACGGGTGAAGATCCTTTTGGAGATATGCCTATCTCTGACGGTGTGATTGATAACTCTCTAGTGGGGGACTCAACATCAACTGACATTACAGAGTCAATCTTAAAAGATTTAGAAGTAAGAGTTGAAAGCACTAAAAAACTTAAAAAAATTGAAAAAGCTTTAAAGCCTGTTGATGCACCTGAGTATGATATGCAGGGTAGAGCTCTTGTTTATAACTGTTCTGGAAAGCATTGGGCCTGTATTGATTCAGTTAATTATAAAATTTGTGGACAAAATTATTCATGGAACTCTGAAAAAGGAAAAACTATAGAATGCTATCCGGCGGATAGCTATGACAGTGCTGAAGATTGCACCATTATACAGCAAATTAAAATTGATAATGTAGCTGACACTGGATTCTGTCAGTAGGAGTTAGTTCTTATGCAGCATCTTTATCGTACATTTCACCCATGAGTGGAATAAAGAACTGATCTTCATTCTTTGCTTGCTCTTTTTTCATACCTCTAATGAAATGTTTAACCAGTCCTGGATCAAATTGACTCCCAGAAAACTCAATTAATTCATTAAATGCAACTTCATACGGAAGACCTTTTCGGTAAACTCTCGTAGAAGTCATGGCATCAAATGTATCTGCTATTAAAATGATTCTTGCGTAGATTGGAATTTCTTCACCTTTTAATTGATCTGGATAACCTCTGCCATCATATCTTTCGTGGTGATGTTTTGCATTTCTAGCAACTTTTTCAAAAACGTCGAAATCTTTTAAAATTTCATATGATCTTGAAGGATGTTCCTTCATTATATCAAATTCTTCATCTGTTAATCGGGATGGCTTATTTAAGACTGCATCAGGAGTTCCAATTTTTCCAATATCATGAAATAAGGCTGATAACTCGAGGTCATACATTTCAGCATCAGTTAGGCCTAACTGTTTACCCATTACCATAGAGAAGTATGTAACACGCATACTATGCCCATAAGTATAATGGTCTTTTGCATCGAGGGCTCTAAGAATTGTCTTAGCTGCCATCTCGCAAACTTTTTGTTTTTCAGTTTTAAGTTCCTCGATCCTGCTGGCCATATTCATAATCGAAATAGCTTGAGCACTTTTTTGGAATTTTAAAACGTTGTCTTTTTTCTTTAGTTTACTCATTATTTTCTCTCTAATGCTAATGATACAACGCAACTTAATATAAGCTCTGTTTCTAATCGGTTGTTTTACAGAAAAATAAACAGTAAAATTGATAAATAGTTATTATTTTCACATAACAACTTGAAATTACGGTATAATGGATATCTAAAAAGCTTGATTTATATTGGTAAATAAGGAACTAAATGATTATTATTGATGCCCAAAGGGAATTGGCAACTTATATCGAAGCTATGGGGCAAGATCGAATTGGCTTAGTTAAATTAGACAAAGTGGGCTTTGAGCTTTCGAATATCGTTATTGACGAATTAACGATGATTCATGTGGACGTTCTGAAGCACTCCAGCGCTCAGTTCATTTCTAAGATTGAAAAACTGACTATGTTTATTTTATTTAATCCTAATAAGAGTGATCAATATCCAATACTTCCAAATATGATTGATGTCGTTTCTGAAGATATTGATTCAAAAGTTTTTATCAATAAAGTTGAAATACTAAGTGATCTTCTTAGGGAGCGTCAGGTTTTGAAGTCTCAGTTAATTAGTATTAATAAAGAACTATCTGAAACAATGGGTAATGTTGAAGTTGAACTATTACGTATCAAAAAAGTTTATGAACAGAAAACTCCCAGACGTTTTAATGATATAAAGGGAATTCAAACCTTTAGTAAGTATGCAGCAGGTGAAAATGTCGGAGGAGAGTTCTTTGATATTCATGTGGTACAGAATAAAGCTTTTGTCGTTATGAGTTCAACGAGTTCTTATTTAGCATCTAGTTCTATTCTGCAGATGTTTGGAACTCTAAAGACTGCTGACTCATTTTCAAAAGAACTCGAAATGAATTTTATTGATGATGTTAAGTCTGAAGTAGAAGAAATCAATAAATCTAAGAAAAAAGACGTTTCAATACATTTGTTTACAGCAATAATTGACTTAGCCAAGCATAGTGTTCAAGGGCATTTGTTTGGAGACTTCAAAGTATTGAGTTCAAATAATTTAAATAGCTATATAAAACAAGGACCAGACTTATTAAAAGCTCAAGAAGGTGATGGTAAATTTTCAAGAGAATTGGCCAGAGGAGAGAGGCTTATGTTGTGTTCTCCAGGGCTTCATAAAAACTGGCAAAAGTTAAATCCTGAGTTCCTAATAGAGGAACTTATGATGAATTTAGATATTAAGCCACTAGATATTCTAGATGAAGTTTTTTATCAGTTAAAGAAAGACTCTGTTTCAGGGTTTTTATCTAATGATGCATCAGCAATTATGTTGGAGGTTCAAAAAAATGCAATGGTTCAAGTTTAGTTTATTTATATTTCTAAGTTCTTTAATGGCAAATACAAGTGCAGCTAAATTTAGTTCTTCTGAGTGTTTAAATTCAAGGTTTACTTCAAATATAAAGCACGATGGTAAGTTTTTTGGTCTACTTAAAAATAATCTAACGATAAATAAAGATAAGTGTAAAATAGATGTTGTATTTAAAGGGATTCTAGAAACAGTATGGAAAGTTGATATCTGTAGAGAACCTATTCATATGAAAGTCACTTCTAAGGGAAGTCAAAATGTATATAAAAGAACAAAAGCTTGCTCTGATGATATAAAAACTGATTTTTGTTATTTTAGAAATGAACTAATGGAAAATATTCAAGATCATGGATTGATATTTGCTGAAGGAGAAAGGGAACTTCTAAAAAGTTCTCATGGACAAACATATTGTACTTTCTTACTACTTCAAAGGTACTTAGATGATGGTTATGTCTTTTCAGCTTATGAAAACCCTAAAAATATTTATGAGCCTCAGCAGTCATGTGAGCTACCAGTGGCCACTGTAGATAAACCTCTGATTGAGCCTATTGAACAACCTGTTCCCACTCCAGTAACCTCAAAACCTATGCAGCCTATATTTGAAGAACAAGAAGCTACAAGTAGTGAAGAGGGTAAACCTAGATTTTAGAGACTTTTACTTTTGCACAAGATAGGGCAAGAGCTTGATTTTTATTATAAAAATCAATGAGCCTATGACACTCATTAACTATCTCGCTGTTTGTAGTAAATTCTGATGGTTCTTCTTTAGCACTACTTGCAAATATCTCAAAGTTATCAACTATAGTGTCGAGCTGACAAAGTTTACCATTAACAAGATATTGATCTTCGTATTTCTCACTTATTTCAGTTCTTATTTCATTCTCATCTTTTAAGTGTTTCTTAGGCAAATTAAAAATATTACTTAAAAAGAGTCTTTGATCTTTATTTTTCATACACTTTGAATATTGAACTCCGCGAATATAGTATAATTGTTGTTGAATATCTGTAAGCATATCTTTAAGTCTAGATTTAGCCTCACTAGTATTTACTTTGCAAAATATATCTTTATCGAGGTGTCTTTTAGAAATTCTAGCTAGAACTTCAAATTTTTTTGAAAGTTTTACTTTTAATTTTTCGAGATTTTTGCTTTTATCGTTTTTTGGTAATGAGTCAAAAGAGCTTTCTAAGTTACTGTAATAACTATTAATTCTATTACTGTATTGAGTTCTAGTCACTTGTGTAAGTGAGTCTAGGTAATATCCATAAACTCCAAGTTTACAGAGGTCCTGAGCGAAAATTGAGGTTGAAACTATTGAAAGAATTAAAATGATTAATAATCTTTTCATATTTTGACTATATATTAAAACATATATCTACGAAAAAACGGTTACTTGGAGTGGTTGAGTATGACAAAGAAAGAAGGCACCAGCTTTAAAAGCTAATGCCTGTATATAAAAAGTTCTAGTTTTCTAAAGTAATTTTGTACTTTCCTGCGCATAGGTAACCACTTAGAGTTTCACCTTTTGTTATTTCACAGTCGTGACCATTAACTAATGGAAAGTCTATTCCTTTTTGAATCACTTCTTGTTTGTCTAGAAGTGAAAATATATTTGATGAATAATGTGAAATACTTTCCTCTGATATATAAGCAACACAGTAGTGCATTGAATCTGTTTGAACGCTAGTAATTTTGGCAATGATTTGTGCCTCTCCATTTGGACAGTTAGAAGCAAATGCTGAAAATTGAAATAAAGTGATTGTTAAAAGTAATAGTTTCTTCATGGTAACTCCTGGCTAACTTGCCTTTTATGTTTAAAGCATATGTAGCACAGGAGTTAAGTTTGAACTAATTAAGTCGTAGTTAATGTAAAAAATTCATTCACTAGAGCTGTGAGTTTCTGTAATTTAGTTTTGATTAAACTAAATTTCCGTTCTCACCAATAATACTTAAAATTTCTTTATCTAATTGGTCCTGACTTGTGTCAATATCGTAACCCATTTCAGTCATCCATTCATCATTGTAGATCTTTCCTGAATATCTATTTCCATAGTCATGAAGAAGAATAAGTATTTTCTCTGGCTTTTCTAGCTCTTTTGCATATCTAATTGCGGCCATAACTGAAGCTGCTGCAGATCCACCAGTATAAACACCTTCTTCTTTAAGAAGTTTTCTTGTAAAGTGAAAAGACTCTTCATCTTCAACCATTAAAAACTTATCAATGACATCAAACTTAACATTTTCAGGAAGAAAGTCTTCACCAATACCTTCAAGAACATAACCGTGAGCACCAGTCATATCACCAGTCTCATGATACTTTTTAAGAATTGAACCTTTACAGTCAACACCAATAATATTTACCTTAGGCATTTTTTCTTTTAGGTACTTACCAATACCTGAGATTGTTCCACCTGTTCCTACTGGAGCAATAAATGTATCAAATTTACCTTCAGTTTGTTCGAAGATTTCTGGACCAGTTTGTTCGTAGTGACAAAGACCATTGTTTACATTGTCGTATTGATTAACAAAGTATGAGTTTGGAAGTTTTCCAAGAGCTGCTGCTACAGAATAATAGCTTCTAGGATCTTCTGGCTCTACATTTGTAGGGCACATAATAACTTTGGCTCCAAATGCTTTTAATGTATCAACTTTTTCTTTTGATTGCTTATCGGCCATAACAAAGACACATTTGTAACCGTGAGTATTTGCATAAAGGAGTATTCCAATACCTGTATTACCTGATGTACATTCAACAATTGTTCCACCTGGCTTTAGTTGTCCACTCTCTACAGCTTTTTGAATCATAAATACACCCATACGATCTTTTGTTGATCCTCCAGGGTTTAAATATTCTAACTTTACATAGATCTGTGAATCAACATCTTTTGCAATATTTTGTAATTCAATTATTGGTGTGTTTCCAATTGCATCGATTATGCATGTACCTTTAAATTTATCCATTATATCTCCTAATTATTTTGAAATCTCAATTTTCTTCCATTGGCTTATAAGCTCTTTGACATGATCAAGAGGAGATACCTTTAGTACTTCCGAGAACTCAAGAACGTTTTGAAATTTTTGTTTCATATGTTTTTTTAAATCATTTTCTCTGTGAGAAAAACTTTCTTTTAATTTAAGTGCAAGTTGATCTCCTTGTTGTGGAGTCCAATTTGAAAGTTTTTCATCTAGACACTTGTTAAGAATGACATAGGTCTGATTGTCTAATAAATCTTTTGCATGATCTCTAAGATCAAGAGCTTCTTTCATTTTGTTTTGATCGACACTTGTTACGAGGTACCAGTTTGATTTTGTATGGTCTTTTAATTCTTTTTGAAGGTTTAGAGCAGAGACAAAAGAGTCTTTACTTTGATAAATAGCTCCAACAGCTTCCATAAAGTCTTCAACAAATTTTCCACCTGTTACTTTTTGCAAGTATCCCATCAGCTTTTTTACACCACCAGAAACAACCATCGTCATTAATTTTCTTCCAGCTCCCGCTGAACTTTTATTTGATTTCTTTCCAATATAATTAAAAATATCGACAAAGGTTTGATCAAAGAAAGTTCTGATCTTATCTACACTCTCTAAAAAATCAAGAAAGTGGCTTCCAGGAGGAGTATCAAGAACAATCGTGTCATAAATTTCTTTATCTAAATTCATTTGTAATTCAACAATAGATAAAATTTCATTTAGGCCACCATAGGGTTTACCTAAAATTTTCATAATTCTACTTTGAGCTACAGCTTGAGTATTAGTCTTTTGTGCGATTCTTTTTATTGTTTCTTGAGGATTCATTAAAAGAGCATCAAGTTTTAATTCTTCGCCTAGACTTAATGGATTTTCTAGTGAAATGACATTCCCTGAATCTTCATCCTTTAAGCCAAGTAATTCTTTGAGTCTTTTTGCTGGATCAATTGTAATTAATAAAACACGTTTACCTGTTTGGGCTATTTCAATTGCACGACTAGTGGCCATTGTTGTTTTTCCAACACCACCTGTTCCACTAAAAATTTCGAATTGTTTACTTACAATTGCCAAACTAACTTCTTTTTTAAGAGTTCAATATTCCATGTTTTATATTGGATCTTATACTAAACTTTCTATCAATGGTACAAGGTCTTTTGAAATTTGTTCCTTAGAAATTGAAGGGGAGTGTGACACATATGCAGCAATTGTGTCAGAGTGTTCTTTTACAACTTCTTGTTCGTTTAAGATTTTGTTCTGTAAGAACTCTGGGAGCACTGAGTCTTCTATTCTATCTATATCATGGAATGTGTTGTTACATATAATTTTTGTGTGAATTTGTGTGATTTTCTGAAGACTCTTATTTAAGTCTTGGCTTTCGTGTACTGCCATCATTGTAGGGATAGTTAGTATATTAACCTGAAGGAAGTTTTCAGAGAACATGAGGTCGATCATCTTTTTAGTATCATCAAAAACAACTCCAGATTGAAAAATTTCACTGAAATTGTGAGTCGCTTCGAGCATTGTTAAAGCATGTCCAGAAGAAGGAGAGTCTAGAATTAAAGTTAATTCTGGATCCTCGTTTAAATACTCTAAAATTCTTCCTAGATAGATTAAATAGTTAAAGCCAGGAATCATATTAACTAGAGCTTTAAAAAATGGAGTTTTTACAACCCACTTACCGATAGTTGCTGACTTCAGTTTTTTAGAAACATAAGTCTTTGCGCATTCACTTAAATCTAAGCCAATAGTTTCAACTCCTAGCTGCCTGCCAAGTTCCTGTCCTTGATCAACTGGGGTAGACTTCTTATCTGAAATAGAACTAGATTCAAAGTAAACGTATTTAACTTTTCGATTTTGACTTTGTAGGTACTTAGCAAATGAGAAAGATAGAGTCGTTTTACCAACTCCACCTTTTCCTGTGAAAATATAAAAATTTTTTATTTTATCCACTATTTATCCTATATTAGGATATTAAAACAGATACATTGCTGTAAGTAAAAGTTTCGCGTACGAACCTCTAATATCAGCAGTTTCCTCTTGTTTTACTTCAAATGGTTTATGATATTGAGCAATAAGCCCAATTACCATTTTATGATTTAATCTGAGGTCAGCACCTGCCCCAAGATTAAAACCAAAAGTATTCTTAACCTTCGATTTAACTTTCTCGCTCGCTATTTGTGGAGAGTAAAACCCTAGGCCACCAAGTAAAAATGGAGAGAAAGCATCAAATTCGTAAGAACGAGCTTTAATACTCATTGTATAACCTCGTAGCCAAACTTCTTTATCAGCATATTCATGATGAGAAGAGTGAAGGTTAATTAATAAATCAAATGAGTAACTTGCAGTGTAAGTATAAAGAAAGTCAGCAGTGATTTTATTGTCACCATAGTTTTCAAACTGGCCAAGTAAAAAAGTTTGACCTAATCCAATACCAATAGCGTGTTTGTGAATTTCTCTTTCTGCTGAACGAATAGCGCTAGAAGCAATTTCTTTAGCTTCTTCTTGCGCCTTTTGCTTTAGACTAGCTGCGTTTGAGTTTGGACTATAAACGTAAAAACTCATGGCCACAAGGACCATGAGTTTTGAGATATGTTTTAACATATAATTATTTCTCTTTTTTAATTAGTTAAGAGTTGTAGAAGTTTCCATGTTGTTAAGTGTATTAACAGCATTGCTCATGAAAGCTGGAGTAATTTCTTCTTTTACTTCCTCTTTCTTTTCTACGATTGCTTTAGGGAAGTCTAATCCCATTTCAGCTTCAAGACCTCTGATGTAACCAGTTAAAGTACCTTCTTCAGATCTGATAACTCTTTTTAGTAACTCTGTGTCACCAGCTTTTAAAGATTTTCTTTCTTGGTCAGCTAATAATTGAAGTTGAGTTGTATAAGTAATATCGTTTTTCGTTTTGTTATCGATTACTTGAATTTCATTACCTTCTCTAACGATCTGAGCAATTTCTTCAAGAGTTACATAACAAGATTGAAATGTGTCATAAAGCTTTCTGTTTTGGTACCTTTTGATGATTCTAACGTCTTTCATGTTGGTTTTCCCCTATTTTTTCTTTCCCTTGGCTCTTAAATACAAAGCTAGGTTACGTTCGACTTGTATTAATAAAATTTGTTTAAGTTTAATTTCTTAATCAAAATAGCGATTAATTAAATAACGCTTAAGCTCAAATTCTAAAGTGCTCATGTAATACAAGACATAGGCGAAAAAAGTCAACCCACTTAGTCAAAAAAACGTCAATTTTTTGAATTTAAATAAAAATTAAGTAAATTCTACATGTCGCAATGAGTAAAAAATGCGAAAACTAGTACCAACTAAGTATTAGTTTTAAGAATACTGGCCTAAATGGGAAATATTCTCCTGATTAATAACAATTTATTAAATCTTGTAATGCAGGTGGCAGTAAGCTCCGAGAAGGTATTGAGGAAAAATACTAAAGATTTTAGTTATTTAGAAATTAGGGAATACCATGACCAAGTTGATTTTATTTTGCCAGTTAAGCCTTCTATCACTACTGATGGTGTCTTGCGCTACTAATGTGAACTCCAGCAAAGGAAGGACCACAAGCGGTAAGCAGCTGACTCAACAAGAAGTAAAAGCTTTGAATGACCAGGCCATAGAAAAGGTATCGGAAAAGCTAAAAGAGCTTACAATTGCTGCAAAGGCCTCAGGACAGGACAAGATTAACTACTTATCAAGTGATATGTTTCTAAAAGCTAACTCTGCTCAAATGGAAGGAGACTATCAAACGGCTAACTTAATTTACTCACACCTTGTAACATTAGTGCCAAAGGATAATTTTGTTAAAAAGAAATATGCGGTTAGTTTGATAAGAACTGGAGACCTGGATCAATCAGAAAAATTATTAGAAGAAGTTTTTAAAGACTCAAAGGGTAAAGATTCACAAATAGGGTTAATCCTAGCGGGAGTTTACTCAAGCTTAGGGAAGTCAGTTAAGTCTAAAAATGTTTATAAAAAGTTACTTTCTATAAATAAGAAAAACGAAGATGCCTGTGTCTTTTTAGGTAAGGCGTATGCACTTGAAAATAAATTTAAAAAAGCTGTTTCGACATTAAAAACTTGTGAAAAAAGAATGAAGGGAAAAGGTATATTCTCTTATTATATTGGCAAGATGTATGTTGATAAGGGAAACCTCAAGCTAGCTCAAAGATATTTTAAAAGGTCGGCTAAATTAGAGCCAGGATTTAGTCAGTCTACTATGGCGCTTGGAATTATTTATGAGGAAAAGAAACAAAATAAGCAAGCGATTAAAACTTATAAAAAATATTTAAAGAAATATCCAAATGATAATCTTATTTTAAATAGAGTTGTTCAACTATTATTCTCAACAGAAAAGTTTGATGAGGTTGTTCCATATGCAGAAAAACTAAGTGACTTTGAGCCAGATAATTTAAACTTAAAAGTTAAGCTAGGAATTCTCTATACAGATGTGAAGGAATACTCAAAAGCGATTTCAATTTTTAAAACAATTCTCGCTCAAGTTCCAGCGAATGATAAAATTCTTTATTACTTAGGTGCTATTTATCAAGAGATTGAAGAATATGAGAATGCTATAGAGTACTTCACAATGGTTCCTACAGAGAGTGGACTCTACCAAGATAGTTCTGTGCAGGTGGCCCAAATGCTTAGTACTTTAGCTCAAGTTGAAGTGCTAGAGTCTGGTAAAGAAGGTAAGTTCCATAAAAAGTTTTTAACATTTGTGGATGATAAAATTAATAATCTTGAAAAATTAAAAGTTGAGTTTAGCGTAGTAAAGGCAGGCTATTTTGAAAATATAAACTACTTGGATAATGCTATCACTTCACTAGAGTCTATAAGTTCTAGTGAGAGCTTCACTGAAAATCATAAATATTACTTAGCTTCTTTATATGAAAAAGGACAAGACTTTAAAAAATCGACAGACCTTATCTTTGAAGTCTTAGAAAAAGAGCCAGATAATGCTCATGCTTGGAACTTTCTTGGCTATTCCTTATTAGAAAGAGGTGTTGAGCTTGATAAGGCTTTTGAGTACATAAGTAAGGCCGTAAAACTATCTCCTAAGGATGGCTATATTAGAGACTCTTTAGGCTGGTATTATTTTAAAGTTGGAAGAGTTTCAGATGCGTTAGATGAATTACAAAAGGCTGTGAAGTACGAACCAAATGATGTTTCTATCCAAAAACATTTAGCAATTATTTATACTGCTAAAAAAGATTTTGGAACAGCTAAGAAGTATATTGTTGAAGCTCTAAAACATGCAAAACAAGAGAATGAACGAAAAGAACTTTATGAAGTTCTTAAGAGTTTAGAGTCAAAAAGGATTCCAGCTTCTTTTAAATAATCTATTCTATTTGATTTATTGGTTTATAAAGTTCATAGTTTTCTAATGAACTTTATAAACTCTCAATATTTCCTATTACTTACTTTATTATTTCAACTTTCTTCGTGTTCTATTTTTAAGTCCACAAGAGTTTCAAAAAACTTAGATAAAGAAATTCAAAATGTGTGTTTGAATTCATATGGTTCGGGAAGAATTATTGTCAATAAGCACAAATATGTTTTTAGTTTTGACTCTGCTTTAAGTTTGGCCGATCAAAAGTGGATGATGGGCTTAAATTTTCCTGTCTATGGAGAAGAGGTTTTTTCGTTTGAGTGGGACGAGAATGATTCAACGACTTACAATGCAAGTTTTGAACAAAGAATCTTAAAAGATGCCAGGGGGGTTGACCCAGAAAAACTGGAAGTCTTTTTAAAGAAGTGGTCAGAGTTTATTTATGAAGTTGTTCAACTTCAATATTCAAAAAAATATGACGCAAAGCTGGATTGGCAGTTATCTTCAAAATATTTAGAAACATTAACTAAAGTTGATAAAAACAGTAGTGTAAAAATTAGATTTCAAAATAAAACAACCTCTGGTCATTTTGGAAGATTTGATATTGTCTTGCAACGCAATAAACATGAAGAAAACTTCAAATTAGAAATGATTGTAAGAAAATGTTTGGAAAAGCCTGAGTAAAAGGGTCGAATTGGCGGTGATATCTAGTTCAAAAGAGTGTCAAACTGCACTTCTTGTCAGTATTAGGTAGTTTTTATAGAACCTTTATTAATTCTATTATAGAGTATTAAAAAAAAAAAATTAATAGATCGTTATAAGTTAATACAAAGGGGAAATTGAAATGGTTAAAAGCTATTTATTATTGTTAAGTGCTGTCATGGTGTTTAGTGCAAGTTGTACTAAAAAAGTGAATCTAGATGAAAAGGTATTAAATGTTACTGTAACTTCAAAAGTTAAAGGTTTTGATCCTGTAAATGCTGGAGATACTTACTCAAGTGGCGAAGTGGCTAGAGTTTATGAAGGTCTACTAACTTATCATTATCTAAAAAGACCATATACTTTAATCCCTGCATTAGCTGAAGACATGCCAGTTGTTACAGATAATGGAATGACTTATACGTTTAAAATTAAAAAAGGAATTAAATTTCACGATAATAAATGTTTTCCAAATGGAAAAGGAAGAGAGTTAAAAGCTTCGGACTTTGTTTATTCAATTATGAGAATGGCCGACACGAAAAATATTTCAACTGGTTGGTGGCTACTTGATGGTAAACTAAAAGGTTTAAATGAGTGGAGAGAAAAATATTCTAAAGCTGATAAAGCCAACTATGATGAAGTGGTTGAAGGTGTAAAAGCAATTAATGACTACACATTACAGTTTAAGTTAAGCAAAGAATATCCACAATTCTTATATTCTCTAGCAATGGTTTATACTTATGCAACTCCAAGAGAAGCAGTTGAATTTTACGGGAAAGAGTTTATCAATAACCCTGTTGGAACAGGACCATTTATGACAGGAACATACAATCAAGCTAAAAGAATTGAGTATGTTAAAAACCCTAACTATAGAGATGTATTTTACCCAACTGAAGGTAGCGAAGCTGATAAGAAAGCTGGCTTGCTTGCAGATGCAGGAAAAAAACTTCCTTTAGTAGATAAACTAGTTGTACAAATTATTACTGAGTCTCAACCAGGTTGGTTGTCTTTTGAAAAAGGTAAAACTGATCTATTTGGAATTCCAAAAGATAATTTTGATGCAGTAGTAAGTCCAAGTAAAAGTGTTACTGATAAATATGCTAAAAAAGGTATTGTTTTAGAGGTTTCACCAGACTTAGATATTACATACACAGCTTTTAATCATGAAGATCCATTATTCAAAAGTAATAAGAAGTTAAGACAAGCTATGAGTATGGCCTATAACGGTGAAGAAGCTAATCAGTTATTTTATAATGGAACTGGTATTTTAGCTCAAACTATTTTGCCTCCTGGAATTGGTGGTTATGACCCTGATTATAAAAACCCATATAGAGAATACAATATTGAAAAAGCTAAGAAGCTTTTAGCAGAAGCTGGCTACCCAGATGGTAAAGGTCTTCCAGTAATGAAGTACGATACAACTTCTTCAACTGTATCTCGTCAAATGTCAGAGTACTTTGCAAAGCAAATGGCTAAGATTAATGTAAAAGTTGAAGTTCAAACAAATACTTGGCCTCAATTAACAAAGAAAGTAAAAACAAAACAAACACAATTGTTTGGAATGGCTTGGCTTGGAGATTATCCAGATGCTGAAAACTTCCTACAATTAATCTACGGGCCTAATTCAGCTCCAGGACCAAATGGATCTAACTATAATGATCCTGCATTTAATAAGGCTTATGAGATCTCTTCAAAAATGCAACCAGGGCCTGAAAGAGCTGAGAAATATAAAAAGCTTGCTCAGTCTGCAGCTGAAGATGTTGCTTATATTTACGGTGTGCATAGAACAAGTTTTGTTGTTAAGCATTCTTGGTTAAGAAATTACAAATTTTCAACTTTTAGTCATGGTCATGCAAAGTATTACAGCATTGATATGAAGAAAAAAGCTGAAATGATTAATAAACTTTAATAGTAAATAGGAATTTAAATGAACGGTAATTGGAATTACATAATCAGAAGGCTTTTATACTTAATCCCTGTTTTATTTGGGGTATGTGGATTAGTCTTCGTTATCTTTAATGTTGTTGCTGGGGATCCAACAATGCTTCTATTAGGTAAGCATGCAGATGCGAAACAGATGATGGAGCTAAGACAGCAGTTAGGATTAGACCAAAGTCTATGGGCACAATATCTAGATATTGTAAGGTCAGCTTTTACTTTTGACTTTGGAAGAAGTTGGTCAACTAAACAACAAATTAGCCAGATGATTATGAGTGGAGCAATTCCATCAATAACTTTAGCTTTTCCGGCATTTTTCTTGTCAACGGTGATAAGTCTATTGTCAGCTGTAGTTGTTGCTTATTATAGAGGTAAAGGAATTGATCTATTTATTAGAATTTTTTGTATTGCTATGATGAGTATCTCTTCTTTAGTTTATATTTTAATTTTCCAAAAGTTCTTTGCTTTTGATCTCGGTTTATTTGAAATATCTGGATACGAGTATGGATTTCCAAACTTTATTCCATATGTTGCATTACCAGTTATCATTTGGATTGTACTAAGTTTAGGGCCAGATATTAGATTCTATAGAACTCTTATTTTAGATGAGATTTATCAAGACTATGTAAGAACTGCTAGAGCTAAGGGTTTAAGTGAAAAGAAGATTCTTTTTAAACATGTTTTAAGAAATGCACTTATTCCAGTTATTACTTATACAGTAGTTAATTTACCATTTTTAATATTAGGTTCTTTATTACTTGAAAGTTTCTTTAGTATTCCAGGTCTTGGAAGTATTATATTAGATGCACTAAACGCTTCTGACTTTCCAGTTCTAAAAGCAATGGCGATATTATCTGCAACTGCTTATATAATATTCACTTTAATTTCAGACATTCTTTATACAATGGTTGATCCAAGAGTAAAGTTAAACTAAAAAGAGGAATTTATGACTACACAAGTATTAACAAGTGAAACAGTTAAAAATAGTGAAGCTGTGGAAATTGAAAAAAGTCGTTCTCTTTGGTTAGACGCATGGGATAGACTTAAAAAAGATAAAATTGCAGTTGCATCACTTGCGATTGTAATTGTTTACTCAATAATTGCAATTCTTTCAGCATTAGGAATCATTGCTGCTGACTGGGCTCAAGAAGTTGGACCTAGTTATGCTCCACCAAGTGCTGAGTATTGGCTTGGAACTGATATTTTTGGAAGAAGTGTTTTAACGAAAGTTATTCACGGAACTCAAATCGCTATGAGTGTTGGTTTAATATCTTCTTTTATCGCCATTCCAATTGGTGTTGTACTAGGAGCACTAGCTGGTTATTTTGGTGGTTGGGTAGATGAAATAATCGTATGGTTTTATACAACTTTCTCTTCAATCCCTGGAATCATGCTTCTGATGAGTATTGCATTCGTACTAGGTAAAGGAATCACAACAGTATATATTGCCTTAGGTCTTACAAGTTGGGTTGGGCTTTGTCGTCTGATCCGAGGTGAAGTACTAAAGCATAAGAACAGAGAATACGTTCAGGCGGCAGATGCACTAGGAGCAGGTCATGCTAGAAAACTTTTTAAACATATTCTTCCAAATGTTACTCATATCGTAATTATCTTTACTTCACTACAATTCCAAATTGCTATCAAGTCAGAGGTAATTCTTTCTTACCTAGGTCTTGGTGTTACTGGTCAACCAAGTTGGGGTACAATGATAGATGATGCAAAAATGGAGTTAGCAAGAGATGTTTGGTGGCAACTAGCAGGTGCAACTTTTGCAATGTTCTTCGTAGTACTAGCATTTAATATTCTTGGAGATGCTCTTAGAGATGCATTAGATCCAAAACTTAAAGGTAAAGGGTAGGAATTAATATGAGTGATATTTTATTAAGCATTAAAGATTTATGTGTCGATTTTAATACTGGTGACGGTATTGTTAGGGCTGTAAATAATGTTTCATTTGATGTTCCAGCTGGTAAAACAGTTGGTTTAGTTGGTGAATCTGGTTCTGGTAAATCTGTTACTTCTTTAGCAACTATGGGCTTAATTCCTAATCCTCCAGGTAAAATCACTGGTGGACAAATTCTTTATAAAGGAAAAGATCTAGTTAATGCAACAGAAGAGGAAATGAGAAAAATTAGAGGTAAAGAAATTTCAATGATTTTTCAAGAGCCAATGACATCTTTAAATCCAGTATTTAAAGTTGGTGATCAAGTTTCTGAAATTCTTATGCTTCACATGGGAATGAATAAAAAAGAAGCATGGACTAGGTCAGTAGAACTTCTTGATGAAGTTGGTATTCCTGATCCAGAGACTTCAGCTCATAAGTATCCACATGAAATGTCAGGTGGACAAAAACAAAGAGTTGTTATTGCAATTGCAATTGCATGTGAACCTAAGCTTTTAATTGCTGATGAACCAACAACAGCTCTAGATGTTACAATTCAAAAACAAGTCTTAGAATTAATGTTTGATCTTCAGAAAAAACATGGAATGGGACTACTATTCATTACACATGACCTTGGTGTTATCGCAGATATCGCTGATGATGTTGTAGTAATGTATAGAAGTAATCTTGTTGAAAAAAGTAATACAAAAGAAATTTTTACAGATGCTAAACATCCATACACAAAAGGACTTTTAGCTTGTCGTCCAGCTTTAGATAAAAATCCAGAAAGACTTTTAACGGTTAGTGATTTTATGGATGAACAGGGCAATGAGATTGAACTTTGTACTACTAAGACTGATAAAGTAGATAAAGAATATAAAGTTTGCGAAGATAAAAATCCTACACTTTTAGAGGTTAATGGTCTTCATGTAGACTTTCCAATAAAAGGTGGAATCTTCGGTAGAACTGTTAAGCATTTTAAAGCTGTCAATAATGTATCTTTTAAACTTAGAAAGGGTCATACTTTAGGATTAGTTGGAGAGTCTGGTTGTGGTAAAACAACTTTAGGCCGTGCTATTTTAAGACTAGTTGAGCCAAGTCAAGGTCAGGTTGTTTATAATGGCGTTGATGTAACAAAACTAGATAAAAAACAAATGAGAGAAATGCGCTCTAAAATGCAAATTATCTTTCAAGACCCATACTCTTCATTAAATCCTAGAATGACAATTGGCGAGATCTTACTTGAACCAATGAATCTTCATAATATTGGAAATAATAAAGAAGAAAAGATTGAAAAAGCTAAATGGTTAATGGAAAAAGTTGGCTTAAGTGCTAAGCAACTATCTCGTTATCCACATGAGTTCTCTGGTGGTCAAAGACAACGTATTTGTATTGCAAGAGCACTAGCTGTTAACCCTGAATTTATTATTTGTGATGAATCTGTTTCTGCTTTAGATGTATCAGTTCAAGCTCAAGTTCTTAATCTACTTCTAGATCTTCAAGAAGAATTTGGTTTAACTTATATCTTTATTTCACATGATCTTTCAGTTGTTAACTTTATCTCTGATGAAGTAGCAGTTATGAATAGTGGTGAGATTGTTGAGCATGATGAAGCTACAAATGTTTATTTAAAACCAGTTAAGCAATACACAAAAGATCTTCTTGCTGCGATTCCTAAGGGGGTTCCTAAGTCGATACTAGCTGAACAGAATCAATAATTTAAAATTTAGTTTAAGTTTATAGAAGCCCTCTTTTAAGAGGGCTTTTTTATGGAAGTCTTCCTTCGAATGTTAACCAAATGAGATTTTCTTTTGGTGTTGCAAGCTCTACTCGGTTTTGAAAGTCAGATGGAAGAGCATTTGTGTATGCTGGATCCTTGGTGATAGGAATGGTGTATTTTAATTTTACGCCACCATATTTACTTTGATATGCAGCTTCTAAAAATGATTCTGAAAATACTGAAGAGTCTGTATGAACTCTTCCACTAATTCCTGCTTGTACTCTGACTACTTTGTAGTCATGTCCAAGGTTAATATAAGCTCCAACATAACTTGCATCTTTTACCATTGTTGCTCTTGAGTTAACGCCAGCTCTTGTAAAAGTTCTACTATTTTTTCCTCTATTTAATGTGATATCTTTTCCAAGCTCAGCTTCAATAGCGATTCCCTTTTGAGATCCATCTTGAGTAAGGTAGTTATACTCTCTATAAGTAGGTCCATGTCTTTCGTTGATGTCACGGTGATGCCAAGCTTGTTGTGTAATACTAGATAGTATAAAGCCCCTGTTAGCATCGTCAGTATTCATTTCATGAAAGCCAACACCAACTTTCCAGTAGTAAGCATCTTTACTTTTAACTTTACCAAGTAGTACTTTGAAAAGGTTTTCTTCTTTGAAGAATACATCTGCTTGCCAATAACCATCACTGTTTAAATAAAGTGTTTCTTTGTAGTTTTTTTGAAATACTTCTGGTTGATCAGAGTTCGTATAAAGAGTCGTTTCATAAGAAATATTAATATAGTATTTATCATTACCATTTAGAAGCGGAGCCATGTTTTTATAAACTGATAATTTATAGCCATGAGTTTTTCCAATATCATCAGTCATTGTTGAAATGTCACCATCCCTTAAATTTTGAGGACTGAAATCATTATAAAGACTAAACTCAATTTTACCTGAGCCAATTTTATCGAAAATAACGGGGTCAATTGACTCTTCTGTAATTTGATCTAAAAATTCTTCGACCTCATCTAAATCTGCTACATTGATACGGATGTCAGAAGTTTGCAGTGGAAACATGTTTTGTGCATAAGAGCTAATTGAAAAACATGTAAGTAAAAGCAGGACTGATGTAAATTTTTTCATGTACAAATTTAAACATACTAGAAATTAATTACTGCTAAATTTGTAACTCTTACAGGGGGGTGTCAGAAAACTGTAATCACCAAAAGGATGACTGTTTTAGTGATTACAAGTGTTTAGGTTCGTTATTTGAGTTTGTCTATCATATTACCTTTAACAATTAAAAATACAGTAGCGATAGTAAATCCCCAGTAAACGTTCCATTGCCATGGCCACTGAAGAACACTTCCATTTATATAAACGGCTATAGCACCTAAAATATAAGCTCCTAATACACTAATAGAATCAAGCCTTACTTTAGTGAAGTTTGGCCATATAGTTGTAGCAAAAAATAATGCTAAAAGTGAGCCAGCTGTCCAGGAAGTAACTTTAAGCCCTAGTTCTAATAGGCCATCTGAGCCTGATGCTATAAAGGCCACAACTAATAAAAGAGTAGTAATTATTAGAGTATCTCTTTGATAAAAAGATGTGATTTTAGATTTATCATGTGTTTTATGATGAGCAATATCGTTATAAAAACAAGCTGAAAGAGCATTAATTGTAGAGTCCAGTGTACTCATCGTTGCTGCTAGAACACCCGCCACCATCAAGCCTTTTATACCACTTGGAAAATATTGAGTTATAAAATAAGCAAATAGTTGATCATTTTTTATTGCTGGAGGAGTGTGTGTTTGGTAATGAGTCCATAAGAGCGCACCTATACTTAAAAATAAAAGTCCAACAGCAATTGATAAAAAGGTTGAAGTTATAATTGCTTTTTGAGCAGACTTTAATGATTTATTTCCTGTTAATCTTTGAACGAAGTCTTGATCTACACCATGAGTGGCCATATCAAATAATATTCCACCTACAACACCAGTTACAAATGGCCAAATATTATTAAATTCTATAAAGCTTGTTTTCCCATTTTGAAATGCAACTAGCATCATTTCACTCCAAGTTGAATGACTAATTTGGGGAATTAAATAGTGAGCAACAAGGCCACCAAAAACAAATAACCCCATTTGAATCATATCTGTTCTGACTACGGCTTTTAAACCTCCAATGAGGGTATAGAAAAAAGTAATAATGCAAATAACCGTTACAGCTGCATAAATACTTATATTGAAGAACTCTGAAACTAAAATTGAACCTGAGAATAACCTAACTCCAACTGCAAGGAGCTTATTTAAGAAATAAAATAATGCGACAGTTCTTTGACCAGATAAATTACCTCGTTTGGCCATTACTGAATACACAGTAATTCCTTTATCATAAATTCTTGGGAGTATTAAACCAGCTATTAGAAAACGACCAACTAGTGCCCCCATATATATCTGAATAAAAGAAAAATCTTTCCCATAAGCAAATGCTGGAATCCCTAAGAAGGTAAGCGCCGAAACCTCTGTTGCTATAATGGAGCACATCGATTCCCAAAATGTTAGAGATTTGCCGGCTAAATATTGCTCTTCTATTAAGTCAGACCCTGAACCTTTATTAGAAAGTTTTCCTGACTTTAAAGCTAGGAAAAAAATTCCTAAAAGATAAAAAGCAATAACTGTGTAATCAAGCCAAGTAATCTGGATGTTGAGCATAAAGAATTCCCTTCTATTAAGTACTTAGAAGACAATATATCAAAGCAGATTTATCTTTTCCAGCAAGATTAAGAAAAATTGAGTTTAACTCTCTAATTTCATTAATCTTTTAATAAATTCTAAATAGGTTCCGATATGTAAATGAGGTTTAAGGATAAACCGTAAAAGGAATTATGAATTATAACGTAAATGGAATTGCATTTAGCAAGGAAGATTTAAAGACAATTGCACTTAAAGATATCAAAGTTAATTCGATATCTAGGTCACATTTGTTTTATATCCCACCTAAAGGCAAAAATGCATTTTTAATGATTAGAGCGGGAGACTTTATCGAGCAAGAGTTCGTAGATAAGTACTCGGCAAAAGGTATGGAGTCCGTTTGGGAACTCCAGGTTGCTACACCAGAAGAAATTAATGAGTTTGAGTTGATATTACGAAGTTTAGACTCTTCAAAAAATGAAAAAGAAAGATTAATTATAAGTGAATCGATTGTTAAAAAATTTGGAGAAAAGTATTGGAAAGAAAGTGAAAGTAGTTTTCTCTCTTTTGCTCTTACTTGCTTTGACCATTATTACTTCTTAGATCAATCCGTTGTTGATAAAATGCATAAAACTTCTATGACATTATATTCTAGGGCCATATTAAGTGCTGCAATAAGCGTTATGAGCTGCCTAGTTCATAGAGTGGTAGATGCTTATTTTATTAAGGATTTGTATAATGCTGTTTTTATAATGGACTATGGTCTATTAGATGCAGATGAGTTCTCATACACTCTTTCTCTTGCATGTGAAACAGAAAGAAATAATCCTGGCCAAGGGATGGTTTACTTAGAAGAAAATAATAGAAGTGAACAAGAGAAGAAACTTTTTAGAAGTCATCCTATTGTAAGTGCTGAGTATATTGAGTCTCAAAAAGGGAAGTTTCATAATCCTGAAGTAACAGATATTATTCGATATCATCACGAAAAAGCTGATGGATCGGGATTCCCAGTTGGCTTTTCATATTCAGCCATGAGTGACATGGAAACATTTTTAACGTTTTCTGATTATATGGTTCCATTTGGAGAACATATTTTCCAAAAAGGTGATGGAGTTTTTGTCATCAAAAAAGCTTTTGCATTATTAAGTGAAAATGATGATTTGAGTATGATTCCTGTAAATAAAATTATGACAAGGTGGGAATCAGCTATGAACTGGGCCATTCAGCTTCAAGAAGAAAAACTTGATGAAAGTCGCCAAACTGCGGAGGTTGCTTAATCAATGAGTGATTCACCGAACAAATATATTCTTAATTTAGCACAAGAGCTTACAGAGTCTTTAGCAAAATACTTTGAGAAAAATTCGTTCGAGTTAATGACTCGTGGTACAGCATCAAATTATGAACAACTAGATTATATAATTGTTGATACTGCTGAAGAAGCTAGAAATGCATCAAAAGACTTTAATACTGATGCAAATGAAATTGTAATTGTCTGCCTTGGAAAAGTGAAAGAAATGAGAGATTTCTTACTTAATAATGGACGACTAAGTATTGATCCCGTTTTTGCAGAGTCTAAACTTGGCGAACAAATATTAAATAAGTTTTTTAAAAAGAATTACAATATTCATCTAGACGAAAGCTATTCAGATCTTTTTAGTGAGCCAAATGAATTTAAAATTACAAACCATCTATCATCAGGAATCTATATTGATGAACTCTGTGTTAATGCATTTGAAAATGGTTTCAATATAGTATCACTTAGAAGTTTTATGGATCATGCGATCTACTATTTTACTTATTTAAAGCAAGCTGGACTAGCCGGAGTACCATATGAAGTTGAGTATGCTAATAATGATGACTTTTATGTAGTGAATATTTATTTGCCCGTTAGAAATTTTGTGGCTGAATATATGATTGATTCATTTGGGCCTGTAAATGCTAAGGATCCCTTACAGTATCTTTTAGGGATCGTAGCTCGTAGTACAGATTTTCTTGAAGTTACATATGTAGAAAACCCTGGCAGATTAGTTTTAACTGCAGCTTGGGGTAAAAATGAAAAGAAAAAAATAGGTGGAATTGCCTTTAATAGTATTCAAACGACAGCTCAAACAATTGCTCAGCTTGATAAAAAGGTTAAAGAGTATAGAGAAGTTGAAGATGAAATAAAAGAGAATGAGCAAAAAGAAGAAAGCTTACAGCCTAAGAGTCTTCCTGGTGGAATCCTTGAAATGGTTGTTAGTAAAGATGAAAACTCAATTTTAAGTAAGCAACCACAAACAGCTTCAAATATTGTTGCTTTTGCTGTTGCTATATTTGAAGAACAACACCCTGATAGATCAATTAATGATATTGATGAAGAAGAGTTTTCACAAATTATAAGTGATTATCAAGATGAGGATGTTATTGCTCAACTATCAGATGATGATAGGGAACATCTACTTGATAAAATACAAAAAAATAGTATTACTGATGCCTATGATGAGGAGCTTCAGCGTGTAAGAGATAGCTTAGAAGATGAAGACGATTTTAAAAAAGAGCTTCAAAATACTATGACTGAAGAAGTCTCTAAAAGAGTCGCGGGGCATTTAGATGCTGAAGTATTAAATAAAATTTTAGGTAGTAAAGATAAAGATGATTGGAAAACAAAAGTTAGCGGGGGAGACGATGACCCTGATGACTTTGTGGCAAGAATATCTGGAATGGATAAGAAAAAAGAAAGTCCATTTGTTCAAATGATAAGTAGCTCGTTCGAGAAAAAAGCCGGTGAATTTAATGTGAATATTTCAGGCTCGAGTGATCCTAATGAAAAAAAGGGTCTGATGAGAAATATGATCAATTCTACTGTTGATGATATTAAATCTTTTGATAACAATATGATGAGTTCATCTGTTAAACAATTCGCACAGAAAAATGTTCCAAAAAATATCGAAATTGGAATGGAGAAATATGCCCAAAGAATGGGAAAGGTCTTTGAGAACTTATCAATGGAAGAGATTGAAGATTTTCAACAAAACGAACTTCCATCTATTATTGAGAACACTTTGTCAGATGAAGAGCAAATTGCACAGTTTAGACAAGAGTTAGAAAAAACAGCTCGTGAAAATGCTACTCGTGAAGAGGATAGTGTCTTTGGTAATATGAGCCCTGAGTTTGAAGAAAAATTTAGAGGCAAGTTAGAAGAAAAATTAGATGAACTTGATTTTGTAGAAAAAGTAGATAATAAATTTGTTGTTACTGACAATCAAGTTGGTGAAGAAAAAATGCAGGAAATCATTCAACAAACAATGAAAGATACGATGGATGATGAGTTTCAATTAGATAAAGCAACAAAAGAAGAAATAGAAGAAAAAGAGCAAAAAATTATTGAAGACCTCTCCTCAACACTTAATGTAGATAAAGAGGAAATGAGTGAAATTGTAAAGGGTGGAACGAAGGTCGCCAAAGAGAAAGAGCTACAAACTGTTGTTGATAGTTTATTTAAAGATCAACCAGGAGAACAAGAAGAAAAAGTTGTTATCGGTGATAAAGAATTTGGTAAAACTGATGAAAAAGAAGATAAGTCGATTGTTAAAGATAGTAGCGATGAAAAAAAATTAAATTCAGAAAATAAAAATCAAGCTGTTAAAAATTCCAAAGATGAAAAGGTGTCAAATCTTGCTGAAGCAGAATTAATAAAAAAACTCAAAAAATCAGAGGCTGAAAAGAAAAAACTTGCAAATAGTATAAAAGTTTTAGAAACAAAACTTGGTGCGAAAGATGAAGTTGATCAGAAAGTTAAAGATATTAATGATGAGGCCAAAGGCGTTGCTGAGAAGGAAGAGGACAAGATTAATAAAGATAGCTCCTTTTCTAAAACGAGTGTTGAGGATAAAGCTGAAGCTGTAGTAGAAGATCTTAAAGCTGGTAAAGATATTGGTGACGATGGAAAGGAAGCTCTAGCAGCTCTACTGGCCAGAGAAAAAGAAATCTTGTCCAAAGCAAAATTAATTGAAACGGATTTAAAAAAGTCACAGATAGAAGCGAATCAAAAAGAGGCATTATTTAAATCTGAAGTTGATAAGCTTAGTAGAACCATGAAAGGTAAAGACATGGTTATAGAGAAAGCTAAAGAAAGTATGAAGGGAATTGTCACTAAGAAAGATAAAGAGATTAGTGATCTTGTTTCTCAGCTTGAAAATATGAATAGAAGACTGGAGGGTGATGCATCTACTAAACTAGCAACCCAAGTTAAGTCTCTTCAAGGAGATAACGAAAGGTTAGCGAAAAGTGCAGAGATGTTTAAGAATAGACTTGATGCTTTTACAAAGTCTAAAAAAGCTCTTGCTGAAGCTGATAACTCTAAAGCAATTGCTGATGAAAATAGAATGTTAAAATCAGCAAAAACTCAGTTAGAAAATAAGATGAATGCAGCACTTAAGGAAACTAAGAGTTGGGAATCTAGATTTAATAAAATAAAAGAGCTTGAAACTAGGTATAGAACAGAATCAACACAGTATAAGACAAAATCATCTGAGCTTGAGTCAAAGATCAAAACTTTGAAAGAAAATGAAGCAAGATTAACGGTACTTGCTAACAAAGCTCAGTCGCAAGGTGGTTCTAAAAAAGAATCGACTGGAGAGGTCGATGCATTAAAACTTCAAAACTCGCAATTACAAGCTAAACTTAAAGAGATTATTGAAAAACAAAAGTCTGGTGGTGCAGCTTCTGGTGCTGGAAGTGCCAGTGCTAAAGAAAAGCATTTAGAAAAAGAAAAGAAGAATCTCCAAGCTCAGGCGTCTAAAGCTAGAACAGAAGCTGAAGCGATGAGAAAAGATATGATGAAAATGAAGGGCGAACAAACGAAACTTCAAAATGAAATCAAGAAACTTAAAAAAGACCTTGAGCGTTCAGGAGCTGGTGCTAAAGGCAAAAGTGCTAAAAAAGCAGCTTGATTTGTGCCTTGTGCAATCAAAAAATATCAAAAAATACTTGTCAAAATACTACTTAAGATTTATAAATACTAACACTTCAATTTATGCCCAAGTGGTGGAATTGGTAGACACGCTAGACTTAGGATCTAGTGCTTATGGCGTGGAGGTTCAAGTCCTCTCTTGGGCACCATAAATTGAACTCGTTAAAAGCTTGTGTTTAACCCCACAAGCTTTTTTTTTGCTCATTTTTTTATTAAACTAAATTTAAGTATAAAAAAACCGGTCATTAAAACCGGCTTTTTTATTATTAATGTTTCAACTTTTTATTTTCCTAAGTGATCCATAAGAACTTTTAAACCTCTGGGTCTTCTTCTAGAAGTTCTTTTTCTAATCACTTCTGCTGACTCTTCTGCTACTTGAGGCATTCTACTTGAAGCGAGCTTAGGTGAAGAAGTAAAGTTTTGAGAGCCAGCTCTTTGCTTAGCTATACTTACTTTTAGTGTTCTTCCTTCGTGCTGAGTGTTATTTAGTGCTTCGATTGCAGCTTTGGCGTGTTTACCATTTGGCATTTGAGCAAAAGCAATTCCCTTACTCTCGTTTGTCTTTGGGTCGACAACTATTTTTACATATTTAACTTTACCAAATTTCTCTAACATCGTTTTTACTTGAAATTCATCTTTAGAGTATTTTAAATTTCCAATATATAAAGTTGTTACTGAAGATTCATCTTTTTGGTAGTAACCAACTTTTTTTTCAACAAACTCAGTTTTTGACTTAGATTTTGCTAATGAAGCTGTTTTTTTTGGTCTTGAGTTTGTTGGTCTTTTTGTTTTGTTGCTTTGCATATATAATTCCTTTGTTTGGCGCAACATAGCATTCTAGATGTCTCAAGGCCAGTAAAACATAGGGGAGGCCATGTAAAAACTACCCTGTATTTCACGAGATTTAAATAAGTTGTAGAATATATCTATGAATGAGAACTCGAAAGAAGTAAAAGAACAAAAAGTAACTCGAAAATGGATTAATTACTTAATTTATCCTAGGTATCAATTATCTTTAATTCTTATGAATTTATTTATTTTCTTAGGTTCATTAATTGTTGTTTGCTATCAAACATATAGTTCATTCAATACTATTGAAGTTCTAGCTATGGAGGTTGATGCCTCTGCCACGGCTTCTTATTTAAAGCTTGTAGGAGTTCAGAAGCAGCTAGTGTATGAGGCCATTATAAGTTCGACACTTCTTGGGGCAGTATTAGTATTTATTTTTACTTTATTATTTTCTCATAAGTCAGCTGGAGCAGTTTATAGACTTAAAATGTATTTTCAGAATATCTCAGAAAATGGACATCAGTATGAACTTGGATTTAGGGAAGGTGATATGCATGATGATCTACCTGAAATTGTAAATAAAGGTATTCAAAGAATTAAGGACGATACTAGTAAAGAGGCTTGATTACCTCTTGGCCCTAGCTTCCATCACTCTATCATTCATTACTTTTAATATTTTAAGAAGGTGTTGTTTGGGGTATTCTCCTTCTATTAATCCGATTGAAGTTGCAATAGCTTCTATTGTACACAAACCCGCCTCAAATTTTTGCTTTCTTAGCTCATATATTGAACCACCAATATTTGGTAGTTTTAAGTGAGGAAGGTCTTTTAAAGATGGCTCTCTTTTGTGAAACTTCTTTGCTTGTCTCCAGGTCGCATCAGGAACAACAAGGTGAATAGGCTTTGTCATCTTGCTAATAAAATTATCATCTAGTATTGTAGCATCCTGTGATGGGAATAAATAATATGGTTCATATTTCCCTCCATCAGTGTAATCAACCTCTATTGGTTCATTTAGTTTTCCCCGAATATAAAAGTCAGAATTATCGAGTGCTAAGGTAGCAATTTTTCCAGTATTAGAGGTTAAGAAGTATTCTTTTATGTGAATTATTACTGAAGTTCTCGTTTTTGTTGGAATTGAGCTAATATGATTACAAAAACATAAGGCCATATTTATCGCACATTTGGGGCATCTATTTGCTATGGTCTCTCTTCTTTTACTCATGAAAAGACTATATATAAAAAAAGGCCCCTTGAATAGAGGCCTTTAGTATATAGAAAAAAATTTAAATTACCTAAGTACTAATACATTGCATGGAGCATGGCTTGATAGATAGTCAGCAAACGAACTTTTAAAGTATCCGCTAAATCCACTTTTTTCACTTGTAAAAGTTATCGCTAAATCAGCATTGTGCTTTTTTAAATATTCAACCATTCCTTCTTTTGGACTTTCATGAAATCCACAATGGTGAACCATATTACTGTAAGGCAAATCTTTTGTTAGTCCTTCAAAAATCTCTTCAATTGTTTTTCTTATTTCAATTTTTTGATCCTTGTCTGGATAGATTGTAGGAGGAAGCATATAAGGAAAACTTTCTTCTTTGAAAATATGAACAAAGTCTAACTGCGCATCTTTAAACCAATCAATACTTTTTAAGTTTTCAAACATCTTCGCTTGAAGTTTCTCTTCCATTGGCATGCATATAATAATTTTTTTCATGACGAACCTTTATTCAAATGAAATTGAATCATCATGTTTATGATGAATTTTATCTTTAATTTGGCTTTTCCTTTTAGACAATTGTTTTTCTACTTTTGAGATAACATCATCAAAAGTTTTATAAAGATCATCTTTAGTAGAATCAGCATTTATTGTAAATCCACTCCCAGCAATTATGGCATGTGAGTGATGACCATCTTTCCCAGTAGAGCACGTCCACTTTACATCGAAGTGACCTTCGAAAAATTTATTAAGTTTTTCACATTTGCTTTGGATTTTTTCTTTTATAGCCTCAGTTGAATCGATCTGATGAAAGTTAATTTGTAAGTTCATATTTACTCCTTGTGTGTAAAATATATCTTATTAAAGAGTGATTAGTATGAGTTAAATCACCTTTTGTTATTATACTAATTATATATCTAAAGGCATAACTTGTTTAGAATGAATTCATGAAAAATAAAGGAGATATAAATGACTAATAACAAAGAGATTGATGTGAAAAATTTAACAATTGATGGTTTTACCACGCCTTGTCCAATGACTGTTGATGTCAGTACTCCTGTTAATGAATTAATATTGAAGATGGAGCAAAATGAGATTAGACATCTACCAGTAATTGACAAAGATAATATTGCAGTTGGAATTATTACTGATAGAGATATTGCAACAGTGAGGTCGTTTGGTTTTAGTGCAGATCTTTTGGCACAAGACCTAATGAGTAAAGATCCAGTGAGTGTAAATGAACATTTCTCTCTAATGGAAGCAGCATTTATGATGAGTAATCAAAAATTGGGCTCTTTAATTGTAACGAATTCAAAAGAAGAGGTTTCAGGAATTTTTACAAGTACAGACGCACTTAATGCATTGGTTGAAGTTCTTAGAGGTGAGATCCTCGAATCTGATTTATAAAATATTAGGAGACTAGATTCAAATAAAACCTAATCTCCTAATTCTTTTATTTTAAATATTTTAAGTACTCACTCTCACTTGATAAGATTAACTTCGAATCAGGTTTAAGAGCTTTTTTATAAGACTCCATTGTTTTAATAAAGCTGTAAAATTTAGGGTCTCTACTAAGAGCTTTTGCATAAATGGCAGCTGCTTTACCTTGAGCCAGACCTCTAATCTTTTGAGCTGTTCTATAGGCTTCAGACTCTATTCTTTGAAGATCTTTTGTAAGCCTACCTTCGATGATTGCTGTTTCACCCTTACCGATAGATCTAAATTTCTGAGCAATTCTTTGTCTTTCAGAAATCATTCTTTCATAGACTTTACCTTCAACAGATTTTTCATATGAAATTCTTCTTAGTTGAACATCGATAAGTTTAATTCCTAGAGCATTACATTCCTCTTGAGCTTTTTTTACAATTAATTGACTTAATTGTTCTCTTCCAACTTGAATCATTGCAATATCACCACTGATTTCTTCTTCTATGATCGCTTCGCCCCTGGCTTTTCTTTCTTCAAGAAGTTTTTCTTTTGTCTTGATAATATCTATGATGGCATTAGAATTTCTAACCCCTTCCACTAAGTTATGATTAGAGATTACATCTCTTGTATGACCATCAAGGATTGTATCAAGTCTTGATTTTGCACCGTTTTCATTTTGAACTGTTTGAATAAACTTTAGTGTATCAACAATTCTCCACCTAGCAGTAGTATCAACTTTAATATACTTTTTATCCTTTGTTGGAATCTGATCTGGAGAACCATCCCATGACAAAATTCTTTTATCGACATATCTCACGTCTTGAGTAAATGGTACTTTAAAGTGCATTCCAGCTGTTGTCTTTGCTTCTCCAACTGGCTTACCAAATTGAGTAACAATAGCTTGTTGACCTTCAGTTACAATAAAGAAACTACTGTTTATTGCTATGAAACCAAATACGATTGCAATTATTATTATCTGTTTCATGTATTATTTCCCCTGTGTTTGGTTATAAATAGGTAATAGACCTTTTACTTTTGAATCAATGATAGTGATATCACTCATCTTGCCAAAAAGGTCTTCCATCGTTTCTAAGTAAATTCTTTTACGTGTAATGCTTGGAGCTTTTCTATATTCTAGGTATAAAGCTGTAAATCTATCAGCGTCACCGTGAGCTCTGTTGACTGTTGCCTCTGCAAAACCTTCAGCCTCACTTATTAATTTATTTGCCTTTCCTTTAGCTTCAGGGATTACTTTGTTGTAAGCTTCTTCAGCTTGGTTGATCATTTTTTCTTGCTCTTGTTTGGCCGAGTTTACATCGTTAAAAGATGCTTGTACTACCTTGGGAGGATTAACATCTTGAAGTTTTATTGACTTTACACTCACACCCATGTCGTACTTATCTAGTACTTCTTGCATTAACACTTTTGCGTTACTTGCAATTTCAACTCTTCCGGTCGTTAAAACATCAGTAACTAGTTTGTCACCAACAACTCTTCTCATTATTGACTCAGAAACATCTCTAATATTTTGAACTGGTTCACTTGTTTGAAAAAGAAATTTAAATGGATCTGATATTTGAAATTGAACAACCCACTGAACTTCAGCAACGTTTAAGTCTCCTGTAAGCATAAGGGATTCATTTTCAAAATTACTATTTGAGTAAGTCGTTCTTCTTGTATGAGTATTTGAAGTTCTAAAACCAAACTCTGCTTGGTGAACAATTTTAGTTTTTACTTTTATGACTTTATCAATTCCTAAAGGAGCTTTAAAGTGAAGTCCTGGAGGGGATGTTTTGATGTATTTACCAAAGCGAATAACTACGGCTTCTTCATCAGGTTCAACTGTATAATAAGATGTTAGTCCACCTATAACAAGTAGGGCTAAAACAATGAAAGTTGACACTGTTCCTTTCATTTTTGATAACTGTTCTTTGAGTTTTAATAACTCATAATTGATATCAGGCGGTTGCTGATTATTAAATGACATAATTTCTCCTTAAGTTTAATAAACTTTGGAGACATCTTATAAGGTATTAATACAAATTGTTAAGGCATTTGTAAGCGTGTCTTGATCTAAGTTAGCCGGAATATGAATAAACCCTGATTTTGTTGCTAATTTGTTCCTAGCTATTGTTTGAAGTGAAGTATACATCACCGTGTTACAAACATAACTACCTGCAGTGGTCGAGAGCTTTGCATCAATCTTGTTTTTGTTTAAGTTTTTTATCATTTGATCAATAGGTAATGTGCTAAAGAAAGACTCTTTAGATTGCTCATTAATCTTAGAGTATGTCTTTATAATACCTGAGTTATCTGGAATATCAGCATGTGCATAATTAATGGCTATAAGTTCTGGTGTTATTTCATTTCGATCTGCTGCGAGACCTAGTGATAAAACAAAGTCAAATTGATCTGATTTAACTAACTCAATGATCTGGCTTGCTGCTTTTGCGTATTCGACTGGCAAAACAACAGATTGAATTTTGATATTATTTATTATTCTATTATTTAGGCTAAAAGCGAGCTGTTGTGTTGGATTGTCTTTATGATGAGCAAATTTTTCAAAGCCAGTAAGTAGTAAGTTTTTCAATGAATTTACCTTTTATGCTGATTAGAATTTTTAAAGGAATTGACTGAGTTGATAGACCCAGAAGTCGTTTTGCCTTGTGAGTATGCTTTCACAATAAAAACGAATATTATTAAAGTTAAAATATTTTTTAACATGCCAATCTCCAGTAAAGTTTAATATAATAAAGTGTAGTCAAAATCTTGCTAGGCAGCATAGTTAAAAGTGAGAAATGAAATAATTACAATTGTAAATATTTGAAACTAGGTAGGTTTACTAAATGTTTTCTAAAAAGTTTATATTCAAAAATATTCAGCTCTCACTGTATGCGAGTTCTAAGGGTCTTACTAAATTAGATACAAAGGTTCTTGATTCAGAAAATCCAAATGATATTCTTATTAGTTTATCTGAAGAGTTAAAGAATTATTTGGAGGGAAAGGAATATAGTTTTAACTTTCCTTTAGACATTGATGGTACACAATTTCAGCTAAAAGTATGGGATGAGCTAAAGAGGATTCCCACTGGAGAGACTAGATCTTATAAGGATATTGCTCTTAATATTGGGGGGAGCAATTACTCTAGAGCAGTAGGTATGGCCAATAATAAGAACCCTCTGCCTATAATTATACCCTGTCATCGGGTTGTAGGAAGTAACGGAGACCTTGTCGGTTACGCCTTGGGTCTAGAACTGAAACAAAACTTATTGAAAATTGAAGGTGCGATATAAATAGTGTATATTACTCGCATTGAAATAAGGAATTGATGAATCAAAAATTATTAAAATATATAAAGTCGAAGTTTATTAAAGTTGCTGAAGATTTAATGGAGAACCCTCAAGGTTTAAAGTTTAGTTTAGATAAAGCAAAAGAAAAATTAAGTAAAGATTCAGTAAAAGAATCGCTTGGAAACTATGTTGAAGACCTAAAGGCACTTATGCGCTTATTGGCCTCGTGGATTTCAAGAAAGTACACAGGTGTATCAACTCAGACAATTGTGTATACAATACTTGCTGTTGTTTATTTTGTTACGCCAACAGACTTTGTACCAGATTTTATTTTTGGTTTAGGGTTTATGGATGATATAGCAGTTATATCTTGGGTATTAGAGAAAATTAAAGATGATCTAAATAATTTTAAATCTTGGGAAAAAGAAAAGGGTAAAGGGTAAAGAATGAAACTTATAATGTTATTCGTTTTAGCGGTTGGTTGTGCTCAGCCAAAGTTGTTTTTAAATGAAAAAGATGCTGTCGCTTTAAAAGAGTTTTCTAAAACAACACAAATTAAAACTTCAAAATCATTTAAGATTAATCAAATTACAGATAATCGTCCGAATAAAATGGCCATAGGGATGGGAAAGACAGGTGTGAGTTACACAGATACTCCTTTAGAGTTAAATATGCCATTTAAAGATTATATTAAGACCTACCTAACAACGTCTTTTGCTCAAAGAGGGGTTATGGTTGATGAGTTAGGAGAGGTGGATTTAGATTTTGTAATTAATGAGTTATGGGTAGATGAATTAATTGAAAAGTACCAACCTGAAAGAGCAAAGTGCAAAGTAAATATAACGGTTTACTCTAAGGTAACGAATTCAACTTGGAGCGGTAATTACTGGACAGAAATAACTTCTCCTGGAGACCTTGCTGATGCGACTGAAAGGTTGGCACCAACTTTAGCATCTTGTATGAACGAAATAATTGAAAAACTAGCTAAGGATCAATCTTTCTTAGCACTTATAAAATAAATTGGAGGAAAACATGTCGAATATAGTAGAAGACTTAAAGTGGAGATACGCTTGCAAGCAATTCGATGCTGAGAAGACAATTACAAATCAAGATTTTGATACAATTGTTGAAGCCCTTATTTTAACAGCGAGCTCTTACGGGATACAACCATGGGAATTCGTTATCGTTGAGAACAAAGAGCTAAGAGAGCAATTGGTAGGTGCTTCTTATAATCAAGCACAAGTAAAAGATGCTTCTCATCTAATAGTGATGTGTCGTCCAGAAAATATTAATGAAGAGTTAATGGATGGTTATATACAAAATATCTGTGATGTTAGGTCACAAAAGCCGGAAGATTTAGAGAGCTTTAAAAAGATGTTAATGTATGTTGTTAATAGAACAGAAGATGAAAAAGCTGTTTGGGCAAAAAATCAAATTTATATTGCATTAGGTAATTTATTAACTGTTTGTGCTACGATGAAAATAGATACTTGTCCTATGGAAGGATTTGTACCTTCAAAAGTAGACGAAATATTAGGGTTAGAGAAAATGGGACTTAAGTCAGTTCTTCTATGTCCGATTGGATACAGATCAGAGGAAGACAAGTACATTTCTATTCCAAAAGTAAGGCATCCTAAAGAGAAAATTGTTAAAATTATAAAATAGAAAGATATAGTATTTACTAGGCTACTGGAGAGGGATCTTTATGTCCCTCTCTTAACAAACTCTTAATAAAACTCTAATAAACTCATCAGAAATCTAACCTATCTTTAACGCTCAATCTCAATTTAAATTCATATCCTTTTAATACGACATAAGGAGAGAGACAGATGAGCAAAAACCAACTTAAAATTGAAGTTATTTTTTCACCAACTAAAAGATTTAATAAAAGTGAACTAGAAAAATTAGTAAGTGAATTAAGATCATTAGCATCAACATGTTTTCCTGAAACGCCAAACTATCAAGTCTTAACAGGCGAAACTAAAGAGTTAGAAAGATCCATCTTATCACTTGCAAGAGATAAAAATGGTAAACTTTTAGGTTTTTGTTCGGCCTTAATTTTACCTATTAAAGATGTTGGTAATGTTTTTCATACAGGATTAACATGTGTTCATCCTAGTGCAAGAGGATTAAAATTAACTCATAAGCTTACAAGTAAATTACTAACGAAGTACTTACTTAAACAACCTTTGTTCTCTGAGGTGTGGTTAACAAATTGTGCTTGTGTCCTTTCTAGCATTGGTAATATTGCAAAATATTTTGAAGAGGTTTATCCTTCTCCAACGGGACCTAAGTATCCGAGTATGACTCATATAAATATTGCTAATGGAATCTCTGAGTCATATAGAGAGCAAATTGCTATAAACTCAACAGCACAGTTTAATATCAATACATTTGTATTTGAAGGAAGCGTTCAGGATACATTATTTGCAAAGAGTGAAGAAGATAAAAAGTTTCACCATAGAGATAAAAAATTAAATAATTATTATAAAGACCTTTTAGACTTTGAAAGAGGTGATGAAGTTCTTCAAATTGGTAAGGTTAGCCTATTAACTTTACCAAAATATTATTTAAATCAAGTCAGTAGAAAGCTAAAAGCTTCTAAGGTGAATAGTGAAGGTGAGTATGTACACTCTTAATAATCAAAATGAAGTTTTTCTAACGGAAGAAAAATTATTATCTTTAGATGACTATGAATTTTTAGAATATATTGTTAATCAAAATAGCCAATCAAAAAATAGAAGTGGTGTTCAAACAGTACAAGAACTTTTTGCACAGAGACTTTTAACTCTTGGAGCTGATTGCGAATATATTGAGAATAAAGAGAGTGAGTCAGCTGACCTTTTAGTTGCGAAAATAGAGGGTTCTTCGGAAATCACTTTATCTACTATTGGTCATGCTGATACAGTTTTATTCCCAACGAGGTCAAACTATTTTCGTTTTGAAGACCAGGGTAGGAGAATCTTTGGTCCAGGGATTGCTGATAATAAGTCTGGTCAATTGATTGCAATTAAAGGGATAGAGTATTTCTTGAAAAAAATATCAAATCCCAAATTAAATATACAATTTATAAGTTCTCCTAGTGAAGAAATTGGCTCTCCGGGCTTTCATGATGCCTTTAAAGATCTCTCTGAGAACTCTCAATTTGTTTTAGGCTTTGAACCGTCTATGGAGGATGGCTCTATTATAAAGTCTCGTAACGGAAATAAATGGTATAAACTAGAAGTCGTAGGTGAAAGCTCTCATTCAGGCAGGGCTCATAAAGGCCATATGAATGCAGCTCATGATTTATGTGCCAAAATTAATTATCTTCAAGATAAATGTTTAAGCATTGATGACATCACGATGAATATTGGTGTTCTAGATGGAGGTCACAGTTACAACTCTATTTGCTCAAGAGCAACAGCAAAGATTGATACGCGTTTTACTACTTTTGCTGGATTAGAAAAAATTGAAAACTTATTTGAAGCTGATTTAGATTTTTTAAAGAAACCATGCTTTAAAACAAATCAACTTACAAAAACCAATATTTCTGTAGATGATTTTTGTCCTCCTTTAGAATTTACAAATGATAGTGAAGCCTTTATTCAAAAATATATGAATATTATTAAAGATATCGAACAGATAGAGATCTCTAGTGTTCATTGTGGTGGTGCTGCTGATGTTAATCATTTTAGTAGAAAAGGACTTGTCAGCTTTGATGGACTAGGTCCTATCGCAGCTAATATGCATAGATTAGATGAATACATCTATACTTCTAGTTTGGAGTCTAGGGCGAAGGCCTTTGGAGAGTTTTTAATTCAAATCGATAATTCAATAGATGATAAAAGTACAGGAGAAAAAAATGAATAGTATCACTTCATTATTAAAGTTTTTTTTTACCTTATTTACAATAGTTTTATATTTTGTTGTTACAAGTGTCTTTTATATATTTTTGAAAAAATATCCCTATGGAATGAGAAAAATCTTAAACAAAATTATTGGAACTTTTTCGAAAGTAATACTTTTGATATTGAATATAAAAGTAGATTCTAATATCAAGAGAATTAATGGAGATAAAAGTTATTTAGTTGTTGGTAATCACTTATCTTATATTGATATCCTTGTTTTAAATAGTATTTACCCGACTTCATTTGTTACCAGTATTGAAATGAAAAATACATTAGTTCTAGGACAGATAACTCAACTGGCAGGATGCCTCTTTGTTAATCGAAAAAATAAATCAAATATAAACTCTGAAATTTTAGATATTACAAATGCTCTAAAAAATGATCTTAGTGTTACTGTATTCCCTGAAGCCACGAGTTCTAACGGCGAACAGGTTTTACCATTTAAAAGGTCCTTATTTAAAGCGGCCATAGAGGCCAAAAGAGATGTTCTACCAGTAACAATAAACTATACTGAAGTAGATGGAAGGCAATTATCCAGGTCTAATAGGGATAGAGTTTGTTGGTATGGTGATATGGAGTTTTTACCTCATTTAATAGCATTATGTCGTACAAAATCAGTGAAGGTTGAATTGAATTGGGATTTAGAAAATGTTCAGTCTTATGATCAAGGTGTAGATGATTTAAAAACAAAGAGTTTTCTAAGTGTTTTTACAAACTTCTATCCTGTAAGAAACTAGCCTTAGAAAAGGCAGATTAAAACATTGAGTATAAATAAAAAGCTAAAATAAGAATTAGACCAAATGATATATTCAATAAAAATCCAGTTCGTATCATTGTAGACATTTCTACCTTCTCACTTCCATAGACTATGGCGTTTGGAGGAGTTGCAACTGGTAGCATAAACGCAAGGCTACAACTTATTGCTACAGCGAGAGACAGAACTAATGGGCTTAAGTTTATTGTGGCGGCCATTGATATGACTATTGGTAATAAAATGTTTGAAGTCGCAGTATTAGAAGCAAGTTCTGCTGCAAAGATTGTCACGTAAACAAGTACGAATAGAATTATGAATAGATTTCCAGAGGCCAGATTAGAAACTATGAAATCGCCAGCTATTTTAGCTAGTCCTGTATCAAAAAGGATTTTCCCTAAACTAAGACCAGAGCCAAATAAAAGAAGAGAGGGCCAGTCAATATTTTTAATCTCAATCTGCTTAAGAATTTTTTCATGTGTATTTAGAGGAAAAATGAAAAGAAGAGATGAGAAGAAAATTGAGATGATCCCAACGTTAAACCTTTCTTGAAAGAAAGTTTCTAGAGGGCTACCTTTTTCAACAATCAATTTAGCAATACTTGGAGAGAACCAAAAGAATACAGTTAAAAAAAACAAGCTCGCTATAATTCGTTCTTTTGTTGAAATTGAACTTAGTGCTTTTAGTTCATTTTTTACATATGTATTATCAAAATTATTGTATTTTTCAGGGATAAAGTGGCAAATATATCAGTATAATATATAAATAAAGATCGACACAACTGGGATACCTACTAAGGTCCAGTCAAGAAAGCTAATATTGATATTAGCTAAATCAGATAACATTCCAATTGCAATCATGTTTGGAATAGAGCCAATTGGAGTTCCAACACCACCTATACTTGCTGAGTATGCCATTCCTAATAATAAAAGAGAAGTAAGCTTTTCATCTTCAATTTTCAAGTTTGCTAGTATTCCAAGAACAATTGGTAACATCATTGCTGTAGTAGCTGTATTTGAAACCCACATAGAAAAGAAGGCTGTGAGTATAAATATTGATAGAACCATTCTTTTGAACGATCCTCGTATGAAACTTTGTGAAAGAAGGACTAGTGAAATCCGTTTATCTAGACCTTGAATATTCATGGCCTTAGCAAATAAAAAACCACCCATAAAAAGAAAAATTATAGGATGAGAAAATGGGGTAAATGCTTTTACCGCAGTAGTTACACCCATTAGTACTGATAGGGATACGCCTATAAAGCCAGTTACAAATATTGGAGTTTTGGAAAAAAGCCAGTTTGCTACAACAAACATGAAAATAGCTAAAAACCTTTGTTGTTTTAATTTCAGATCCAGGGGAAGAAGTAAGAATAATAAAAATAGAAAGGGCCCAATCAAGTGGGCCCATCTATTAAATATTTTTGTAAGTTTATCCATTATAAGTTGGAGCACCTTTGATATTTTCATCATAGAAACTACCAAAATTCTTCATTTGCTCGTGGTATGATTTAGCTAGCTCTTGCGCTTTTGGTGTGTAGGCAGATTGATCTTTCCAAGTCTTTTGAGGCTGAAGCATGTTTGCCTCAACACCGTCAATTCCTACTGGGATATTCAATCCAAAGATTGGATCAGCTTCTGTAGCAGTATCATTTAAATTATTTGCTTGCACTTGTCTGATAATTTGACGAGTCACTTTGATTGGAAATCTATGACCTTCTCCATATGCTCCACCAGTCCAACCAGTGTTAACTAGCCAAACATTAATATTATGTTTATCTAGGTATTCACCAAGAAGTTTCGCGTATACGCTTGGATGACGTAACATGAAAGGAGCGCCAAAGCATGGTGAAAAAGTCGCTTGTGGCTCAGTTACACCAATTTCAGTACCTGCTAGTTTAGCAGTATAGCCAAGAACAAAATAGAACATTGCTTGCTCTTTAGTTAATTTACTTACAGGTGGAACAACTCCAAATGCATCTGCTGTTAAAAAGAAAATATGTTTAGGAACATCACCTTTACTTGAAGGTTCTAAATCATCTACAAAGTCTAGTGGGTAAGCACTTCTTCCATTTTCTGTTAAAGATTTATCATTAAAATCGATTGTTCCAGTATTTTCGTCCATGATTACGTTTTCAACCATAGCTCCAAATCTATTTGTTGCTGCATAGATTTCAGGTTCATCTTCTTGAGATAGTTTATATGTTTTTGCATAACAGCCACCTTCAAAGTTAAATACACCCTCGTCACTTAGACCGTGTTCATCATCTCCGATAATTAAACAACCAACGTCTGTTGATAGAGTTGTTTTTCCTGTTCCTGATAGACCAAAAAATACAGAAGTCTCCTTGTTCATCATTTTAGAAGCACCAGCATGCATTGGAAGAACCCCAACTTCTGGAAGTCTGTAGTTCATCGCTGCAAACATTGATTTTTTTATTTCACCAGCATAACGAGTTCCAGTAATGATAGTTGTATTTGTATCAAAGCAAGTTACTACAACAGTTCCTGTTCTAGTGCCAAACTCTTTTTCATCTAAAATTAGCTCTGGAGCGTGAAGGATAGTAAAGTCAGCATCATTAAAGTCTCTCAGTTGATCTCTAAATAAGTGATTTGTGAAAAGACAGTATTGAGGATTAGGAGTAATTAGTCTAGCCCCAATATTATGGGTCTCATGAGCACCAACACTTCTTTCATTGATGTACAGAGTTTCAAATTTATTTAAATAGTTTACAACAGTCGTTTTTATTTTTGCAAAAACTTCAGGACTCATAGGAGTTAAATTGTTTTCCCACCAAACAGTGTTTTCTGTAGAAGCGGACTTTACAACATATCTATCTTTGGCAGAACGACCAGTGTGTTTTCCAGTTTCAACTAGGCAAGCTCCATCTTTTGTTAATTTTCCATGGCCAGTTCTTACCGTTTCTTGAACATAAAAACTCGTGGGCATATTTGAGTATGTTTTAATATCTTTATTAAAACCTAAATCAGTAAAAAACTTTTCCATATCTTAATCTCCTATTATCTTTGTATGACTAATTTTTACCTCGATTCACAATATAAGTAAATCTATAACAATCTGTGTCGCGATGTTTATTGAGCTATATTTGGAATTTCTCAGCTCTAGTTTGGAGAATTATCTCAGAATCCATTTTGTGCGCTAAGTTAGCTTTAAGAGCCTCTTTTAAGTTGGGCAATTCTATTTGTCCCTATATAATATAATTACTTTAACTGACTATCACAACTCAGCATGCCTTTAGGAGGTAGATATGAAAGTAGCATTCGTCACAGGAGCAAATAGGGGTCTTGGCTTTGAAACAACAAGACAATTAGCTAAGAAAGGCTACAAAGTATATATGGGTTGTAGAGATGAACAAAAAGGAGAGGTTTCAGCTCAAATTCTTTTAGATGAAGGGTTAAATGTTGAATTATTACACTTTGATGTAACCAAAACCAAAGAAATTAGAGCAGCAGTGGATATTATGAAATCTAAAAATGAAATCCCTGATGTGATTGTTAATAATGCCGGTGTTTTTCTAGAAATGCTCTCTGAAGGAAAGAACGACTCTATTCTTTCTGTTGACCCTGTTATTATTTTGAAAACAATAGAAACCAATACAATGGGCCCTTTAAAGTTAATTCAAGCCTTAATTCCTTTTATGAAAGAAAAAAAGGATGCAAGAATTATTAATATCTCAAGTGGTATGGGCCAACTTGCTGAGATGGGGCCAAGAGCTCCAGGTTATCGTATTTCAAAAACAGCTCTAAACGCTTTAACAAAAATTTTAGATGCGGAACTTGAACATTCCAATGTCTATGTTAATTCTGTATGCCCAGGTTGGGTAAAAACACAGATGGGTGGAGAGAGTGCTCCTATTTCAGTTGAAGATGGAGTAAAAACAACTATTTGGTTAGCAACAACAGAGTCTCCGCCAAGAGGGAAGTTTTTTAGAGATAAGAAAGAAATCTCTTGGTAAAAGCATGAAAAAATTTCAAATATAAGAAATAAAAATCTTATTTCTGGTACTAGTACCCGTATGAAAGCAATATTATTATTTACTCTTTTAGTTACTCAAAACCTCTTTGCTAAGACAATTGTTATCTCTGGTTTTGATGCTTTTGATGGAAACAAGGGTAATAATTCCCAGGTCATCGGTAAGGCTTTAGAGAAAAGGTTTAATAATAAGCAGATTAATGTGAAGTATTGTCAACTTCGTACGGTATATTTTAAATCAAGTGAACAACTTAAAGACTGCATAAATAGTTTAGATGAACAACCAGATTATATTATAGCTCTTGGTGAAGCCCATTGTAATGGCCTACATTTTGAAACTAAAGCTAAAAACTGGATGAAAGATATTTCTCAAGATAATGATGGCGTTCACTTTGAAGGTGAGCCAATTAGGCCAGATCAAAAAGAATCTGTTAAAATGTCTTTAGAGCTTAGGCCACTTTATAAAATGTTATCTAGAAGTGACAGAAGGTTTGTAAAAATATCTAAAGATCAAGGAACTTTTGTGTGTAATAATTTATCCTATATCATGGAAAGTGACTTAGAAGATATCAAATACACTTTTATTCACGTCCCTAGGAATAATTGTAAAAAGAGTGATAAACTTGTTTCAAGAAGTATTGATGTTCTAACAAAAACAATTGAAAACCTATTTAAGTAACTTTTCAATAAGCTCGCAGTAGCTAATTCCTATGTACTGTGCAGATCTAGCAAACTCATCATCCAAAGCAATATTGGGGTTAGGATTTGCCTCTAGAATATATATCTTACCTTCATTTGAAATTCGCATATCAATTCTTGCATAGCCAGAAAGGTTCAAGATCTTATAAACCTTCTTACAAGTTTTAATAATTTTTTGTTGAAGGTGGTCTTCTAATTGTGCAGCTTTTGTAATGATGCCCTTTCTTTGTCGATACTTCTCATTCCACTTAGCCCTTTGGGAATAAATTTCTTTTTCTGGCTCTTGTGCATTTTCAAAGCTCAACTCCCAAACTGGTAAACACTTGAGCTGTTTTTGACCAATAATTCCAACAAACATTTCTCTACCTTCAATGAACTCTTCGATGATAGCATCCTGTTCTAGGTTTTCATGAATAAATTTAATTCTCTCTGTTAATTTCTCTTCATTGTGGACAATAGAGGCCTGAGAAATGCCCAAACTTGCTTCCTCGTAAAGACACTTTACAATAAGAGGATATGACATGTTTTTTGGTAGTTTTCTTTTTTTATTTCTTGGTATCGCTAAAAAATTAGCGGTACCAATATGATGATGTTTTAAAATCTTTTTGCTTAGGGCTTTATCTTTTGCGATAGCAAGACCTTTTGAATTACAACCTGAGTAGCTAACTCCAAGGAGCTCCAATAATGCGACAAGATTATATTCCATTTTTGAATCATTATTAAATTGCTCTAACAAATTAAAAACAAGATCAGGCTTTTTATCAGTAATGGCCGATATTAATGGAGATAAGGTATCATGAAGTCCAATAATACGAACATTATGATTATTTTTTTTTAATTGAGTGACAACATCGTATTCTGTAAGCCAAGAAGTTTTAAACCTGTCTAGTTCATTTGGATGAATAGACTCATCTGGCACCAAGTCCGTGTGCACTAATACTATTATGTCTTTACTCACATTATTACCTTATGCCTTCCTTCTTTAATATAAGCATCTGTTAATTCTAATAAGCTTTGATGAATATTTTGTCTCTTAGAATAGTTTAAGGTAATTTTTTTACTTTTGCACATTTTTGAAATATCGCGAGTTATTTTTTCAGAAATAAACTTGTTACTGTAATATGTATTTATTATCTTTTTAGATTCTTTTTTATTTTTATTCACAAAAGAAATTAATTTTATATCAACTTTTTCAATTACAGATTTTTTATTAAGCTTTAGTGTTTTTCTTTTTTCTCTTAAATATTGATGGATAGTTCGAGTATCTTTTGAGAAGCATTCTATATTGGTATACTTTCTATTTAGTTGATTCTTACCTCTTAATGATATCATTTGCTCCTGAACGAAATTCAACTTGTTTATAGCTTTCCAGTTTTTGTATTTTGTTTCCCAATTGGATTTAGGGTCTAGCCAGACAGCAAAAGTTTCAGCCCAGTCTTCATCTGGGTGTGCTTGAGCGTAGTATTCTCCAAGGTTTCTTACGTATTCCTTACTATTTGAAATAGGTAGGTAAGAAGTAGGGTATGGAGTACTTGTTAAGCCAAAGAGCTTTTGTCGCGATTTACTCTTTCTCAGGTGATATGCATTATCAATTGCATGTCCTGTTTCATGCCTTAAGAACTTCATCAAAGAAGATTTATCAGCTCCTTCTGCGTGACCTATGTATTTTTTTTCAAGCTCAATTAACCTAGGGTGTAATAAGTAAAAAGGAAGTGCAAAACCAGCAATTCCATCAGGTGAGAACCAATCTGATGATACCCAAATATGGGGGAGAAAATTTATTCCTGCGCTATTTAATTCAAAATATAAATCATTAATACTTCTCATTAAAGAAGTTTGTCTTAAAGAAATTTTTAAGTCACATATTCGCAAACTCAATAATTCTTTTTCAGAAATAGTCGCTAATTTATCTCTATCCATATCGTTTGAATTTTATCAGTCTTTTAAAGATTCTCAATAAATATCAATATGTTAAGTAAATTATTCATAAAACACTATCTGAGTGATTTCAGTGGGTTATAAATTTAAAAGAGTTAATAACTGTATTAGATTACAAATATGATTAAGTTGATTTTACATAAATACATTTAAGAAAATAATAAATATCTAGTGTATTATTCCGATAAATACTTGAAATAAATGAAGGTGACTACTTTTCACTAAGAAAGTGGTTATACGTCAATAGAGATAAATATAATGTCTAAACTCAGTACTTCAGATATTGAAGCAAGAATATTAATTGTAGATGATGAGAAAAGTAATCGATTTATCCTAGAGAAAGCAATGGCCAAACTTGAGTGTAAGGTTGATAGTTGTAGTAATGGAGATAAAGCCATTGAATTCTGTGATAAAAATCAATACGCATTGATACTACTTGACATGAATATGCCAGGCTTAAATGGGCATGACACCTTAAAACTTATTAAACAGACAAAGAAGAATAAAGCAACTCCTGTGTTTATGGTTACTGCTGTTGATACGAACTCAGATCTTTTATCAAAATCATACCAGTTAGGAGCTGTCGATTATATAATAAAGCCTGTTAATATTGAAGTTCTGCGTAGAAAAGCAATGTACTTCATTGAGATGTTTAATAATAAATTTCTCTTAGAAAAAGAAAAAGAAGTTAGTGAGCGTTTACTGAAGTCAAAAATGAATTTGATGGCCAGTATTACACATGAGTTAAGATCACCATTATTTGCAATGATTGGAATGACTGATGTTCTAGAGTCAATGGGGCTAAATTCTGAACAGGAAGAAATATTACATAAAGTTCAATCAAATTCAGAATATTTACTTTCTGTTGTGAATTCTTTTTTAGATTTCTCTAAATTCGAGGAAGGGAAAACTGAGACAAAAAATATTGACTTTGAGCTGATACCACTGCTTACAGAGTTAATTGATATTCTTTCATATCAAAATCAAAATCGAGATGAAGTTATTTTAAAAGTCGAAGTTGATGAAACAATACCTAAAATTATAAAAATGGATAAAGTAAAGCTTCGACATATTTTAATCAACTTAGTTTCAAATTCACTAAAGTTTACAGTAAAAGGTGAGATTAAAATTGTTGTTACAAACTTCGAAGAAAAGCTAAAGTTTGAAGTCATAGATACAGGAGTTGGGATCAGTGAAGAAAATCAAAAAATATTATTTGGTCGATATGTTCAAATTGAAAATAATCAGAAAAGAGTTCACAGTGGTTCTGGGTTAGGACTTGCTATTTCTAGCTCAATGGTTGATGCAATGGGTGGAGAGATTAGCTTAACCTCTAAAAAAGGTGTTGGGAGTAACTTCTTTTTCGTTATTCCCTTTATAAAAAGTGACATAAAGTCCATCTTGGATAAAAAACCTAGAACCTTGTCCAGTAAACAGTCTTATTTGAAGTTAAGATTGAAGAAGAAACTAAAAGTACTTATTGTTGATGATGTTGTAGATAATATATTCATTATCAAATCCTATATTAATCACTTAAATTTAGAAATAATAGATACAACCAATCCTAACGAGGGACTAGAACATCTTAAAAAAGGTCATTTTGACTTATGTTTTATGGACATTAATATGCCCAATTTAAGTGGAATAGAGGTTTGTGAAAAGTATCATAAATATTGTTATGAAAAAGATATTAAAAGAACTCCACTTTTAGCTCTTACTGCACATCTGATTGATGATGAACTTGATACTCATTATAAATCAAAAGGTTTTCACTCTTCTCTATCAAAACCTATTAGGCGTAAAGAGTTAGTAGAAGCTATTTTAGAAGTTGGAGATGTCATTGAAGTTGAAAGCTTAGACTCTTTAAAAAAGAATAGTATTAACGAAAAAGTTGTTCAAGAAGAAGACTCTGAACAGATGCTTAGTATTTTTGATGATCTAGATAAAAACTTAAAATCATATCTTCCAAAATATCTTTCTAATAAAGATACAGAGATGCAAGACCTTGTAAAAGCAAATAAATTAAAAGATATTAATCTCGTTAAGTCTATTGTACACAAGGTCCTAGGAACTGCTCTTAGTTTTGGAATAGTGAAAGTTAATAATGAGTTATTGAAAGTTCAGGAATATATCCATTCAGATCGTTATGAAAGTGACTATGAAGAAATAACCGCACTTATAGATAGTAGTCATAGCTATATTAAATCACTTAGTTCTAAAATAAAGGGAGAGGCTGAAAAAGTTAAAAAAAGTGATTTGTCTCATAAAAAAGAGTTGATTTAGTGATATACTATGAAGAGTAAAATACTAAAAGGGGACTACTTATGTCAAAAATTCTTATCGCTAATGGTCTAGACAAAGCGAGCTTACTCCCGCTTAAGGTTGGAACATCAATAGCTAAAACTTTAAATAAAGAATCATTTATCATTCATGCTGATAAGTTAGCTGACTATGAGACCCTAGATTCAGTATTTGCTCATTTAAACTTAGATGTTCATAAAAGTTATATTCAATCAATTCTTGAAGCAAATAATACAGCCTTGGAAAAACAGCTTTTAACTCTTGGTCTTGAAGATGAAGCCTTATCATTTGAGTCAAAATCTGGGACAGCATCTGAAGTAATATTAGCTGAGTCTAACTCAGAAGATGTAGACCTAATCGTAATCGGACATAATGATGACAGTGGATTTACGGAGTTCTTTCTAGGTTCAGTAACTGAGAGTATTACTCATAAATCTACAAAGCCTGTTTTAGTTGTTAAAAATGAAAATTGTGCAAAACCCAAAAAAATCGCAGTGGCCTATAATTTTTCTTATCACTGTGACAAGGCCCTTGAGATTGCAATAGCACTGGCAAAGGCAAATGATTCGCAGCTAGAGCTTGTCAACGTCCTTCCTTGTTTTTATCAAGGTTATCACGTGGCTCACACCCTTAATAATACTTTTAATGAGGCGTTGGAAGAAATGATAAAAGAAAGCCATATTAAAATTGAAGAAAAACTAAAGTCTAAAGAACTTGAGATTAAAAAACTTGGAGTTAATACTAGCTCGATCGTTCTTTTGGATAAGGAAGGGAGTATATCGGAGAAACTAATTGATTATATTAATCAGGGAGCTTTTGACTTGGTTGCTATGGGAACACATGCAAGAGGAAAAATTTCAGAGCTTTTCTTAGGAAGTGTTGCTAATAAAGTGATAAAAAAAGTCAAAGCTTCAGTATTAATCTCCAAGTAGTTTAATCTTATATTTAACTTAAGATTGAAGTTATTCATAATATTCAGCTCAACTAATCCGATAAGAGAGCATGATAAATTTACTATTAACACTGCTTTTCTTTTTAATAAGTCATACAGTGTATGGACAAACTTTTTCAATAAAAAATATAAATGGTCCTGCTCAGTTGACTGGAGAGTATACTACTTTTAAATTTCCACAAAAAAATATCCAAGAAGTTTTAAAAAACTATAAAAGCAAAAATCATACAATAAATCTTAAAGAAATAAAAAACTCCTTTAGAAGTGATGATTCATGGTATGTCTTTTCTGTAAAAAATGAAATGAATACAGATCTTAAGAGAGTTATACAATATCCCTTTGGTTGCACTGATGAAATGGAACTCTTTGAGTTAGATAAAAATTATGAAGTATTAAGTTATGAAGTAAGAAAACATTCAACTCCACTTGAAGAAAGACAATTTAAGGCCAGAAGACTAACTATTGAGTTTAAAATAAAGTCAGGAGAAGAAAAGTTTTTTGTGGCCAAGCTACGTAGTAGGCATATTGTTGGGATGAACTTTGATATAGAAAGCCCTCAGATGGCAACCTACTATGAGCGTAAGTATAAAGTACTTGCCATTTTATATACAGGTATTGTTTTTGGTTTACTTTTTTATAATCTATTCTTTGTCTTAACAGCAAGAGATAATGTTACTTATTACTATATTGGCATGTTGACTTCTATTAGCTCATTAATTTTGATTGTTGGAGACGTTCCTGCTTATTTCGATATTACAGTTCCGTATTTCTTTCATAAAGCCCTTCCTCTACACCATGCTTGTGTCATTCTGTTTTCTTGCTTATTTGCGATGAGCTTTTTAAATACAAAGGATAATTTCAGAAAAATACATCTAAGTTTTAAGCTATTTATAATCTTGGGTACCATAGTAGGTATTGTTTCTATGTTTGATTTTTCGTATTCTATTGGGAATCAGATATTGAAAAATATCTTAACTCTTCTTTTGGTATTATCTATTATGAACTCTGCTTATATAGCCATTAAAACAAGGCAAAGACCTGCAATAATATACTTAATTGCTATAGGAGCTCTTCTTGGAAGTGGCTTGATGTATTTGTTAACTTGGAATTATGGACTCTTAGAAAGAAATTTTTATACTGCAAATATTATTTTAGTTGGATCTGCGATTGAAATGATATTGTTCTCAATAGCAATTGCTGATAAACTTGAGTATAAAGTTAAAAGGGAGCTTAAGAAAAGATTAGACGCAGAGCAATCGCTTAAAGAGTGGAACTTTAAATTAGAGTCAAAGGTAAAAGAAAAAACAAATGAGCTTTTAAAGGCTAAAAGGCGAGCAGCTCTAGGTGAGATGGCCTGTAGTGTTGCTCACGAATTAAATAGCCCCTTAGCAGCTGTGTTTAATAATAATCAAAGAGTTATAAAGTTATTATCTAAAGAAGAGTTAGAAGTGGATAAAGTACAAAAAACGGCTGTAAAAATTGAAAGTATTTTAGAAAGTATTTTTGATATTACTAATAATCTTCAATTGTATGGAGATGACTATGAAAAATATGAAACAAAACAATTAAGTCTTGAGAAAGGTTTTTTAAAAGCTATAGATAATATAAAAAGCCTAGGAATAGAAATAAATGATTACAAGCTAAGTTTAGAAGATATTCAAATTAATTGTAAATCAGTTCCACTTATAAATTCGTTATCAATTCTTTTAAAATACTTAACTGTAAATTCATCCAATATTTCTATACAGATGGGTCGAGGAGAAGGTCTGTTTTATATCGATTTATCTAGTGATGGGGAGCCATTGCCTAAATGGATTGATTCTTATTTACTTGAATCCTTCTCAAAGCAAACTGGGGAGGTAAAAGGTTCCGGTTTAGAGTTAAGTATTGTAAAGGACACATTTGACTCCCTTGGTATTGAGATAAAAATTAGTACAAATGAACAATATAAATTTAGATTAGTTATTCCAAATGAATTAATTTCAAAAAGAATAGCGTAAAGGTATTAAAAATGAGTGGAAAAGGATCAATTCTTGTTGTCGATGATAATGTTGATATTTGCGAGGTTATCAAAGATTGGCTTGAAGATGAAGATTTTAAAGTCGATGTGGCTTACTCTGGTAATAAGGCTTTGCTTAAAATACAGAATAACGATTATGATGTTATCTTAACAGACGTTAAAATGCCAGATGGTTCTGGGATAGACTTATTAAATGGTATTAAAGAGTATAATAAAAAAATTCAAATGATCGTAATGATGACTGGGTTTACAGATATTGAAGAAGAAGAATTTTATCAGTATGGAGCAACTCATTTTTTTAAAAAACCTTTAAAGTTAGAACTTTTAACACAACTTATAGAAGCAAATGTCGTAAAATAAATTTTGAAAATAATAGGTATATTTATAACCATTATTCTAGGAAGTCTTGCTGGATCTGGTGCAATCTCTAAATATTGGTTTCCAGTTGAGATAAGGAAATTTCTTGTGACTCCAAAATACAAAACAGGACAGTGTATACGGTCAAGTAAAAGATGGGGAGTAAATCCAAAGATTATTATTGGATATAAAGAAACAAAGAGAAAAAATGGTTACTTAGTAAAAGATTTAGATCGCCATGAACATTATGAGTTTTTATCGAAGTTAGAAGTTGAAAAATTTGCTGAAGTCATTAAGTGTAGAACGTTTTGAAAAGAAGCCTGTAGTGATCCTGAAATCTCAGGATCACTCTAAATGGCTTTACCTTTACCCCTAAAGGATTTCCCCTAATGAGATAGTTTATACGGCCTAATAAGGTTTTGATCAATGGAGGGAAATAAGATTATGTTTCAAAATCAATAATGTTTTTTGGAACGGGTAACTCTTACATGCAATCATAACAAAATGACTTATATTTAGAAAAGAGATTCTTTAGGTAACCGGAATTTTTTATTTCTTTTAAGTAACGATCGAACTTTTTTATTATTCTGAGTTTGCTTTTCTTTGACGCTTTTATTTTGTCTTTAAGATTTTTCTTTTTTAGCTGGTACATTCCAATGGCGTAGTCTTCAATAGTATGGTCAATCTTCTTTATAATTATTAGAGGTAATATAGTGCTCAATACTCTTACTGTATTCTCTCCTTGAATAAGAGCAAGCTTTCCTTGTTTTGGAAGTATGTTAAAGAGAATTTACTAAATCACTATTGCAGCAAAAGACTCTAGTTCTTTAGTTAGGATTAAGTTAATCAATAGTTATAAGCAGCTTGAAAAAAGAAAAGGACTCAAGTGTTACCTTGAATCCCATCTCTCAATTATGTTGTAAGCTCTAAAGCTTTATTGTTTTACAATTATTTAGTAAAACAATATTCTATTTTTTTAGCAATTTTAGAATTCATGCTCTCCATGATTTTTTCCTCTGATCTTGTAATGCCAGATTCAATTAGCATTTCATCAAAAATATTTGAGTTCGTGTAATTATCTTTTAACTGAGCATGAATGGCACAAGACTTTGTTACTTTTGTATCACTACACTTAGAGATTAAGTTTAAGTTAAATCTAGTTGACTCTGTAGTATTCTTCAAAAGAAAGTTCTTTTTGAAAATATCTGATTCGAACCTTTGAAGGTTTGCATTATTTCCACTTGCTGAGATGTTAATCGTGCATGCAGTAGGTAGTACTTCATTTCTAGCAATTTTACTTAAATCGTAACCTTTTCTTTTTAACATTCCAAAAACTTTCATAGAGTATTTATAGTAATCACTACTATCAAGTTCCATTACAGAGAAATACTCATGGAGAACTAAGTTAATTCTTCTGGAATCAACTTGTGAGTCATCACTCATATCTCTCCAGTGATCAGACGTTATGACGATACGGTCAGTTCCATTGTTACAGGCTTCTCTGATATTTTCATCGATTTGACATGGGTGAGACTTATCTTTTGCAATATTCACAGCTTTTATTTGTACATATTTATGAGAGTCTTTATTCAATGTACTTTTAAAATCAGGAACATACTGGCAAAACGCTTCTTTATCTTGTTCATTTAAACAGATATCACTCCAAATGGTAGCAACATTGCTAGCAATTGTTGAGAAGTGAGCGGCAATACTATTTCCACCATTACCAACTCTATCTGAAGCATTTACATAACCTGCTTGAGATAAAATCATTGCTCCAACAATAATTAAATTATTGATACTTTTCATAAACCTGTTCCTTTTCTACATTCGATCTTGGGAATAATTGCATACATATTTCATAAACTTCTTTTTTGTCTCCACCTTCTAGAAAGTCAAAAAGTTGATCTTGAAATTCTCTAATCATCTTTTTGGCCTTAGGCAGTCTAGCTGGGTCAATTGCAATCGTTCCACAACTAAAATCTCTTAGCATTACATCATCACAAAATAATGATTCTTTAGCTGCTTCAAGATTTTCAGTGTGTCTCTTTTTTATTGATGTATTTGGAATATCTTCCGAAGTCATCAGTTCAACTTCGTTTCTAATTAGCATTCCATCATTATTATAGACAAGGAAACCTAATCTAAGCAGTCTTTCAAGTGCTTCACTAATCTTTGCTGTTGTGGTCTTAAGTCTTGTTGCAATCCACTTCGAGTCACTTTGAAAACCTTGTGTTTCAACGAGGTTTAAAATTGCATAGTAATGCCAATCTGCAATCATAAAGTATTGGTCATTTTGAAGCTGGATTATTTTTTTGTCAGACTCAGGTTGATGAGAAACACCTTTTTTATCTCGATTTAATTTGTCGTTTAATTCATCAAATTGATCAGGAGATAAGCAAAGTCTATCTGCAAGTTTCATTACCATTTTTGGCGACAAAACTCTTTTTCCATTTAAAAACTCTGATAAAGATGCTGGAGAAACGCCTAAAAGACGAGCAAAAGCTCTTAGTGAAAAACTAGTATTCTTTGTTTTAAGAACATCTAATCTTTCTCTCAATGTCTTTTGTAGATAAGCCTGCGCTTCCATATAATCCATCCATTTAGTTTTAAACATAATAATTGAAAAAATGCTGCGCTGCCATAAAATACGAACTACTATGTAATATTTGTAGAGTTATGACAAATCAAGTGGTTACAGAACCCATTCATGGGCATATTGATCATGCTTTGGTTCTTTGAGAAGTTCTATTAGTTCATCTGTGCGCCCTGGCACTGGATCCAGCCAAGCGTCTAGTTTGTTCTCGTCAAGGGCTATGGGAGTTCTGTCATGGCCTAAAGCATGAACTTCAGGTCTAGGTTCGTCAGTTATTATTGCAAATGATTGAACGATTCTTGATTGGTCTTTTGAGTACCAGTTATCATAGAGGCAGGGGGCAAGTAGATAGTCATCATTTTCTGGGAAGAAACTAATCATTGCCTTATGGCCGTTTTTTGGTACCCACTCATAAAATTTCTTTATAGGTAAGACAGCATGATAATTAGTAAAAGGTTTTTTCCAAGCTTTTGCTGTTTTTAGACTGTCCATTCTTGCATTGAAGGTGTTTTTTATTTCAACTAATTTTTTGGTCTTAGGGTTAATTCGAGTATAGAGTTCGTCTTTGCAAAAGTGAGGAAGAAGTTGATAGCGCATGGGACGAATTTGGCGTTCACCGGCTACCATGCAGATAATGGGGGCCCAAACTTTTGAGAATATTCTTTGATCCTCTGGATAAGCAAATTTATATTTATTTGGATTAAGCTTTTCTAAATTCTTAAAATTATCGAAAGACTTTTGGTTGATTACGGCATTGAACCGATAGGCCATTCTCTTTAAATCTGTTTCGACTTGAACTGAAAAACACATTCATAAATGATACCACTTTAGCTTAAAAATAGGCAAATTGATTTCAACGAAGTTTTATAATAATATATTGCTATGAAAAAATCGACTAATGTATTTATCACGATTGTCCTAAGTTTATGTTTCTATCAAAATAGTTTTGGCAATGACTTAGAAGGTAAAGATCTAATCAATTATTACAAGAAGGTCTTTAAAGATTACTCAATGACTAAAAAGCATAAGGTTAAGGATACTATTTCAAAAGAGCCAATCAATACAGATATATTAGAGGTATTTAATTCAAAGAATGAAAGAGTTGGATTTATTCGCGAGTTAATAACAACTACTGGATGCAATAGCTCATGTTTACCAATTATTGCGACATTGTTTTATAATAGTCAAAAACAATTTATTACTGTGACAAGTCCTGATGGACTTACTAAAAAGAACCATATGCCATTTACTAGAGAGGACTATCAAAACCTTGGGTTTATCTTGATGAGAAATCCAAAAGACTTTGAGAAAGTTAAAGATCCTAAAGAAATGGTGGATGCATTAACTGGTGAGACTTTAAAAGTGTTTGTTCCAAATGTGATCAAAGAAGCAGCTTATACAAGTCTAAGGTTGAATACTTATAATCAGAATACACTAAAGTTACTAAAGGCACTCTAAAATAAGTCGAACTTAATTTGGAAAGTCATGAGGAATCTAGCCTTTGTTATTAAGATAATACTCCCTATATTTCTCTTTTCCCATTTTATTTATTTGAAAATTTTGTATTAAATCTAAAACTATAAGAGGGTTAGTAAAGTTCGAATCATCCAAGATGACTAAGCTTTCAACTATTGCTTCAATTGTTGAAATATAACCAGCTTTAGGCTCTTTTCTTAAGACATATTTTGTATTCAATTCATTTTGAAAAGAAACTTTTGGTAAAGATTGAATATTTGATGATGTATAGAGTATCTTTTTAGCTTTCTTCCAAGTTCCATCTAGTACTATAAGAGCTTTTTTATCTGAGCTACAACTCGATTTTAAGCTTGATAAATCTGTAGCTGTTTCATCGGGCATTAGAAGCAAGCAGTTATATTCATTTAAAAGTTGGTTTAGCCTTATATGGTCAGTGAAGTTTTCTCCAATAAATAGTTCAAGGTTTGTGTAACTTAACTTCGCTATTTGGGCTGTTCCCAGTGGATGCGAAACCTCAGATGGATGCTGAAGGATAATAATTTTTGTTTTGTTATTGTTCTTTATAATACTTTGACAATAACAAGCAGCTATCGCTTTTAAGCAGACTGAGCAATATCTGGACTTCATACTAGTAAGGTAGTGAGTTCGTTGAAGAAACCTGGTATGTTGGGTTCATGAAAACTGATGGTTCAAATATCATTCTTTGAATAGAACTTAACATGTTATAAAAAGCATCCATATCTGTTCCACTATTAACGTGGTTAGCATTATACTTGGAAGGCTCGACGAACATATCATGCATAGGCTTAACTTGAGCTTCAAATTGGGCCTTAACACCTTCTGGAGTTCTACCTCTTTCAATAACATCCCTATGAAGTCTTCGTTCATATCTAATATCTTCAGGTGTTTCTATGAAGACTGTTTCATCACAAAGTTCTAAGATTTTTGGTTGAGTAAATATTAGAATTCCATCAATGATGACAACTTTCTTTGCTTTTTGGTATTTGGTCTTGTTTAGGCGAGTATGTGTTGAAAAGTCATAAAGTGGAATTTCTATATCGAAGCCGTTTTTTAAATCTTCAAGTTGGCTGGCCATTAAGTCAAAGTCTAGTGCCTGTGGGTGGTCAAAATTTACACTTCCACCGTCATGGTCAAATTTTGCACTTTGATCGATATAATAATTATCTTGATATAAAACAAAAGCAACTTCTGGCCCTAATTTCTTTGCAAGAGTCTCAGCAAAAAAAGTTTTACCAGATCCGCTTCCCCCTGCTACTCCAAGAATAAAAACATTGTTCATATGATTCGCCTTAAAAAAATTTTTAACATAATTACCTAATAATGCACTATTTGCAATCTAAATTGGGCGCCGTGTAAAAAATTTAGTGCTTAAGCTTTAATTTAGTTATTTTAAGAGCTAGAATAAATATAAAAATAGTAAGTTAGACGGTAGAGTACAAAGTAACTAGGAGATTTAATGGACTTTTTAATGCAAGCTGTAGATTCGTGTCCAACAGCATTTTTAGTTATTAATAAAGATGGGGTAATCATTGAAAGTAATAAAGCTACTGCAACCTTATTTGGTTATGAGAAAGAAGAGTTAATAAACTTAGAAGTAGAATCTTTGTTACCTCAGAAGCTAGCCTCTATTCATAAAAAGCATGTGAACAGGTTTTTTGCTTCTCCTGAAAGTCGAATGATGGGTGATGGTCGTGTTCTAGAAGGTATAAAGAAAAGTGGAGCTAAAGTATATGTTGAAATAGGAATTAATTTTTTTAATAAAAATGAAGATATCTTCGGTGTTGCAAATATTATCGATGTAACAGAAGAACATAAAATGAGAAGGCTAATAGAGAGTACTCAAAGAGTTGCTAAAATTGGCAGTTGGCATGTGGATTTAAAGACAAACAAACTTCTTTGGTCGAAAATGACTTATGAAATACACGAATTAGATGAATCAACTGAAGTTACTGTTGAAGGTGGAATCAATTTTTACGCCAAAGAACATAGGCCTATAATTAGTAAGCTTATTGAAAAATCTATTTCTGAAAAAGAAAGTTGGGATACAGAGTTACAAATTTTAACAACTTCAGGAAAAAGAAAATGGGTTAGAGCAATTGGTAATGTCGTTGTTGAGGAAGATGAAGTAATTGCTCTAGAGGGTGTTTTTCAAGATATAAACGATAGAAAATTGATTGAAATTGAAAGAGAAGAACTTATTTTAGAGCAAAAGAGAATTAATTCTGAATTAGAATCTAGTAAGTTGCTTCAAGATTTAATTTTAAAGACAAATCCAGACTTACTTTTTGTGAAGGATTCTGAGTTTAGAATAGTATTAGCGAATCAAGCTTTTCTTAGTGTTTATCCTGAAGATCAACGAAGTAAAGTGATCGGAACAACAACACTTGAGGGTTATAATGAAAAAGAAGCTCAAGAGTTTTTAAAAAAAGATAAAGAAGCTTTTAAAACAGGTAAAAGTAAAGTTTATGAAAAAATCACCTTCCCAGATGGTGAAACTCGAACTTTATTTACTCAAAAAATTAGATTTTATGATGTCGAGGGGAAGTCTTATATCTTAGGTGTGGCCAGAAATGTTTCTAAGCAATTACAAGAAGAAGAATTACTCGAAAATATTTATAGAGTCGCCTCAAATTTAGACCTAACTATCGAGGAGAAAGTAACAAGAGTCCTTGCTTCTGGAAATGAATACTTAGGATTAAACTCTGCATTTGTAGCTAAAGAGAATTCTAGTCACTTCAAAGTCAAATACTTACATTCTCTTATAGATGAAAGTCAGGAATTAACTTCTGTTGAGGAAAAAATTTGTATTGAGACGTTTAAGCAAGGCGACATCTATGCTTTAAATAACACTGAGCAAGGGGCATATATCGGATTAAAGATCGTCGTGGAAAAGAAAGATTATGGAGTATTAAGTTTTATTTCATCGCAGGTTAGAAAAGCTGACTTTACAGAAAAAGAGAAATCATTGGTAAGACTTTTGGCACAGTGGATAGGTTTTGAATTAACTAGATATAATTCAGAAGAAGAGTTGAAAGTTACAAATAAAAAACTTAAAAGAAGTAATGATGAATTATCACAATTTGCTTATAGAACGTCACATGATTTAAAAGCCCCCCTGACTACTATCAAAGGACTTTCCCAATTTATGAAAGAAGACCTGGAAAGTGGTGATCTAAATGAAGTGAACGAAAATATAGATAAAATTATTAATCAATCTATTCGTTTAGAGGTCTTGGTGACAGATATTTTAAACCTTGCTAGAGCTGATGTTGAAGAGTCAGCGTGGGAAGAGGTTAATTTAAATGAGCTTGTCTGTTCTGTTGTAAATAATAATTCTAGCTACTTGAAAGATCAAAAAGTTCGTTATGAGCTTATTATTAGTAAAGACTTGAATTTTAAAAGCATAAAGTCTAGATTGGAGAGGATTCTTGAGAACTTAATCATCAATGCTGCAAAATATTGTTCGATTGATGATACTGACCGGTTTGTTAAAATCAAAGCTGCCAAAGGTACACATGTTGAGATTCTAGTAGAAGACAACGGCCTTGGGATTCCTGTTGATAAACATGATGAGGTTTTTAAGATGTTTAGCCGTTTTCATCCAGATAAGGCTCAAGGAAGTGGTTTAGGTATGTCGATTGTTCACAAGAATGTAACAGCTCTTGGAGGAAAAATTAGTTTTACTTCCTCTGCGTCAGGTTCGACTTTTAAAATAGAAATGCCATTAGGGGGCGATTTATGAAAAAATATTCTGCAATGATTGTTGATGATAGTGAAACTGATAGATATCTTCTAAAAAGATTCTTAAAAAAAACTGACTTAATAGAAAATATTTTTGAGGTTAATAACGGTAAAGATGCTTTGAACTTTTTAAAAGAGCAAAAAGAAAATGAAGAAGAAAAAGTAGAAGGTTTTCCTCCTACTTTACTTTTTTTAGATATTAATATGCCTCTTATGGGAGGCTTTGAATTTCTCGAAAAATATCAAGATTTTGAAGATCTATCTATAACAATTATGATGTTTAGTTCATCTGCAAATGATGAAGATAGAAAAAGAGCCTTTTCTTTTTCTTTTGTAAAAGACTTTCTTATTAAAGGGGCATTCAAAGTAGAAGATTTAAAACAGAAAATTGAAAAGAATGTAAAATAAGTGCCTCTGTTTTATTTTTAGAGAGTATTTAATGAAAATGAAATCGAGGAAATGAATGACAAAATATATTAGATCTGTAGTATTAGTTGCTATTCTATTGGGTATTTATTCTCTAAGTGGAAAAGTAATTGCTTCTGATTTTACTGAATATAACTCTTTAAGTGATTCAGATAAAATTGAAGTATTGTGGCAGAGTTATTTAGATAAGAACCTAGATAGCTTAAACTTTTACATGCAATTAGAACGGCTTGATTTTAATAAATTGTCTATCTCAAATAAGTTGAGGCTTAATTCAATTAAGTCTAACCTTTCAAGAAATAAATCTATCTCAAGGCTACCAGTAACTGAGAATATCTCCGATGAAGAGGCTTTGAAGTTAGCAAGTGAGTGGCTTTTTATTGGGTCTATGACTGGAGTTATTTCACCGGTTAATTTAGGTAAAATATCCAAAGCTAAAAAATTATTAGAATCTATAAAGAAATTTCAAGTAAAAACAAAAAAGGAAATTAAAGATTTGTTTTATAAAACGCCTGACTATGCTTATTATAATAATGGTGAGTACAAAAACACTTTAAAACTCTTTTTGTTTTGTAGGCATGATAGACATTATCCATGTTTATTTATGATGAAGGACATTTTTGATAACCCTGTAAGAAATAGTGATGGAACTCTTTGGAGTTTACCTGCTTTAGCTCATTCTAGGAGAGAGCTACCTTATAATATTACAAATGGGTATACTCCTAGTGGTGTTCATACAATTAACTCAGTAATGCCTAAGGCCAACAGACAGCAAGCATTTGGTAAATTTAGACGAGTGATCTTAAACTGGATACCAAAGTCTTTTGAAGAGACAAATATGAGTCATTTCTTACCTAAGTCAGCACAGAACAAAATATGGTGGAAAGAGGCAAGTGTTGCTCGAGACGTTGGAAGAAAGTGGCTTCGCATACATGGAACGGGAAATAGAAATACTGATACTTCTTCAAGTTTTTACCCTCACTTCGCAACAAGTGGTTGTGTCTCAACAAGAGAGTTAGAATATGATGGTACTGATTATAAGGATCAAAGAATTATACTTAATAAAATGATGGAAGCTATGCAAATAGCCCCAGTTTTTTCTAATGAAACATCTTTAAAAGGTGTGCTTTATGTTATTGAATTAGATGATAAAAAGAAAAGCATTACCCCAGAGGACTTAGCTAAGTTTGGATTGTATTAAGATTTTTTTTATAGTTTAAAAACTGTGTAAAAATAGTGGCAAAGAGAAGCCAAACTCCAGAAACCTTATTCTGAGATAATAAGTATTATTTAGGTCCTAAAATGCTAAGTATTTGTTATTACAAGTGTGGCTGTGAAAGTCTCAAAAAATTTCCCTAAAGAGTACTAAATCCTTATAATAGTGAGAACTAAAATTTTATTATTTGGGAGAGTTCGATATGAATAATAAAGAACTATTAATAGGAAAGTATATTCAAGATGCAAAAAGTATTGTTAAAGATTGCTCTTGTGAAAAATCAAAACAAGTGGATATCGAATCAATTAATACTCTATTATCAGCTCTACAAATCTTTGCAGATGATGAAGGATTAAGCCAAGCAGAGTGGAGTGAAATTATAGTCAAAGCAACCTCAGGCATACCTGGTGCCATTAAGTTTAGACCCACTGTAGCTTGATCTTAATCTAAAAAAAGTGCACTCTTTATTTATGAAAAGACCTAGCTTACTATTTAGAGACAAGCATATCTCCACAATAATTCCTTCTGTACTGAGAAGGCAGGTTCATTGTAATTACCAAAGGGAGAGAGTTAAAACTCTAGATGGTGATTTTTTTGATGTCGATTGGATTAAAAACTCTAATAAAAACTTAGTCATTCTCTTGCATGGTCTTGAAGGGTCTTCTTCTCAACACTATGTCAGGTCACAGGCCGATTATTTTTCTCGCAATAATTTTGATATATGCGCAATGAACTTTAGAAGTTGTAGTGGAGAGATGAATACAACCACAAATCTTTATCATTCAGGTGAAACGAATGATTTAGGTTTTTTAATTGAAGGAATTATTGAGTCTAAAGAGTACAAAAAAATCTTTTTAATTGGTTTTAGTCTTGGTGCAAATGTTTCATTGAAATATTTAGGAGAGAAGTCTCGAGAAAATATTAATGGTTGTGTAGCGTTTTCTGCACCACTTGATTTAAAGTCATGTTCCTACGAGTTAGCAAGTGGCTTTAATAAATTTTACTCATTAGTATTCATGTCTACACTTAGAAAAAAGTTATTACATATTCAAAAAGTACATAAACTGAGCTCCTTAGAAAATATTAAACCCAAAAACCTTAAGACTTTTCTTGATTTTGATGAATACGTTACTGCTCCTTTGCACGGATTCAAATCAGCAGAGGACTATTGGAGTAGATCAAGCTCAAAGCAATTTTTAAAAGATATTAAAGTTCCAACTCTAATAGTTAATGCTAAGAATGATCCTTTTTTAGGTCGTGAATGTTATCCAAGTGAGCTCGATATAAGTAATAAAAATATCTGCTTTGAGTACCCTGAATTCGGTGGACATGTAGGCTTTATCCAAGGAAAGTTAAACGAAAACACTTGGATGGAGTTAAAAGCTTTTGAGTTTATAAAAAAACTTGTTTGAGGTGCGTTAAGTCTCTAATTTCCCATGGCCGTCTAATATTGTCCATGGCCATTGTTTTACACTTTTTATTGCCTTTGTGATAATAGACTATACACGAAAAAACACGATTATATTTAAATCTCAAGACGCATAGACAAAGGCAATAGTATGAAAAATCCGTTCATAAATCCGGAACAACCAATAGCAAAATCTCATCCAGATAGTTTTGTTCATTTACATCTTCATACTCAGTATTCTTTGCTCGATGGCGCTCTTAGATTAGATGATTTATTTGAAGCGGCCAAAGAACAAAATGTTCCTGCAATCGCAATGACTGATCATGGAAATATGTTTGGAGCAATCGACTTTTATAAAAAAGCGATCAGTAGTGGAATTAAGCCTATTTTAGGTTCTGAGGTTTATTTCACACCTGGTTCTAGGTTTGATAGACGGGCTCCAAGAAATACAAAAGTTATTGATTCTCAAGATGAAGTAGAAAGTAAGCACCAGATTCACCACCTTGTTATTCTTTGTAAAAATTTAACGGGTTATAAAAATTTATGTCAGTTACTTTCTAAAGCATACCTAGAAGGATTTTATTATAAACCTAGAATAGATATTGAATTACTTCGTGAACACAGCGAAGGTCTTATTATAACTACTGCTTGTTTAAAGGGTGAAGTTGCCTTTAATTTTTTTACAGGACAAGATGATAAAGCTGGACAAGCTATTCAGAAGCTTCATGAAGTCTTTCAAGATGATTTCTATTTAGAAATTCAAAGGCATGGTTTAGAAGAAGAAGCCGTCTATGATAAGATAATAGATTACGCTCGTGCACATAATATCAAACTAATTGCAACAAATGACTGTCACTACTTAACAAAGGCAGATGCTTCAGCTCAAGAAGTTTTACTATGTGTTCAGACAGGTAAGACCTTTGCTGATGAGAAAAGAATGAAGCTTACAACTGATGAGTTTTATTTTAAATCTCCCCAGGAGATGAGAGAAGCGTTTAAAGATATACCAGAAGCCTGTGATAACACCTTAGAGATCGCTGATAAATGTAATATTGAAATAACTTGGCAAGATGAAGAGGGAAAACAAATTTATCACCTTCCAGACTTCGATAGGTTTATTGATACGGATGAAAATACTGAAGACTACTTTATTCGTATGTCTAGAGAAGGTCTTGAGGAAAGATTTAAAGGTCCTCATTTTAGAAAAATAGTCTCGAAAGATAATTGGGAGAGTGAACAGAAACAAGTTTATTATGACCGATTACAAGTTGAAATTGATACTATCTTAACAATGGGCTTCCCAGGTTACTTCTTAATCGTATCTGACTTTATTAAGTGGTCAAAAGATAATGATATTCCAGTTGGCCCAGGAAGGGGATCGGGAGCAGGTTCATTAGTTGCCTACGCTTTAAAGATTACTAACGTAGATCCAATTCCATATAATTTACTATTTGAAAGATTTATAAATTTAGAACGTATTTCAATGCCCGATTTTGATGTCGACTTTTGTCAATCAGGTAGGCCAGATGTAATTAAATACGTTACTGAAAAATATGGTCAAGAAAATGTTGGTCAAATTATTACTTTTGGTAAATTGCAAGCAAAAGCCGTTATTCGAGATGTATCTAGAGTATACGGGCTTCCATATGCTGAGACTGATGCACTAGCAAAGCTTATTCCAGATGAGCTTGGAATCAATCTTAAAAAAGCATTAGAGATGGAGCCAAAGCTTGTTGAACTCGAAGAGAAAGATCCAAAGATTAGACGTATCCTTCAAATTTCAAAAAGACTAGAGGGACTTCTTAGGCATGCTTCGATTCATGCTGCCGGAGTTATCATTACCAATGATCCTCTTGTGTCTTACTGTCCTCTCTATAAAGGTCGAGAAGGTGAACAGGTAGTTCAATTTGATAAAGACTTCTCTGAAGAAATTGGTCTCGTAAAGTTCGACTTCTTAGGGCTTAAAACTTTAACAGTTATTAAAAATGCAGAAGTATTTATTCGTCGTGATCACGATAAAGATTTTGATATTGAGTTTATTGATGATGAAGATCAAAATGTATACGACCAGATGTCTACGGGAGATACGACTGGAGTTTTTCAACTAGAGTCTAGTGGGATGAAGGATTTATGTTCCCGTCTGCAACCTGGTTCTATTGATGATATTACGGCCATCAATGCTTTATATCGTCCAGGTCCAATGGGTCTTGGAATGCATGATGAGTTTATTGAAATTAAATTTGGAAGAAAAGAGCCAGACTACTTCTTTGAAGGTGAAAAAAGTTTAGAGCCAATTCTTTTTGATACATACGGAATTATCGTTTATCAAGAGCAGGTTATGAACATTGCAAGAACTGTTGGTGGTTACTCTCTTGGTGGAGCAGATATGCTACGCCGTGCGATGGGGAAGAAGAAGGAAGCGGAGATGATACGTCACCGTCAAATCTTTTTAGATGGAGCAAAAGAGCGTGGATATGATGTAAAAGTTGCTGAACGTGTCTTTGATCTAATGGCCGAGTTTGCAAAGTATGGATTCAATAAATCACATGCCGTTGCATATGCAATTATCGCTTATCAAACTGCTTATTTAAAACATTATTACCCAGCTTGTTTCTTTGCTGCATTACTTGGTACTGAGCTAAATAATACAGATAAAGTTACGATGTATATCAACGATGCGCGTGCTCATGATATTGAGATTTTAGCTCCAGATGTAAATGAGTCCTTATACCTATTTAATGTTATTGGAAAAGATATTCGCTTTGGAATGGGTGCGATTAAAAATGTTGGAGAAGCACCAGTTGAAGCTATTATCGCAGAGAGAGAAGCTAATGGACCATTCAAAGGTCTTATAGATTTTTGCGAGCGAGTAAGTATGAAATCTGCTAACACTCGTGTTATCGAGTCATTGATAAAAGTTGGAGCATTTGATGACTGTGAAAAAATGAATAGAAAAACACTTCTTGAAAACCTTGAAACAATCGTTGCCTTTGCTAAGAAGAAACAAGAAGAGAAGGCCAATGGGCAAGTAAACCTCTTTGATATGGGGGGGGATTTTGGTGAAACAAGAGAAGAGATGCTCGATATTAGTGAAGTTGAAGACTTTGATGAAAAAGATAAACTTGGGTATGAACAACAACTATTAGGTGTATATGTTTCAGGACACCCACTTGATAAATTTGGAGATATTTTAAAGAAACTTGTTTCTATGGAGATTGCTGATATCCAAAGTCTTCCAAAAATTGAAGCTCCAGCTTTTGATTTTAGAAACAAAGATACTCAAAAAAATGATCCTTCTAGGAGGAACTTAACGATCGCAGGTTTAATTGCTGAGAAGAAAGCAATTCTTACTAAAAAAGGTGATCGTATGGCCTTTGTTACAATTGAAGACTTAAGTGGAAAGATTGAATGCTTAGTATTCCCAAAAGTTTATGCCGAATATTGGGAATTATTAGATTCTGGGGAGCCTTTAGTAATTGAAGGTTATGTAAAATTATCAGAAGAAAGAAGAAGTTTCTTTGTTAATAAAATTAAACTGATTGAAGATGAAGCTGATGACAAAGTTACAGCTGTCGTTATTAAGCTTAAAACTGATGAGCTGCATGAGTACTCACTTCAAAAATTAAAACAAATTCTACTAAGTTATAGAGGCTCAGTTCCTGCTCATTTAGTTTTTGAGTCTGATGATGGGAGGGCAAAAATGAATCTAGGTGAACATTACCTTGTTAATGCTACTCCACAATTAGCAGCCAAAGTGAATGAAGAACTAAATGGAAACTTTGTCAGCTTTTTTACAGATGGGAAAATGGAAGAAATCTCTACTCAATAACAGCTATATGTATTAAAATACTTGTAATAAAAGATCAAAAAAGGGACTTTCATGATCAAGTATTTAGTTCAATTTATAATGTTGTTATGTTTCTCATTTCAAACATTAGCTGCAGATGTCGTTCAAGGGGAAGGGAGATTTTATGCTCACCCAGATGACTCATTAAGCTTTATAAAATCACAAGTAATTCATCAAGGCTTTTTAGATGTGCTCTCAAAAGAGTTTGATGCTATGGGACTTAATAAAGAACTATTTTGGCAAAAGTATGATGAAAAATTCAATGCTAGCTTTGAGCCAGTAATTTCAGCATTAAAGGCAAAGTATAATATAGAATCTGAAGAGGTTACTAAAAAAGATAAAGAAAACTTTGAAAAATCTCTTAGGTTAAAAAAACTTGTCGCAAAAAAGAAATTTGGTTCTTTAAATAGGGTTATACAGTCTTATGGAATTAAAAGATATACAAGGTCACAACAAAACCCTAATGCAAGATATGTAAAGCTAGACGCTAGAGTTAATAGGGTCGTACTGAGTAAAATTTATTATAATTATATTAGAGGTAAGAGATCTTCAGATTATGGAAGTTTGTTTTTAAATATAAAATATAAATTAAAAAATTGTAACTACTCTGATCTAGGAGTTGAAAAAGAAAAAGACTTTACTGAAGTGGTTAATAACCACTGGCTAAAATGGTTTAGTGAGAATAAGCCTGGAAATATTGCAAATATTGAGATTTTAAAAGAAGACAAGCTTGCAAGATTAAATGATTATTTCAAGCTTCCTTACGAAAGAATGATTAGTGAGATTCCTGAAGTTTTTGTAAATAGCCTTTATTTTAATATCGAGATTGTTATTGAAAAAATTGGTCAAAATGAAAAGTATAATGATTATGAATTCAGGTTCAGTGGTGGGGGATTTCTATTAGACCTTCAATCAAATAATATCTTGGCCCAAATGGAATTTCCTTTCGAAACAAAACAATACAGAAAATTAAAGTATGAAAAGCTTAGTACAGTTCTTGCTAACTATGTTTATCGTATGCCGTTTAACGAGTTTTCAGTTTTAAAAAGAAAAATAAAAGATATTCCTCCTATGAACAGTATTCACAGAGTTTCATTATTTGATTTTTCGAATATGCAGGATATAGATAACTTTTTAGAACTGATTAAGGCTAGAGGAGTGAAAAACTCATTAAATGCTAGGCTTGAATCGATTGGGACTAATAGAGCAGAGATTGTTATTTTTATGGATGGTGAAATGACCGAGCTAAAGACTCTCTTAAGCTCTTTGGAGTCGGCAAAAAAGGATCTATCATTTGACTTTATTGATACAGATAACGTTCTTGGTATAAAATTTAATAAGGTAGAAGAATCTACAGAAGAAAATAAAAGTATCTAAGGTTATACTATGCATAGTTTATTAAAAAGATATTCACTTTCGAGCCTTGCTCTGAGCTTAGTTGCTGTTTTTTTTGTTTCTTCATGTATGCAAAGACCAGTTCAAAGAAGGGGAACAGGCTATTCACCACGATACCAGTCGCCTTATAAAAAATCTTCAGGAGAGTACTTTAATCCCATAAAAAAGAAAATTGCTTTGTTGGCATTTTACAATGAATCACCTTTTGGAAAAGAAGATCTTGCCATTACTGCAACAGAAGAATTCAGAAAGGAATTATCAAGGACTAGGGATTTTGTAATTGATCCAGAAGCATCTGGATTGTTTGGTACAAGTAAAGAGATCTATGCCGGTGGTGGTATAAAACTTGCTCAGCTTTCACGTAAGGCAAAATTATCAGGAGTTAATCTTGTTGTCTTTGGCCGTATTACCCACGCAAAAGTAAGACAAAAAACAGATGAAATTGGATTTGTTAGAAAGACAAAGTCATATGCAGAGTCTGTTGTAGAATTAAAAGTATTTGATGTCCATGCTAACAAAGAGATTTATTCGGGGAAAATGGATGGGAATATAAATGATGCTGCCTATAGGTTCTTCTTATCTCAAAGAGATGCAAATATCGATTATAGAAGAGGCCTATTACGTTATTCTGTAAAAGTTGCGACAAGAAGATTTGTTCCTCAAATTGCTAAAATGGGTGAGAAGCTTGATTGGACTGGAAGGGTTGCAAAGATAATTGGATCTAAAATCTATGTTAATGCAGGGAGAGTCTCTGGATTAAATGTTGGAGATATCTTACGTGTTATGACTGAAGGGACTGAAATATATGACCCAGAGTCAGGTGCGATTTTAGGTGTTTCTAAAGGACAAGTAAAAGGGACACTGGAGATCATAGACTTCTTTGGAGCTGATGGTGCTGTAGCAATATTACACTCTGGTGGCTCAGTTACTGAAGGTGATTTTGTTCAGTTATACTAAACTACCAAAGTGAGATGTTATATTTAGGCCGCATCACCTACACTAGCAATTCTTAATGTATTTATATTATCAGGTTGAATATAATTTATGATTTCATCCCACTGTTCTTTGGAAAGACCATCCAGTCTCGCAAATTTATGAAGCTCTTCTAATTTGTTATTAAATGACGTTATATCTAGTAGATTTTGATGTCCATATTGGCATTCACGAAGAATCATCAGGGCGTCGTTTTTAAATTGTTCTTTTTTTGATTCTGAAAAAGTTTCTATACTAAACATTATTACCTCTCATACGTTCAACAGATTTTCGTTAAAACTCTTAAATGAGTATAAAATGAATATGAGAAAATCATTAAGAAATCTTGTTCATTCTTTTGTTTAGTAACAATTCTAGCTACTTAAATTTAAATTTAGAGGTTTCTAATTATAATCACTTTTTATTGAATTCTAGATAATTTGCCACTTATTTGTGCCAAAATTAGCTATTTTGTACATATTCAATTGGATCTACTAGCTTTGCTTCTTTAAACCCTCGAAGCCTTAAGGCACATGAATCACATACACCGCAGGCCTTATCTGCTCTAGCATAACACGACCAAGTAATTCCAAGTGGAGCGGATCTTTTAACTGCAATATCTACTATTTCAGATTTTTTCATCATTATAACAGGAGTAACAATTTCAATATCCCCATCTTTTGTTCCTTGCTTAATGAGCTCATTATAAGCTTCATAGTAGCTAGGGCGACAATCAGGGTAGCCTGGAGAGTCTTCGTAGTTAGCTCCAATATAAATCTTTTTAGCACCAATTACTTCAGCCCATGAAACGGCCATCGCAATTATATGAGTATTTCTAAATGGAACATAGCTTGATGGAATTACATTAGAGTCACCTTCATACTTTGTGACTTCTATTCGACTATCAGTTAATGAACTACCACCTATTTGAGAAAGAAAAGTCATATCAATTATTTTTTGGTGGTTTTTATCAACGCCATAATGGTCACAAATTTTATCAAAACATTCTCTTTCTTTATGAGAAGTTTTTTGTCCATAGTTTAAATGTAAAAAGGCTAATCGTTCAAATTTTTCATGGGCCATTGCTGCTACAGCAAGAGAGTCCATTCCACCACTAACTAAAACAATTGCTAACTCATCAATCTTACTCATTATTTAATCCTACAAGTTCTCAATTGTTTTATGAATGAACGATTCAACAGTATCAATCTTTTTCTGAGCAACTGATTTCTTAGTTACTAAGTCACCATCATTAACTTTAATCATAGTGTAGAACTTTATTTTGGGTTCTGTTCCAGATGGTCTTAAAAATAATTGATTTCCAGATTTAAATTTAAATCCTAAAACATTACTTTTGGTCATCTCTATTTGTGTTTTTGTATCATCTTCAAGATTATGAGTGATTTGAGATTCAAAGTCTGAAAACTCTAAAACTTCTTCATCTGCAATATTTTTAGTTGCATGATCTCTGAAATATTGCATAATATTGTTGATTTTTTCTTTACCAGCAAGACCCTCATAAGTATTTGCAATTAAACTTTCTTGAGCATAACCATATTTTGTATAAATATCATCAAGAGCATCCACTAGAGTCTTTTGTTGAAGCTTATAGAATAAAGTTACTTCATTCATCATGGCCATCGCTCCAACAGCATCTTTATCTCGAGCTTCATTATGAGTCATATAACCAAAAGACTCTTCTGAGGCAAATACAAAGTTATAGTCAGTATCTGATTCTTCTAAATCTCTCCAAAGTCTTGCCATCCATTTAAAACCGGTAAGAGTATCAAGAACTGTTCCACCGAAGTGTTCTACAATATTATTTTGAAGACCACTTGTAACAATTGATTTAATGACTAGTGGATTTGAAGGAAGTTTATTTTGTTCTTTTAATCTAGAGAACATATATTCAATTAATAAAAATGCTAATTGATTTCCATTTAGGTACTCTGCTTTGCCTTTATGATTTACGACTACACCTAATCGATCACAATCAGGATCAGTTCCGTAGGCAACATCAGCATTTGTCGCTAACATTTCATCTACAGCATACTTTAATGCTTTTGGATCTTCAGGGTTTGGAGTTGTTTCTACAGTTGAGAAGTTTCCGTCATACACAGCTTGTTTTTCTATTATCTTAAAGTTTGTAAAGCCAAGACGCTCACTAATTGTTTTACATGCTTCATACCCAGTTCCGTGAAGTGGAGTGTAAACAAAGCTTGCTTTATCTGCATTGTCTTTAATCATTTGCGGGTTAAGGCTAATTGACTCAATGATTTTATAAAAAGACTCGTTAACCTCTTCTCCAATCCATTCAATCATTCCCTCTTTTTGAGCTTGATCAAAATCAACTGTTTTAACTTGAGACCAATCTGAAATTCCAGCATATGAATCAATAATATTTTGATCATGGGGAGGAGTAACTTGAGAGCCATCATCCCAGTATGCTTTAAATCCGTTATAAGCTTTTGGATTATGGCTCGCAGTGATCATCACACCACACTGGCAATTATAATATCTAACTGCATATGAAAGCATAGGTGTTGGAGTTAATTCTGAAAAAATAAAGGCCTTTATACCATTTGCAGCAAATACACTTGCTACTTCTTTAGCAAATTCGATTGAAAAATTACGACAATCGTACGATACTGCTGCTTTTGGTTCTTTTGGATTCAATGCTAGAACAACATTTGCCATCGCTTGAACAGCTTTTCTAACATTATATTTATTAATTCTATTTGAGCCCATACCAATAATTGATCTTAATCCACCTGTTCCAAACTCTAAATCTTTATAAAACCTATCAATGATTTCAGACTCATTAGAGTTGGTATCTTCTAAAAGTGATAAAATTTCATTTCTATCAGATTCATCGAAATAGGGATTCATTGACCACGTTTTTGCTAGTTCTATTGCTTTTTCTTTCATATACAAACTGACCTTTTCAGAGTAATATCACGGTTATTAAAATAAATGAGTGTACTACTGTATCATATATGAGTGGAGGAATAAATGGCGAATAAAGATATGAAGCACGCAAAAAATATTGCTGGAAAGTTCTACTGCACTGACCCAGACGATGATAACGGAGAAGGATGTATCGCTTGTAACGTTTGTTATAACGGAGCTCCAGACTTTTTTGCAGAAGATGAAGATGGAAACGCATATATTGCTAAGCAACCTACTAATGCTGATGAAATAGAAATGTGTGTTGAACAAATGGAAGCTTGTCCTGTTGGATCTATTGGAGATGATGGGGAATAGTTTGTTTCTTCTTTTTGCGTCGAATCATTAATTAAACTTAAAAATTAAGCCCTCACAATAGTCGAGGGTTTTTTTATGTAGCAAATTTCAAAATCTGCATTAAACTATTAATAATAGGAAATTATAAACTTAAATATTAAAAGGGGACCCAGCATGGCAGCAGGAGTTGTAGATGTTACTTATGAGATGATCACAAGTAATACAGTAGTACAGATGGGAGGGACAATTATATTTGCCCTTGCAGTAATTCACACGTTTTTAGTAAAGAAATTCGAGCATATTGCTCATCAATATCCAAAAGGGTCAATTGGAGCTGAGAGTTTTCACTTTCTAGGCGAAGTAGAAGCTGTTTTTGGAATGTGGGCTGCAATCTTTATTGTTTTCCTAATGGGAACGATGGGTTTTCATAGTCCAGTTGTTTACCTTGAAGCTCAAAACTATACAGAACCAGCATTTGTATTTGTTATTATGGCCATGGCCGGAACGAGACCAATTATTAAGTTTGCAGAGAAAATTATTATAGCTCTCTCTAAGTTATTTGCATTCTTCCCTCCAAAGATGGCATTTTATCTATCTGCTTTAATCTTTGGACCACTTCTTGGTTCGTTTATTACTGAACCTGCAGCGATGACGGTAACAGCTTTAATCCTTCAAAAGAACTTTTACTCCAAGTCAGATATGTCTTTGAAGTTTAAGTACGCTACTTTAGGTTTATTATTTGTAAACATCTCAATTGGTGGAACTCTTACTCATTTCGCTGCACCACCAGTATTAATGGTTGCAGGAACTTGGGGCTGGGGAATGGGACATATGTTCGGTTACTTCGGATATAAAGCAATTATAGCAGTTGTTATTTCAGCATTTACTATTGCATTCATGAATAAAAAAGAACTATCTCAGTCTTTTGAATTAAGACCAGATGACCAAGAGAAAATGCACCCAACTTGGTGGATTACAATGACTCATATTGTATTCCTAGGTCTAGTTGTTTTAACAGCTCACCATATGGTTTTATTTTTTGGTTTATTCTTATTTTTCTTAGGCTTTACACAAGTTACTCAAGAATATCAAGACCAAATCAAACTAAAAGAATCACTACTAGTTGGTTTCTTTTTAGGTGGACTTGTAACTTTAGGCTCAATGCAAGGATGGTGGATATCAGCACTATTTAATCACCCTCTAGTAACTGAAGTTCCTTTATTTGTAGGAACAACAGCTCTTACAGCAATTACAGATAATGCTCTTCTAACTTACTTAGGTTCATTAGTAGAAGGTTTATCAGATACTAAGAAGTACTTCTTAGTGGCCGGTGCTGTAACAGGTGGTGGTTTAACAGTTATCGCCAATGCTCCCAATCCAGCAGGATTTGGAATTCTTAAAGGTAACTTTGGAGAAGAAGGAATTAGTCCAGTTGGATTGTTAAAAGCGGCTCTTCTTCCAACAGCTGTTTCTTTAATTATCTTTTATGTTCTAGCAAAAGCTAATTTAATATTTGGATAGAAAAACGTTATTACAGATACTTAAAAGAGGCCGGATCTTGTTATCCGGCTTTTTTTTAACTTATTTAGCCGACTAAAGAGCTTTTTTAATGTTTGAAGATTTTAGAAATTAAAATGCCATATGTTAAGATCATTTTGCCACGTTTATATTAGAATAAATAAAGAGTTATAATAGCTATATCAAAAATGAGCGAAAATGGAGTTTTGCTTGAAGTACTTAGGCGTTATTATATTTACCATACCAGCACTTTGCTTTGCAGAGTACACCACTTCTTATGAAGTAGAGGATGAGTTCTCGTGGGATAATGATCAGTTTATTGCTCAAAAGCCAGGTAGAATGATGACAGAAACTCGAGATGCACTATTGAGTTATGAACTCGTACATGAAAAAACAACGTATTGGGGCAAACGTTTTGAGAGGGCTTTGTTTGGTGACCATGTAGAGAAGTTCCTCATTTTTACACCTTTAGTTACAGGCAAACTTGAATTTAGAGCAATGGACTTAGACTTTTATGTTGATGCCAGAAAATCTAAAGGTGGAGTTAAATACACTTATAATTTTTAAATGAATTTACCAATGGAACCTTTTTCTAGCTAGTTATATTTCTATACATCCGTATTATTAAATCATGGGAAAAATATTAAAATCATTCAGCTTTTGGGTGTTCAGTATTACTTTAGCTTTATCATACTGGGCAGGAATATATATTAAACCAACTATGGTTCTTGAAAAAGTCGCTTTAGATGTGAAGGTTGTCGAAGTCGGGGAAGATACTGGTAAGCCCTATTATATCTATAAAGGTAAATCCAAGTTCATAGAGCCAACAATCTCTACAGAATCAAGACTCTTAAATAAAACTCTCGTTCCTAATGATTACTCTTCAAAAGATAAAGATAAAAATATCGAATATATTTATGAACTAAAAAATGATGGAAGCAAGCTTTATTCTCAGCTTCAGTTGAAGAGGCATTTTGGTTTTTGGTCATTAATACCGGCCATAGTAGCCGTAATTCTATGTTGGGTTTTAAAAGATCCTGTGGCTTCTTTAAGTGCGGGAATCTTTTCTGGTGCATTGTTATTACAACAGTACAATATTTCTGAAGATGTCTTATTAGAAACATTTATGAGTAAGAGTGCTGCTGGAATTTTAATCTTATATTTATGGATGTTAGGAGGACTCATGGGTATGTGGTCCAAAACAGGTGCATCCAAAGCATTTGCTAACTACATGACTAAAAATTTTGTTCGTGGTCCAAAGTCTGCTAAGTTTGTAGCTTGGGCGATGGGAGTTATTTTCTTTCAAGGTGGAACTGTTAGTACTGTTGTCGTTGGAACAACTGTTAAACCCCTTGCTGATGCTGAAGATATAAGCCATGAAGAATTAAGTTATATTGTTGATTCAACAGCAAGTCCAATTGCAAGTATTCTAGCATTTAATGCTTGGCCAGGTTATGTACAAGCGTTTTTGTTTGTTCCTGGAGTTGCTTGGTTGGCGACAGAGTCTGATAGGTTAGGCTTTTTCTTTAAGTCGATTCCTCTTTCTTTTTATTCAATCTTCGCAGTTCTTGGTACATTTTTAATTAGTATCGATAAAGCTCCATTTGTTGGTTCTAAGATGCGTAAAGCAATTACAAGGGCAAGAGAGGAAGGAAAACTTGATGCAGATGATGCTGAGCCTTTAAGTGCCAAAGAACTAGAAAATAGTGTTGTTCCACAGAATTATAAACCAAGTATCATTGATTTCTTTTTTCCACTTATTACATTAATAGGAATTGCCATTGGAACGTTTATTGCCACCGGTTCTCCAGATGTAAGGACAGCTTTTGGGATCGCATTCTTGTTAGCATTTTTTCAAGCTCTTGCTCGAGGTATGAAGTTGAAAGATGCAATGGAAGGTGTAGCAGATGGAATAAAAGGCGTCGTAATGGGCTCAGTTATCTTAATACTTGCAATTACAATTGGAAATATTGGTAAAGAAACTGGTGGAGGAATGTACCTTGTTGAGATGTTAGGTACTGCATTACCCTTTTGGTTATTACCAGTAATTCTCCAGTTATTAACAGTGGTTATTGCCTTCTCTACAGGGACAAGTTGGGGAACTTATGCAGTAGCTTTTCCATTAGCAATGCCACTTGCTTGGGCGATTGCACAAGCACATGGGATGGCACACCCCGAATTTTATATGATGATCAATTTTGCTGCAGTAATGAATGGCTCTGTTTATGGAGATCAATGTTCTCCAATTTCAGACACTACTGTCTTATCCGCTATGTGTACAGGATGTGACCTTATGGATCATGTAAAAACTCAACTCCCTCCAGCAACATTTGCAGCAACAATAGCAGCAGTTCTTTGGACAATATGTACCTTTTTTGCAATGTAGGAATATTATGAAATTACTTTTAAGTCTTTGCTTTTTACTTATTTCTTTTAGAGCTTTAGCAATTGATGTTTCAGTTTTCTACGCTAAAGGAAATGTAAAAATAATAGACTTAGAAGGTAATGAAAAAAAAGCTCTTAAAGGTGAAACGGTAACAGAAGGTGAAAAAATTATCACTGGAAAAAAATCTTTTGTTATTTTAAAAATCGATAGTCATTCTATTCATAGGGTTGAAGAGAGTTCAAGTTTACTCATTTCTAAACTACCATATCATTTTAAAAACTCTGACGAATTAGAGCAGGGTGGAAGTTTCTATTTAGAAGTAGGGACAATCTTTTCTGAAATCTTTAAAAAATCAGGAAATAATTCCCATGAAATACGAACTAAAAACTCTATTATGGGGGTTCGTGGTACTAAGTTTATGGTCTCTAAGGATAAAGATGACCATACATGGTTATCAGTTGAACATGGTGAAGTTGAGGTTAAAAATGAGCAAACAAATCATCATGATGTTGTTATAAATAAGCAGTCAATTGTTATTGAAAATGATAAATATTTCACTCAACCGAAGCGCTATGAGTGGCAGAAAAAACTATCATGGAATATTGATAAAGCGAAAGAGGATGTTAAAACATTTAGCAATCATAGAAAATTAGCTTTGATGGAGTTTAGCAAAAAAAGAACTAAGTGGACTCGAAACGAAGTAAGATTTAAAGAAGTTCAGCATAGCTGGGTAAAAAGGAAAAAAGCCTATGATTTAAATATCAAAAAGAACAAGCTCACTCCAAATACAAAACTTAAAAATAGAAAACTAAGACTTGAGGAAAAACTAGAAAATCTATATAAGAAAAAAGGCATGCCAAAATCGACAAGAGAACTGTATAAAAGTATTTTAAACTCCAAGAGTGATTTAAAGCTTAATGATTTTGCAAATGAGAAATTAGATGAGTCTAAGAGTAAAATGAGAAGTAATAAAGAACGCTTAAGACAAATTCGAAATATTCGTAGAGATCAAAATAAACCTAAACAACCTGTTGTTATACCTAAACCAATCACTCCTGTTAACACAGCTCCTGTTAACACGACTCCTGTAGGAAGTGATGGAGCTTCTTTTATTTAGGCAAACTATTCCTGTTAGTAAGATTCCTCTTAAACTTAACGAGTTAAGTCCGATAAAGTAATTGGAGAAAACTATGTTTAACTTACTAAAAAATAGATCACAACGCTTTAAAACCAAAGAAGACTTTTTCTTTGAATTCTTTAATAATCCACAGCACCAGTGGATAGTCGAAGATAAATACATTAAAGCGAACTTTGAAGAGTTCTTTTCTTTAATTCCATTAAAAATGCTAAGAGATTTATGGAAAGATTCAGATATTTGGTTTATTTCATCTAGTGGCAAATATAGTTGTGCGATTGAGCCAATTGGTTGCTCGGTAATTATGATATTTCCAGAATTAAAAAAGATTATGAGATCCTTTAATCCAGACGGAACAAAAGCTATTCTTGCTCATGAATTAGGTCATATATATTATAATCATTCCAATAGAAGAATAGATGTGCTCGAAGCTCAAGTAGAAGCAGATAAGTTTGCTATAAACTTAGGTTTTATTGAAGAGTTAGAATCATTTCTACATGATCAGTCAGAAAGCCTAGAAAAAAGAGTTAGACTTTCATATCTTACATCACAATACTTTGATTCTTATCATGACTAGATTCTAAAACTATCTACAACGAGCTTTTATCCAAGTGCTGTCAATTTGTATTTCTTTAACCATTTCTGGAGCTATTTTTCCTGATGGTTGAACTACTGCCGAGCCAGCACTTAGTTCATTGATTTTCCAAACTATACTTTCGTCAGGCTTTTGAATACAATCACCAACTTTATATTCAATATCATTACATGAAGTTAAAACGGTCAAACTTAAAATTAAAAATATTACTTTCATTAAAATCTCTCCAGCGTATAATAAGTATTTAAGGAGTATATCATGGCATTTTGGGATTTGTTTAGTGCAAATAAAACAGAAAATAAGAAACATAGTTCTCTTCATTATGAGCTACATAAGCAGTTTCCAGAAACTTCTGAAGAAGACTTGATAAAATTAACTTGTATTTCAGGCTTACTTGCGAGAGTGGCAAATGTTGATTTTCACCTAGATGAAAATGAAAAATCTCATATGACAAAGGCGTTAATTGAGATGACTGAGTTTAGTACTCAAGAAATTGATGTCATTGTGGATATTGCTATTCATCATGTGAAAGAGTTAGCAGGGCTTGAAAATCATAAATATGTATATTCTTTGAAAGAAGTTATGGATAGAAATGAAAGATATAAAGTTGTTGAAGCATTATTTGCACTCGCTGCAAGTGACGGAGTGGTAGAGAATGTAGAGTCTGAAGAGATTCGTATTATCGTTAAGGGTTTTGATTTATCGGATAAACATTTTACTGCTGCCCGAGCAAAAGTGTCAGATAAATTGAAAGCCTTAAATATTTAAATAATCTCATTTTTGTATCTATTGCACCGATACTGTATACTGTAGTTAGAAACTATTTCTGACTTATAGGATGTAAGTATGACAGTAGCAAAGAAGATTGAACAACTAAATACCAAGAAGGTGGAGAAGAAATCTCCTAAAGATATCTATAGAAAGTTTAAACAACTTGATGGATCTCATCCCTATAAAAAAGTTACCCCAGAAGGCTTTGTTGATTATCCAGCTAGAACGCGAAAAGGCGGCAAAATTAGATATTTTAATTTTGATTTAGCTAAAGAGATGGGTCTGATTCCAAAGGATCACCCTGAGGAAATAACTGAAAAGTTAAAAGAAAATATCTTAGAGACTTTTGCAATTATTATCATTAATGAATTTGACGAAGAAAATAATAAAGAGTTCAGTCCTGATGAAGTAAAGTCGGGAACATATATGGCTACAAGGTACCTTCAGCTACAGCATCCTGATAAAAAAGGAAAGAACTCAGGTGACGGAAGAAGTGTTTGGATTGGACAAGTCAAAAATAGTGGTAAGGTTTGGGACGTTAGTGGATGTGGAACTGGTGCAACAAGGTTAAGTCCTGCTACTAGTAAATTTAATAAATTTTTTGAAAGTGGAGATCCAAGTATCTCTTATGGCTGTGGATATGCTGAAGTTGATGAAGGAATGGCTCAAGCATTATTCAGTGAAGTTTTTTACAAAAACCAGATCAAAACAGAAAGGGCTCTTGTTGTCTTAGAGTTTGAAAAAGGCTATGCAATAAACATTAGGGCCCATCAAAATCTCTTAAGGCCTAGTCACTTCTTTATGCATTTAAAGCAAAATGAACTAGAGCCTTTGAAGTCTCTCTTAGATTATCATATTGAATTAAAAAGAAACGATGATAGCTTTGCTAAATGTCCGCAAGGTAAGGGCAAGTATAAGTTTTTCTTAAAAGACTTTGCTAATACTTTTGGGGAGATTGCTTCTACTTTTGAAAATGAGTATGTGTTTTGTTGGTTAGATTGGGATGGAGATAATATCCTCATGGATGGTAGTATTATTGACTATGGTTCTATTAGACAATTTGGATTGTTTCATTCTGAGTATCGTTATGATGATGTTGATCGTTATTCTACATCTATTCTGGAGCAAAGAGAAAAGGCAAGATATATAGTTCAATGTTTTGCTCAAATTGTTGACTATATTGAAAATGGTGAAAAACAAGCGATTTCTAAGTTTAAAAAGCATTGGAGTGTCGATCAATTTGATGAAAGGTTTGAAGAAGTAAAGAATACAAGTATTCTTTTTAAAGTTGGATTCTCGCCTAAAGAATGTGCATATCTAATGAAGTATGATTTAAAAGAAATCAAGGAATTTAGAAAAGTTTTTTCATATTTTGAAAGAGCAAAGTCTAAAAAAGGAATGGTTAAGGTACCAGATGGTATCTCGTGGGATGCAATTTTTTGCATGAGGGATATACTAAGAGAACTTCCTCAGATGATCATTGCAAGAAAAGATCAGATCACAGATGAGGAATTTATAAGTATTCTAAAATCGAATTATGCAACAGAAGAGGACTTAAGCATCACAAGTTATAGAAGTAAGATGATAAAATCTTTTCAAATGAAATATTGGAGGCTTATTGAAAAAGCTGCCAAACATAATAAACAACAATTTGAAAAACAACTTTTAGACGTTTCAATGCGATCTTCAGTGATTAACAAAATAGAACGAGTTACGGGTGATTCTATTTCTATTATTGTAGAAAAAATTATTAAACAAAAAAATAAAATGAATACAGGTGAAATCTATAATCTAATTAGAGACTTTGCTGAGCTACAAACTTATATGCCACATGAAACGCCAAAATTACAAAAAGAAACAAAAGGTTTAGTTAAGCAATTTTTTGAAATTGTGAAGGAACATAGAGAAGGTCTATGAAATTAATCTTTTATAGCGGTGGGCATGATTTTGAAAATCATTCACTAGATAATAATCTATTAGAGTTATCAAAGAATAAAACGCCACAAATAACATACATCCCTTCTTGTTCATACTTGTGCGACGACGACTTTAGGGACTTTGTTGATCAGTATCAAAAATTTGATGTTCATAATATAATTAATTTTCCAATAGATGTTCCTTTTACTGAAGTCCTAAAAAGTGAAGTTTTTAAATCTGATATAATTCATTTATCAGGAGGGAATACTTATTATTTTCTCAAGCACTTGCGTAAAGCAGGAATGTTAGGTGAGCTTAAAAATTTTGTTAAAAATGGTGGTATTTTAACAGGCCTTAGTGCAGGTGCTATCATAATGACAAAAAGAATAGATACAGCGGGATTTCCTGAGTTTGATAAGGATGATAATGATGAGAACCTTAAGAATCTAAAAGGAATGGGTTTAGTTAACTTTGAATTTTTTCCCCATTACAGAAACTCCAAAAGATATGATAAAGAAATACTCAGCTACTCTAAAGGACATGAAGTGCCTATATATGCTTGCCCTGATGGGAGTGGAATTATTGTTAACAACGATGAGATCACTTTTATTGGTAAAACATATTGCTTTATTAATGGAAAAAAATTCATCGTAAAATAAATACAATTCATCATATAAAAATCAATTTCTCTTAAGTTTACAAATATCTAAGTCGATAAGTAGTTAAATATTAAGGGAATTTATGACAATATCTAAAGAAGCTTTTGTTAAATTAGTTAAATCAGCCGCGGCCAATGGAGTTTCAGATATTCATATCAGAACTAATGAACGCCCTTGCTTTAGATTAAGAGGAGATCTTGTTCCAGTAAAAACTGATCCTTACTCATATGATGATGTCAAAGATATAGCCTTAATTTTAATAAAAGATGAAAAAGCAAAAGCTAATATTGATAATGAAAAAGAACTAGATGGTTCATATGCTATTCCTAAGTTGTGTCGAGTTCGCTATAACTTGTTTCGGTATCAAGGAAAAATGGGAATTATTCTAAGACTTATCAATGCAGAAATTCCGACAACGGAAGCTCTTGGGATTCCACCTGTTGTTAATAAAATAGCTAGTACTCATAACGGACTTGTATTAGTTACCGGTGCGACAGGTTCAGGAAAATCATCAACACTAGCGGCGATGATAAATCATGTAAATAAAACTAAGCCTGTACATATTTTAACTCTAGAGGATCCTGTTGAATATATTCATCAACCGATAAAGGCGAGAATTACTCAAAGAGAAATTGGTGAGGATACAGAAGACTTTGGTGCTGCTTTAAGATCTGCTTTAAGACAGGATCCTGATATTATTCTCATTGGTGAGATGAGAGATGCTGAGACTATAAGTATTGCTATTAAGGCAGCTGAAACAGGCCATCTTGTTTTTGGAACTGTTCATACAACAGATGCTTTAAATACTATTGGTAGATTGATCTCGATGTTTCCACCTGAGGAGCAGGATGCTGTACGCTCTAGAATAGCAGATAACCTTTATGCAACCGTTAGTCAGCGACTGCTTAAGACTGTAGATGGTAAGGGGAGAGTTGCAGCACAGGAAATTATGATAACATCTCCTGGTATTAGAGAAGCCATTAATGATGCAGATAATATCGCTGAGATTTACACTTATATTGAAAAAGGTAAGCGTGGTGTAGGAACACAAAGTTTTGATCAACATATTACTGATTTATATAAAGACGGTAAGATCACAATTGAAGAAGCTAAAGCAAATGCTTCTTCACCAGAAGATTTCGAAAGAAATTTAATGTTTGGTGATGGAGATTAATTAGGTCTTAACCGATCTATTACTCCGAACATTTCATTTATTGATTTACTAAGTAAAAATGATTTCTTTATAGCTTGACCATCATCAAGTGGATCAAAAATATACCTAGAGATTGATTTTAACCTTCTATTTTTTGAAAGATCTGGAAGATTTTGCATCTCACAGATTTGATTATAGAAGAATTGATAATAACGGTGCATTTCATTAATTCTCAATTGGGGATCTTCTTGGTAACTTCCATTTGAAGCTGTGTGATTTTTAAACTCTCTGGCAAGCCATGGTGTTTTAAGCGCACCTCGAGCAATCATCACAGAGTGAGCATCAGTATGATCATAATAGCGGTTGATATCATCGACACTCCAAATATCACCATTGCCTACAATAGGAATCTTAACCATTTTCACGGCTTGTTTGACATAGTCCCAGTTGGCCACACCTTTATATAACTCATCTCTTGTTCTCGCATGAATTATAATAGCGTCAACACCACAATCCTCTAAAGTTTTTAAAATATTTTCAAAATTTGTATCATCTCTATAACCAACTCTGATTTTAGCCGTAAATATTCCATGAAAGTTTTCGCGAATTTGGAGAATTATCTTTTTTAGAACTGGCAAGTCACTTAATAAGTATGAGCCACCTTTGTTTTTACAAACTGTCTTTGAAGGACAACCAAGGTTGATATCAAGACGCTCAAATCCAAGTGCTTGGATTCTTTTTGCATGCTCGATTGTAAGAGCATTATCACTAGTTAAAATTTGATAGATAGTCTTATCTTTTAGGGCCTTGTTTTTATAAAATGTCTCACCGTAATGTTTGATAATATGTTTATCTGGGTACATACCCACTGTCGAAATTCTTAAAAAATCAGTAGAAATGAAATCCCACTCCGGGTAGAGAGCAGCAATAACTGAACGATAACACTCGTCAGTGACACCTTCCATCGGTGCAAAAAATAATGATTTCTCTTCAAAAGGAATTTTCATAAAATGCAAGATATAGACTAATTTCTTATTAGCCAAGTACTGTTGCAATTATTTTACGTGATCCACCATGATTTCTAAACTCACATAAATAGATGCCTTGCCAAGTTCCTAGATTCAAATTTCCATCTGTAATTGGTATTTGAATACTCATTCCAACTAACGAGGCCTTCACATGTGCAGGCATATCGTCTGGACCTTCCATTGTGTGAGTATAATAAGATTGATTCTCTGGAACTAGTTTATTAAATATCGCTTCAAGATCAGCTCTAACACTGGGGTCTGCATTTTCGTTAATAGTAATTCCAGCTGAAGTATGCTTAATAAAAAGATTTAAAATACCAATACTTGGAAGTTTTCCTAGCTGGTTAATAACTTCATTTGTTACAAGGTGAAAGCCACGAGGCTTTGGATTTAATATAATCTCAATCTGTTTTCCCATAGTTAGACTATATAAAAATTATCTACTTTCTATCAAGCCTTTAATTTTTGATTTTGATTCGCTATATCTCATAGCATCATAACTAATTAGGGGAAAATATGAAAAATCTTTGTAAGCTTAGCCTTTCGACTGTTTTTACATTTGGAATGTTATCAGTTTATGCATCTTCAATCACTGACTATACTCCGTACAAATATGATGTCTTTTTTACGAATCCAATATGTAAAGCTTATCCATACGAAGAAGTTACTTATGCAAATGATGGAAGTGTACTTAGAACAAAGCCAGCTAATGTTTATTGTAAAAGAGGTGATAAAAAAGCAAACTACGAAAGAAAGTCTTCTCCTAATTTTAATCTAAGAAAACTAATCAATGATAAAGATGTTAACGAAATGTTTTTAACATACCTTTCTTTTTCAGATAGCAAAGTTGCAAAAGCATTGTGTTCTGCTATTAAAAAGAGAAATTTAAAAGTTACTATGATCGTAGATTCAAAAAACGCGACACCTGAAAGAAGGCAACAAGGAGCAATGGCAAAATTTGATATGATCTCAAAGTGTAAGCCCTATAAATTGTCACTTAAGCCAGGGGAGAAAGAAAATTTACCTGTAATGATGACGAGAGGTAATATTGGAGGATTAGGTTATGCCCATAATAAAATAATTATGGCGAAATATGCTACTAACCCTAAAAAAACAACAATTGTATTCTCATCAGGAAATATGTCTTCTGGAACAATCCTTCACCATGAGAACTGGCACTTTCTAACAACAAGTACTGATTCATTTTTTGCTCAAGTTCATGAGTGTATCAAGACTGGTATGATTGATCATGCAAGTTCAAAAGGAAGTTATAAAAAATTCATTAATTCATGTCGTTCTAAAATTGAAACAACTGAAGAAAAAGACATAAAAGTATATATCGTTCCAACAGATGGAAAAGTTGCTACAAATAATATTCTAAAAAATATGAAAAAATCTGTATCTAGTGATATTGCAGTACATAGGTTTACACATAGAGGAATTGTTGGAGCTTTGGCCTCAGCTGCAAAGAGCAAGAAGCAAATACGATTCATTGGAGATGATGACCTATATTGGGCGGGTGTTACAGGTAGCTCAGTAGGTTCTAATATGGCTTTTGAAGCAAGAAATGTTGATAGCCTAAAAACAGTAGGTGTAAGAATTAAATATATGCAAACAAATGAAGCAGGAAGATTACTTCACCATAATAAGTTTATCATTTTTAACTTTAAAGATGGTAGTGGTGCTGTGCATGCAGGAGCTGGTAACTTTACAAAAGCAGCTTTTTCTAAGAACTTTGAAAACTATTACTTTATTAGAATTCCAGAAGTAGTAGAAAAGTTTAGAAAGCAGTTTGATTATATGTTTAATGAATTAGCTACTGGGTACAAAAAATTACCTGCAACATATTCAAATCCATAGTTAAATATTATATAAACTAAATACTTTAAATAATCCTAAAGTGGAAAGATTCCAATCCATCTTTCCACTTTCAAGCATTTCTTTAACTTGTGTCATCTTTATTTTCTGTACAGAAACAATTGACTCCTCACCGTCAGGGTTTGGAATCTTTGATTTAGTTAAATTTTTGGCTAAAACAAAATGAAAGTTACTATTTAATGTCCCAGTGGATCGATTGACGAATAATTCTGTAAGCTCACTTGATTTAAATCCCGCTTCTTCTTGTAATTCTCTATTCGCAGACTCTATAGCAGACTCACCGTTATCAATATGGCCTGTAACTAATTTAAGTCTTATTTTATTTTTTTCATGAGGCCTTCTCTCCTCAATAAAAACTATTTCATTTTCATTTGTTATCGGAATAACACAAAGGCTGTCTGGCAGATAAGCCTTTTCCCAAGTATAATTGTCAGCTTTATACTCAGTCACTTTTATAAAATTTCCATTATATATAGTTTTTTCCATAATAAATTCCTCTAATCTTTATGAATTATATTATAATGAATCTATCAGGAGAATAAAAGATGGAACAAGTAAGACTTGCTGTAATGCCACTTAGTGATGCAAAAGAATTTCAAGATCAGTTAAAATCTAAAGGTGTTGAGCTCATTTTAAACCATAATGAGAAGACTTGTACTCGTGGTTGTACTGTTACTGTTGAGGTTTTAGGTTATGAAAAAGATATAGAAGTTATAGCACGTGCTTATCAAGATAATTACCAGAAACTAACTGAAGGCCATGAAGTGAACTGGGAAATTGCTAATTCTGTCTTTGATCCCAATCAAGAGTCAGCTACTTGTCCAGCATGTGGACATCATTTTTCTACGAATTTATCTGAATGCCCAGACTGTGGACTTGTAATAGGTTAGCCCTAACTTCTTTCTTGCTCAGCAAAAAAGTTTAGTGGTTGTCTTACCGCTACACGTCCACCACCTTTTGGCTTTGGAAAATCAATAATGCTAAGAACTTTACCCATACAATCTGTTCCTTGCTTTGAGAACCTGTTGTCTTTAGCAGTAACCTTAATTCCTGCAACTTGACCAGACCCTGCAATAGTAAAGTTTAGATCAACTATACCTTTAATATCTTCAGAGTTGTTTGATAATTCTTGTTGGTAGCAATGTCTAAACTGTGGAAGGTATCTTTGGAGAATTTTTCTAAGTAATTCAGGGTCCATTGAACCAAGAACAACAGTCTTAGTTTGGATATAAGAAGTGTCCATTCCTTTTTTAGATGATAGTCCCTGGCTTCCCATACTCGCCTGGGCGCCAGCAAGATCACTTCCCATACTTCCAACTTTCGCACTGGCCGTACCAGCAACTTTAGTATTTAAGCTTCCAGTAAGGGCCTGATTATTGGAGATACTAGCAACTGATCTTGTATTAGCTTTAGCTACGCTTTTACTATTAGAGAAAAGAGATTTAACGTTACTTGCCATTTTAAATTTATAAGCTTTGACAGGAGCTTTTTTCTTAGGTGCAGCTTTAGCTGGTGCTGTCTTTTGAGCCATTTTTGGTGCTTTTCTAGGTTTTGCTTTAGATTTTTGACCAGCTTTTTTATGGGCAACTTTCTTATCTGGTTGTTTTGTTTTCTTATGCCCAGTATTTTTTGAGTCTGAAGTAGGGTTCTTTGACGCTAAATTTTTACCTGTTACTTTTGAGTTTGTTGGTTTTTTATAAATAATAGATAATTTTTTAGGTTCTTTTGGTTTTTGAAAATTAACAAATAATAGTAAAAGCATTGGAACCATAATTCCTGCAAATATTTTAGAAGATTCTTTTAAAAATTGAGTCTCTCTAATTAATGTTGGAATATTGATGAGTTTTCTTGGTACATTTGATACCTCAATAAAAATTTGAAAAGTACCTCTAGTCAAAATAATGACCTGAGATTTATCTTCAATATTGAGAGTTTGAGTATTTATACTAAAGCCTTCTAGATCACTTACTTGAATCATCCCATTTGTAACACTAATAAAGGGAATCTTTTTTTCTTCAATAATATCAATAAATATATGACCTTTATTTGGTAAGGCACTAGCTGAATACTCTTGATCTGTTAAAGGTAAATAGTATTGATCTAATACACTTCCAGAAGCTAATGTCGTAACTTGAATACAGTTTTGATAATCAACTTTTTCTAATTCAAATGCATCGTCAAGTTCATCTAGTTGCTCATAGGCAATATTTTGAAAGTCTAAAGCTTGAAGAGGTAATTGCGTAAGTGGCCTGAAGTTATCTTCTTTAAAGATAACATCACAGTACTCATCATCAATAAGTATTTCATTTTCGTTTCTTCTTTCTGGAACATATATCTTCTCTGTACTTGTAATGATGTTTAGTTCTTTTTCAACATTTTCAACCTTAACTTCATTAGCATCTTCTATAACATCAAAGTGAACAGTTCCTATTGTTAGAGAATCTCCCTCCGTTATAAGAGTAGGTGCCGTAATTCTTTGACCATTGATAAAAATTCCGTTACTACTTTGGAGGTCTAATATCATTAGATGACCAGAATTATTTAGCGATAGCATGGCATGATAGTGAGAAACTGAATCATTATTCAAAGTGAAATCACAATTCTCGGCACTGCCAAGAAGTATCTTTGATTTAGTCATTTGAATATTCTCTATACTTGGAATTTGAGAAATTAAATTTAGAGTTGAAGATTTCATAAAAGGACCTGAGACTTTGATGAGATTAATTATATTGAGGTGTAAAATTATTTAAGAATATTTTCAATTTGATCAACTAAGCGATCTTGAGCTAATTCATAGTATGGCATTTGCGATTTTGCGTCTGAAACAACCTTTAATGCCTCTTTATATTCACCTAGCATGTAAAGAGTCATGGCAAAGTTTGTCGCGATATCATCTCTTGATAAATACTTTTTAGGTATTTTAGAATATAAGCTCTTTGCTAATTTATACTTACCTGTCATTAAGTTTAAGTGAGCAAAGCTATTAATAAAATCAATATCCCTAGATTCTTTAGCAAGTAATGTTTTTAGTAAAGGAGAAGCTTTTTTGTATAAACCAAATTTTAAATATATTTGAGCTAAATTATATTTTGGAGTTAAAAAGTTTTTTGAAACTTTATTAGCATTTTTAAATGAAGCTAAGGCCTCTGGGTACATATTTAGTTTCATGTAATAGACTCCAAGATTATTATAAATTAAAGTTTTAATTCTCTTGTTTTTATTTGACGTTTTTAAAGCCAGATCATAATAAAATTTTGATTGTGAAAGCTTATTATTGAGTAGGTAGCACGTTGCTAGTTGATTCCAATATTCAGGGTTGTTTTGGTTTTTGTCTAAAGACTTTTTGAAGTTGTTTGTTGCTTGATTATAATCACCTTTGTGACACATTGCAATGCTTTTTTTGTGATTTTTAACATTAGCTAAGTTATTGAAACTATAACGATTTAAAGATTCAGATCTAAGTCCATCTAAGCTTAGTTCATCAACGTTCCTTATGCCTTTTTTATGTGCACAGCTAGTGATGAGAGTACTTAATAATAGGATAAGAAAAATTGGTTTCATATTTTATTCCCCAAGATCTAGAGTTGATACTGTTGTGCTAGCAGGCATTCTAATATCTGAAATTTGTAAAATATTATAGGCCTGATGTGATTTTGAATGATCATTAATAAATAGATTGTTGACCGATTTAAATCTAGCCGCTCTTTTCACGATAGATGTATTTTGAGAGGCTATGTTGGCGGCAACTTGATTCATCTGATTTGAAAATTGAGCTTGAAAGTTCGAATCTTTAACAGGTACTTGAATATTTCTAATTTCTGAAGAAATTGTTGTCACTAAGTCACTCATTAGATCAAAAGTTTGAATTGATATCTCTGGGTGAGCACTTTTTAATAAATTCTCACCTTGATCAATTAAAGGTTTAAGACCACTTATTCTCTTAGTAAGAGAATTATTAAATTTTTCTGGCTCAAACTTCTTAGGGCTTTTAAACGCATCCTTCAAATATGATGCATACTTCTTTTTAAGTTTTTTTAAAGCAATATGTGACTTAATGAATAATTTTGCAGACTGTGATTTATTTTTTCTTAATAAATTATAAAACTTCCTTTCACTATATTTAACCTTTCCAGTAACTTGCCAATATTTCTGTTCATAGTACGCAGATATCTGATCCATATAGTTTGAAGCTATTTGAGGTTTCTTGGAAAAGCTAATGACATCTGACTCATGATCAAAGTGAATTAAATGAGTAAGTATGTATTGGTCTATAACTTTGGTCTGTCCATTTGTGCATTTTTTAAATTTGTCGTAAGTGTAGAGAGACTTTGTTATATAGTCATTTGCAAGGTCATATATAATAGCGTCTTGATAAGTTTTTAAATTCTTTTTCTTATCATCATTACAATAAACTTCTAAAACGATTTTTTGTATATTAGCGGCATTTAAAAAATCTTGTAGTAAACTTGACCTTAAAGCTACTTTCTCTAGTGTATCTCTTCTTTGAGACCTTTGAGACTTAGTGAATAATTTAAATGCTTTTTTGAACCATTTAATACTTTGAGGAGAGTTATATAAATCAATTTGAATAATACCTACATTAAAAGCAGCATCAGCTCTTACTGACTTTGGGTAGTGATCTTTGTGGTAGATAGATTGATATCCTATAATAGCTTCTTTCTTTTCTCCTTCTTTATTAAGAATTTGAAATTTGTTAAAAAGTAAGTTTGCCAATATCACCTCGGTCTTCTTGATATCTTTTTGTGAATAACCAAGATAGTTCTTGTAGAGTAGGGCTATTTTTGATGCGATAAGTTCCGATTTCTTATCTTGTATTAACATATCCATTTGTTGGTTAAATAACTTCTTTTGTATAGATAAGTCTTTTGGAAAGGAACTAATGTACAGATCAATTGTCTTTTGTGTTTGCTTAAACCTTTTATCAAATAAATATAAAGTAAATAACTTAGGGTAAATTTTTCGAGCTTTATCTCCTTTGGGCCATAAACTTAAATACTTATTGTATGCATATTCTAATTCAATAGACTCGTCTTTCTTATTAAGCTTTGAGAACTCAATACAAGAAAAAATAGCATCAATTGATTTAAGTTTAATATCAACTTCAATACTAGACTTACTCTTAACGTCAGCTTCAATTGCAGCTTTATAATTAACTAGTGCTTTTGGAAATTCATGAACAGAATAAAGTGTCTCAGCAGAATAATAGAGATACTTAGATTTTTCTTTAGAATCAATTTTTTGTAATAAATTAAAGTAGCTTAAGATTCTATCTAATCGGGATGTACTGTAAGATAGATCATGTTTTGTAAACTCGGCTTTAATTAATTGCTGTTGATTACCAACTTCCTCAGCCAGTTTCATAACAGCTTCTTCAGCCTGGTCTTTATTTAGTTTTATAGATGCAAGGTTTTTTGCAATTTCATACATTTTATCTTTATCATTAAACTGCTTGTAAAAGTCATATTGAAATAACCTTAAGTCAGCTAGCTTTTCATTTTGTTTAGGAGCTTTTATATAACTCTCTGTCAAATTTATTAATTCTAAAGACTCAGACTTATAACCTTTAGAAGAGACTTTTTTAGTATATTTGAAAAGAGCTTCATATTTATCATCAACTTTTGTTAATATAAACTCTTTACCTCTAGTAATCTGTTTTCCTAATACATAAAAATTTACCAGCCCTGACATTATTTGGTCTTTAAAATCAATATAAAAGTCTTGGCCACTAAGTGCATACGCTTCTTCTAAAGTATTAATTGCTTTATTAAACTTATGTGTTTTAAGTAAACACCAACCATAATTGTATAAATTTTTTGTAAGCCATTCATCATTTCTATTTTTAATTATACGTTTATATAAAGAAACTGCTCTTTTATAATTTTTGTTATTATAATAATATTCAGCTAAAGAAGTTCTCGCTAAATATCTTATATCAGTTCCTTTTGGAGCATAATATAGAGCTGATTGTAAAAAATTATACTCTTTTTTGTCATAAGAGTAGTCTCTTGAATTCAAAGCAAGAGTATAATAAATAGCAGCTTTGTAACTCGGGTTTTTAGTAGCTTTTAATGTTTTTAAACCTAGTTTTTTTGTTTGAGAATAAAAGAATAACGTTTTCTTAAAGGCTTCTCTTCTAGTAATCTTTATTCCCTTTATACTTTTAGCCATGAAATTATCATTTTCTTTCTTTTTCCAAAGTTTTATTTTTTCTGATTGGAGTTCAATTAGTCTGTATTTCAAACCAGTGGATTTATTTCTCGCTTTATTAATCGTTTTTATCTCTTGGTTGATAAGATTCATAAGGATCTGCCACTTACTGAGTTTTCTAGACTCTTTTGTTGAGACTTTAGAGATTGCTTGAAATGATAAAAAAAGTAACAAAGTTAAAAGTATCTTCATTAGTAATTTCCTTGCACAATGAATTTGAACTCAGTAAAACCAACAATTGCTGAAGTATGCATAACTTTTTGTAGAGATTTATACGGTGTGTTTTTATCAAAAACTAAGTTTATTGATTTAGCTTTCTTAGCTGCAGGAGCTCGATCTTCTTTCTTCTTGTTTTCTAAAAGCTCTTTTAAGCTAGGAATTTCAGAACCAGAGTTGGGTATTGTTCCAATTAGTTTCTTATCTACCCATATGTTTTTATTTTTATCTACTTGTACAATGACAGCATGGTTACCAAGCTTTCTAGCTTTGGAGTCAGGAACAGTTAAGCTCTTAACAAGATCTAGTTTTAAATCAGAAGCATTATAAGACTTCAGTAAGAAAACAAGTAGAATAACTAAGATATCCAATAGGGAAGTAATATCAATATCCATTGGTTCTTTCTTTTCACGTTTTTTAGCAAATGTTTTTCTCATGATTATTCCTGTGTTTCAAAGATAATTTGGTCGAATAACTTTTTGGTAGGGTATTTACGATTTTTACTATCAACGGCCGTAACAAAAACATTAGGCTTTAAAACTTCTCTGGTATGATCAATGATTTTTACGATTTTGAAATACTCGAAGTTTCTGTTTGGTTTAATGATAGCTGAAGTTTCTTTTGGATTTTTGTTTTTGATTTCAATTAAAGAATCATTTAATTGAGTTAAGTTTTTATAAGAAATTGTTTTATGGATTGTACCATTCATTCCTGTTTTAATCACTATTTTATTTCCCTTTAATTCAAGAATTAGGTTTAAAGGGTCTTTTTCCGGGTGTTTATCTGACGTTGAAGTAATAGGCGCATCACTTCCAATCTCATAAATATCTAAAAACTGGGCAGACATTAAAAGAAAGAAAATAAAGATAAAGATAGCATCTAAAATAGGGATTAGATTAAGCTTGGGGGGTTTTTTTAGTTTTCTTCTTTGCATTGTTCACCTCCATCAATTAAGACCTTATGCGGCCTTATTTGAGTCCTCTGAGCTTGCTGTTACTGGAACTGTTTGACCCTTTTTTGTTGATAACAGATCAACTAGTTTCACTGAGTAATGCTCAATTTCACCCATAATCTTTTCTGCTTTACTTGTTAAAATTGAGTGAATAACCATTATTGAGATTGCTGAGATTAGACCAAATGCTGTTGTGTTCATGGCCTTAGAGATACCAAGGGCAAGAAGTTCAGCTTTCGATGCAGCGTCGGCTGAAGCAACAGCTGCGAATGATTGAATTAGACCGTAAATCGTACCTAATAGTCCAATAAGTGTTGATACATTTGCAATTAAAGCCAGGTAACCAAGCCTTTTCTCAATATGAGGAATTGACTCTAACATACTTGCTTCTAGTGCATCTTGTATCTGCTCTTTTGATTGGTTAGCTCTTTTTAGTCCGTTTCGCATAACATTTGCCAGCAATGACTTTGAAGATGAGCAGTTTTGAATAGCAGTTTGAACTTCATTAGTTAAAACATTCTTTTTAATATCGTTCATAAGGCTAGAACCATCGATATCATATTTGAAAAGATTTTTGATCCTCTCTGCGGCAATAGCGACTCCAAAAGCCCACATTGCTAATATAATCCACATGAAGACACCACCGTCATCCATAAATTTAGCGAAACCCTGGACTACGTTTAGATCTTGGCTTGTAGGTTCTTTAACTGAATTTGTTAATTGATCTGTTGGGATTTTTCCTGATGGTTGAAGCTGTGTTGTTGTCTCTTTCATAATTCACCTCCGAATTAAAATTATCTAATGTATTTAATATCTGTGATTATTTGCTTGTCGAAATTTTGTCTCTGAAATAGGTTTCTTTTAAAAATTTTTCTTCTTCTTTCTTTTATTGATAAATCTCCTGGAGCTACAATAGAACCTTTAATTTCCATATCTCCTAGGTCAAACTTTTCATACTGTTTGTATTTGTAAACAACTTTTTGTTTTGCGGACGCAGCTGTACTACAGAATAATAAAAAAATTAAAAATTTCATGATTATTTCCTAGATTTAGATTTGCACTGTGATTTTAGTCCTAAACTATAATCTCCAAGCTCATCTGCCCAAAAGGCATTTTGAAAGGTCCAAAATTCTTGATAGCTTTTTCTATCAATATTTTTTAATGAACCACGTTTGATTTTATTTCCTGTTTTACTTTTATAAATAAATGATCTTTTATCTGATAGTATTTCTAATTTTATATTAAACATCTCTGTTGAGAGGCTATGGATTTCATTTATAAAACGGTACATTGACACTTTTACGTAATGATTAATCTGCTCTTCTAAATCTACTCTGATATCAAGCACTCTTTCTAAATTTGCCTTCTTATCTCCTCTGACGAGTTCTGTGTTTAATGCATATAGAGTATTTAAATCTAAGTTGTACTTAACTCTTTTACTTACTTGTGTAATCAAGTTTCTAAGGAACTCATGTTCTTGTTCAGACTCTTCAATAGGAGAGAACATAAGATTATAAAAATATAGGTTTCCTTTTTGTGAATTAATAACTTTCTTTAACCCATTACTTCTTGGAGCATAAACCTTATAATAATTTTCAATAATATTTAAAGCATCATCGTATAAACATAATTTATGATAGCTTAGTGCCTTTAGTACTTCTGCTTCTGGCATAAAATAACTGGCTAAAAGAGGCGAGTCATACGTTATTAAAATACCAATCGCTCTATTATAATTACCCATGTAATAATATGACCAAGCTTTCTCTAATAATATATATGGCCATTTAAATGAAGCTTTTGGAATGTCCTCATAGTGCCTAATTGCTTCTTCATATTGTTCTTGTTTGAACTTCATTCTAGCAATATTAATGACACATGATTCTTTGATGACAGCATAATATCTTTTGATTTTATGCTCTTGCGATTCTTCTCTTTGCTTAGCTATTTTAGCACACTTTTGCCAAACCTCTTCAGCTTTTTTATAGTTATTTTGCTGATATCTAATAGTTCCAACAACTAAGAGTGCCTCTGGAAATAATCTATGCCCTTTAGGCATTCGATGAAGTCTCTTAAGTGCGTATTTATACTTCTTTAAGTACAAATTTCTTTTGGCCATAATTAGGTCAGTTGTTGGAATATTCATTTTCCTAAGTTCAAGGTCTTTGTATGTATTGAAATAATGTGTACCTGTGTGCTTTGCTAGCTTCTCAATAAAATGCCCGACGTTTTGATCAGGAGTTGCATACTTATACTCAGTGCCAATCTTTTCAAGAGCTGAAAAATAGTTTTTTCGTTTGTATAAGTCCATTGCTTCCCAGTATACTTGATCTCTTTTTTTTGAAGAGGCAAAAGAGTTATTAAGTAGAAAAATAAGAACTAGAATAAATTTAAAACAATTCAAAATGATACTCCTAAACTAAAGATTAAGTCGTTTGACTGCTTCCATTCCTTTCTACTTGGAAATTTGGGAGAGCCAGCTTGGAAATTTGAGTTTAGAAATTCAACACCAAGGTGAATATTTTTATTCATATGGAACTTTATATTACTTTTGAACTGAACTGGTGTATAAGACTCTGAGTCAAATGTATTAACAGCGCCAGGACTTCTTACACTGTTTAAATTACTTTCAGCATCCATTTGCCCGTATCCAACTCCAAATGACCAGTCAAAGTAGTAGATTTTGTTAAAGGTATTTATTTTACCGTAAAACGGAGACCAAATAACAAATAAAGATTGAATCTTATTTACTCTTCTCACAAAAGGCTCACTATCATTAACAATCTTAACACTCTCATAAGTACTATTCGTTTGACTTGTATATTGATTGTAATTAAATTCAAGTGCCCATTCCTCACTAAGGTAATAACCAAATTTAAACTGAGCACCAGAAACATCTTCAAACGAGCTTGAAAGATTGGAGATATATCCAAAGTCCATATAGAATGATTTATTTTTTGGATATATCTTATTTTGTAGAACATATACCTTTTTATCAGGGTCAAGCCAGAGGAAGTCATACAGGTCTTTTTCCCCGGCTTGACCTAATAATGGAGTCAAAATAAAAAGGATTAGGAGGTGGTTTAATCTATTCATTATGACTCTACCTCGTAAGTTATATTAATTGTTTCATTAACATTAGGTTCATGCCCATCTTCAAAAGAAATAGTTCTAGTTGCTTCATCATAAGTCCATCTAGAAGATTCAACTCCATCAACTAGGACTTTAATTGCTGATGCATCAAAGGGTGTCTGACTAAGTGGAAAACTTTTTGTCAATTTTGCAATATCTCCACCCATTTTTAAAAGTGTTGTATAAAAATCAGCATTAATATCTGCTATATACCCACCAGTTAAGTCACTCATCTCTTTGTACCTTTGATATCCACTTGTATAATGACCAGTACCCGCTGTATTGACAATACTATAAGTCTTTACAAGTCCAGGGTTTGTTTTCCAACTTGAAATTCCTTCAAGGTATTCACTAACACTTTTTTCAGATTGATCTTCCTCATCCGATACATAGATGACAACAAAGTAAGCATCTTCTCTAAAGTTTTCAGCGGCATGTTTTGTAACGAAACTCTCTGAGGCTTTTAGACCTTTTTCATATCCCCAACCTCGTGTTCCAACTTGAACCATTGAATTGAAGTTTTGTAAAAAGTCTGTTCTGTCTTGAGCCAAGGCATCTGAAGTTAACTTTTCAAGAGAATTCTCAACAGGTTTTCCATCGTAATTACTTCTTGTGTCAGTCGTTGTAATACTCATTTTGAAATCAATTCCAAGAGTAGAGAACTCCTCAATAAAGCTGTTAAAGTTTCTACCAAGGTTTTCTTGCTCTTGTCTCATCGAGCCGGAATCATCAACAACCCAAAGAATATCTAATTTTTGTAATGAGCTTGCTGATTGAGTAAAACTGTCCTGAACAGAAATTGTAGCAGGTCCAGTGTTTTCATCGTCAGAATTATCTGAGTCATCACCACTATCATTACCATCGTTGTTAGCGTCATCACCGTCGTTGTTAGTGTTGTCGCCGTCATTGTTACCATTTTCTTCTGTGTCGTCACCACCATTGCTGCCGCCAGAGTTACTATCATCATTAGTGGTTCCATCATCAGTTGATGCTTCACCTTCATCGCCATCATTGTTAGCATTATCATCAGTTGATGCATTATCATCGTTTGGTGAATCAGCTGTATCAAGGACATCGTTGATCTTTGATTGTTCTTCTTCATACTTGTCTTTAAAAGACTCAATATACTCTTTCTCAAAAAATTCTTCTTCCTGACATGAAGTTACAGAAATTAGAATAAAACTTGTTAAGAGTAATTGAATAACCGATCTTGTTTTCATCTTACGCTCCTTTAGAAGCGAAAACGAATGGCATAAATTGAATAGGATTTTTTTGGAATAACCTAACTCAAAAAGCTTAAATTAATAAGGCCATTTGCATTTCGGTTATCTCTGGGATTTGATGACTACTAACGTACAGCGGGTAGAAACGTACAACACAAAACCAGTAGGGTTTTTAGATTGGAAGTTATTTTCTTATACTTTTGAATTTCAAGCAACGTAAAAGATTAAGAAATGTTAGTAAATCTTGTAAAAATCGTGCCTTATAGCTGTTCTTTGCAAAAGCTATTTTTTACTCTATTTATATAATTCTCACCTTTTGTCTGAGAGTCAATTTCATAACAATAACCAGTCTTAGCATTTTCTTTTTTATAAAAAATATAGACAGTGTTTTCTGGTCTACATGCTTGCGGCTTTGTTTTATTTATATATTTTTTTGGAGATTCCTTATGAATTTCATAACAAGTCCCTTTAAAGAAGTCTGAACTCTTGTGCATTTTATAGATCGGGTCTTCGGGACGACATTCGTGTCTTTTTACTTTAACTTTTATCTTTCCAGCTGGAGAGTCTTCTTCTCTATAGCAAGACCCACTGAATTCACTTTTAGGCTCCCAAAAAAAAATAGCCTGCTCAGTAGAAGAACATTTCTTATTGGGAAGTTTTCTATAATAACTCATCCCTGAACTTGGGATATCAATTTCAAAGCAGCCTGATTTTCCATTTATATTGAAGAAAGTCGTTTTTGTACTTTTCGTTTTACAGTCATTAATATTCGTTTTTTTTGAATATTCTTGGCCGTTAGTTTTATTATCAATTTCATAACACCTACCTTTATCTGAGTAAAACATAAATGCCGTTTGTTTTGGTCTACAATTTAAGGCTTTTGTTTTTACTTGATACCTTTGACCATTAGAGTCTGTATCAACTTCATAGCAAGTACCTGTTCGAGGATTTCTCTCATTTGGAACCCAAAAGAATTTAGTACTTGCTAACGTATTCGTGGTAAAAAGAAAAATTATTAAAATAAATTTCATAAACATATTTTAAAGTAATATAGTTACGAAACAAGGGGGAAGGAGAAATCTTAAAAAATGTTTGACTTTTTATGCTGCGTTATTTTTCCAAGTATTTAAAATATTAGCTTCAAGTACTCAAGATTTAATGATAAAAGGTGTTATGCAATATAGACTAAATAGACGTTTTATCCCATGGCTAGTAGCTCACTCACTAGAGTTCTGGTATTACTATTTGGGGGCAACGATTAGTTTATTCTTATTGCACGACTTTCAAAGTGAAATCCCACTAATGGCAAAAGAGCTTGGAGACTTAGTGAATGCTGGAAGTCTGGATAAAGTATCAATTTCAGACTTTATTTTACTCGCTTTTGGGATACTTGTTTTTAGAACCTTGTCTCGGTTGTTATTTTTTTATCCGGCAAGAATCCAACAAAAAAATCTTCGTTTAGAGTTAATTAGTAGAATTGAGAAAGCTAACCCACAAAAATATAAAGAATTTAATGAAGGTCAGTTATTTCAAACAATCTTTAATGATTTGAATAGAATAAGAGGCTTTGTTGGCTTCGCTTTGTTACAACTTGGAAATATTGTTATTGCAACTTCTATTTTTGTGCCAAAAATTAGAGAGTTCAACCCTGATTTATTAATTGCATTTACACCTATGCTTCTTTGTATAGTTATCTTTACAACAATTATCTATTTTATGCAGCCTGTGATGGTGCAAGGGATGGAACTCGCTGGAGAGGTTCAAAATTTCTTAATTGAATCTTATGATGCAAAAAAAACGATAAAGAATTTTCATGCAGAAAAGTCTTTCTTTAAGCTTTTTCAAAAACATTCAGATGCTGAACTTTGGAATTTCTTTAAATTTACGGCCAGTAAAAATGTTTCCTTTCCCCTTATTAAAATTGGAGTAGGTGCTTCGCTAATATGGGGGGCTTTAATTGTAAAAGAAGCTGATATGCCAGGCACTGCTTTGATCTTTTTTTCCGGTTTTTTATATCTTGTCCTTGAACCTTTGATGCTTCTTTCATGGATTGGCGTAGTTACCAGTCAAGGTTTTGCTTCATGGGGAAGAATTCAAAAATTACTAAGAGAGCTTGATGCTGAAACTGAAATTAAAGCCTATGGCTCTGATACGCTTGAGCCAACAATAAAGTTTTGGAATATGGATCTTAAGCCTAAATTTAAAGAACATAAGTGGAATGTGGTTGTTGGTGACACAGGTATCGGAAAATCATATATTTTAGAGCATTATAGTAATTATCTAAAACAAAAAAACTTATCGTTCAGTTTTATTCAACAAGAGCCATTCTTATATAATGACACCATTGAAAATAATATTTTCTTAGGACTTGCGCAGACAAAAGAGAAGATGGAGTTGGTAAAGAATTGTATTAAAATGTTCGCTCTAGATCAGTTGGATGAAACGATTGAAAAAGTTCTAGAGATGGAAGTTGGCGAAAATGGAAAAAAACTATCCGGTGGCCAGGCAAAAAGAGTTGCGCTTATTAGAAGTTTAGTCAGTGATGTTGATTTTATCCTTTGGGATGATCCTTTTTCAAGTGTTGATTTAATTCTAGAAAAACAAATATTATCGCAGATTAAAAAATTAGATTTTTTAAATAGTAAAACTTTTATCTTTACTAGCCACAGAGTTTCAACTGTTAGAAGTTGTGATTGGCTAATCTTTGTAGATAGAGATAATGAGATCCCTTTTATGGGAGAGACAAAAAAATTATTTGATGGAGAGAATAAAGTAAGTGAGTACTTCAGAAAACAGCTGGTCTAGTTATTTATATTTAAAAGACCAAAAGAAATTAATTGTACTTATTCTTCTTGCTCTTGCAGGAGCGGCTTACCTTGGCTTTCTTACTCCTATTTTAATTAGCGAATTATATTCAAGTTATGGTAGTGAGACAAAGTTTGTGCCAGCTCTTAAGAGTATTGGGATTCTTTTTATATGTGAATATTTTGTTCAAATCATTTATCAAATAAGTTTATCTCGTTATGTTCAATTGGCCTTGGGTCATATTCGCTCAAAGAGTTATTCAAATTGGATTCGAAGCTATGAATCTGTTGGTATTGGAAAGTTCGGTGATAGCAAGTATCCTCTAGGCGAAGTTTTAGCGCGTATTCTTTCAGATACTGAAGCAGTGATTGAGATGGTTGGCTCAGGCTCTTTTAAGATATTCATTGATTTCACCTATATTATCTCATGCTTAGTTAGTTTTATTACTTTAAATACTACCAGTGGTATTACTCTTATTATTGCAGAAGTTTTCGCCTGTGTTCTTCTTATTATTGGAAGTAAAAAAATGGGTGTTGTTTATATGGCAGTAAGGAAGTCTATGGGACATATGTCTAGGGTCGTTGCTAATATAACAGCAGGCTTTAGATTTACATATTATACTCCAAATAGAAATTATGCTTCTAATAAATCCTATGCTGTTTTTGAAGACTTCCTAAAGAAGCAATTAAAAGCAAACGTATGGGATGCTGGATACTTTTCAATTGCAGAGTCTTTATTCCCTGTACTACTAGTTATACTCGTTTTAATTTTTCCATATTCAAACATTACTGAAATGGCGGTATTAGCTGCAATTATTGATCTTATTCAACGATCAATATCACCTATTAAAGAAGTTGCATCAAAAATTTCTAGTATCCAAAGAGCTAAGACTGGTCTTGTAAGAATTCAGGAATTTAATAAAGATATTCAAAACCTTCCAACGGTTTCATTTGCAGGCCATCTTAAAACAATTAATCTTGAGTCAATTAATATTAAAGTCAATCATTTCTCCTATCCAGTTGGAAAGAGTGAAGATAGAGACAATAGCTTCTCATTAGAAAATATTGAGTTTAAAGCAAAGGCTGGTGATCTTATTGGAATTGTTGGGCTTTCTGGAAGTGGTAAATCGACTTTATTAAAAATACTATCTACTGATATTTTAGCAAAAGACTCTTTGATTACTTTGAACTGTACAAGTGGTGAGGTTATTGAATTCTCTTTGGAGCGTGTGAAAAATATTGATTCATATAAGAAACAAGTAAGTATTGTCAGCCAAGATTCTCATGTTTTTTCTGAAACATTAAAGTTTAATATTACATTATCTCATCAAGTTGACACTGATGAGTTCAATGCCTTTTGGGAGAGAGTTCTGGTAGAGATTCCTTATCTTAGAAGTTGGGGAGTATCCCCAAACTCAATCATTAACCCTAAAGAGCTATCTCTTGGACAAAAACAATTATTGTCTGCTCTTAGATCTTGCTTTTTAACTAAGCCAATTGTTTTATTTGATGAAATCTCATCTGGTTTAGACTCAGACTTAGAGGAAGCACTAAGAAAACTTGTTCTTTTAATCCAGGAGAAGTCCCTAACTATAATTGTTGCCCATAGAATTGAGACAATTATAAATGCTGAACAAATAATTCTAATGGACCAAGGTAGAGTTGAGTCTATCGGAAAACATAAAGAATTAGAATGTAGTTCTGCGACGTATCAAGAGTTCATCAGTCAGTTAAAGACATTGTCTTAGATAGATCTATTTCACTTTTAAGCCCCTTATAGTATTATTTTGATAGTTTAAAATTAAAGTATTGTGAATGAAAGGAGTCATCATGAATTTAAAATTAAAAATAGCGGCGTTAGTTGGTTTGTCAGCTATCTTTGCACTATCTTGTACAAAGGCAAACACAAAGCCAAGCTACTCATATAAAGCACCAGTAGGTGACGGAGTTGCAGCAAAAATAGGTGATATATCTATCACTGAGAAAGAATTATTAAACGGCTTAGAATCTGATCTCTATGATATTGAAAAGAAAAAATTTGATTTAAAGTTTAATAAACTAAACTCATTAATCTTAGAAAAACTAATGGCAAAAGATCCAAAGAAAAAAGATTTAACTAATGATGAGTATATGAACAAGTATATTGTTAGCAAAATAAAAATTACAGACGCTGAAATCACAAGGTTCATCAAAGAAAAGAATATTCCTAAAGCACAAATTAATCCACAAATTAAAGAAAGAATTAAACAGTACCTAATGGTTGAGAAGAAAAAGGGAGCACTTGATAGATGGTTAGGTGAGAAAACAGCTAAAACTCCTATCAATGTATTTTTTAAGCAGCCTAGAAGACCAACTTATGATGTAAAAGTTGGAGATGCTCCTTTTACAGGTGGGGCTAATGCTAAGGTTGAAGTTGTAGAGTTTTCTGACTTTCAATGCCCGTTTTGTTCAAAGGCTTCAGTTATTCTTAAAGACCTAAAAAAGAAATATGGAAGTAAAGTAAAAATTGCCTTTAAGCAATATCCTCTTCCATTTCACTCTCAGGCTAAGGGAGCTGCAGTAGCATCACTATGTGCTAATGAGCAAAGTTCAGAACTTTTCTGGAAAATGCATGATGCTATGTTTGATGATCAATCAAAACTATCAGTGGCCAGTTTAAAAGAAACAGCAAAGAAAATTGGTGCTGATACAAAAAAGTTTGATGCATGTTTAGATTCAAATAAGTATTTAGCTAAAGTTGAAGAGAATATTAAAGAAGGTCAGGCAATTGGTGTAAAATCAACTCCAACATTCTTTGTAAACGGACAACTTATTCAGGGTGCTCAAGCAATTAGTGTTTTCTCTGAAATTATTGATTCAGAATTAAAAAAATAACAAATGGATTTAGTCAGATAAGACTCTAAAATCATATCAATACGGGGTAGAAGGTGAAATTTTTACCCCGAATCTTCCTTTTTCATAAAATGTTACAATAAATTAAGACCATGGATGGTCCATACAAAATAAGTGATAGTGAAGGATTCACATGAACGGTGTTGATTACTCTAAGAAATTTGATAGAGAAAGAGAAATCTTTCAAAAACAAATTAAAGACAACAACAGAAATAATAAAGAACATCTTGAAGCGATGAAGGCTTCGTTCGAGCATAAAAGCGAATCAAAAGATAGGTCTCACTTAAAACAAAAAAATGAATTAGAAAAAAACTTCAACGATAGATACACTAAATTAGATCAAGCTCAACGAGAGGCTTTGACTAATAAAAGTAAAGCATATGAAAAAGCTCTTATTGCTAATGAAGATGATTTTTACGAAGAAAGACGAACAAATCTAAAAGATTTTAATTCAAGATTTGCTGAACTCAAAACAAACTTTTCTAGAAGCCAAGAGCAAGAAGCAGAAAATAATCAATCAATTAGAAAAAGCTTACTTGAAAACTATAATAAAAGAGTGGGTGAAATTAGAAAAGGTGCTGATAGTGATCTTAAGGCTTATCAGCAGAATGCAATTGGTGATAATAGAGAAGTAAATGAAAAAATGCAATCTGAGAAAAAACAATTAATTTCAAATCATGAGAAATCAATTAATAAACTTCAAAATGAAGAAATTGAAAAAAGAAACCTTTTAAAAGATAGAGTTTTAAAAGATGTGGCAAAAATGCGTGATACTCAACATGAGGAAAGTCTAGCTGCAAGAGATAGAGCGAAGGTCAATTTTAAAACATTAACGAAAAACACTGAAGATAAAGTTCGTTTAATGCAAGATCGTATGAATGAAGAGTCTCATAGAATCAACGATGTTCAACAAAAAGAAACGAAAAAAACGAATCAAGCGTTTAGTGATAGGTTTACTCAACAAGAAAAAAGATATAACCGATCTCTAAGAGAGATGGAGCTTAAGCATAGGTCTCAAGGAATTGGTGCAGGTAGTATTAATGCTGAAATTGCAGAAAAACAAAAAGATGCTGAAAATCGTGCAATAGAAAGAAGAATAGCAACAATTGCTGATGAGAGACTTACTCTTCAAGAAAATAGTGAGAGAAAACAAACTCAAGCAACTCAAGAGTTTCAGGATACATATCGTGATATTAAGTTAGATCATGCTGAAGAAATGGAAAAACAAAAACGTGCCATGACTGAAATTAATAAGACTGAGAGGAATAAAGAAAGACATTTAAAAGCAGAGCAAGAGCATGATCATGCAGTATCTTTACAGTATAATAATAAACTTAATGAGTCTAAAGTTAATGATGTTAAATCTCAATCTAAAGAGACAATAAATAATCTTAAAGAAAGCTATGCAATCAGTATGGATAGAGCTGCTCAGGCTTCTCAAGAAAATTTCACTATTGCTCGTAATGAAATGAATGCTGAAAAACGTGAACTTCAAAAAAGACTTCATGAGGAAAATTCTCATAATTCGGCATTTTTAAGAGAACAAAGTAATTTGAAAATTGAAAAAGTTAAAGCTGGATTAGAGCAAAAAGTTAACCATCTTGAAAATAAGAACAGAGAAATTCAATCAAACTTTGAGAACAAAATTAGAGATATTGTTCAGAAAACTCAGGATGAGATTTCTAGACAACAGAAGGCTTTTAAAAGTAGTGCCGACAACGAAGTAAAATTAGAAAGAGAAGCTGCTAAGACGCGTGAAACACAATTACGTGATGGCATGAGATTGGCACAGAAAAACTTTGATAGAAGACTTGATGAGCAAAGATTGACTCATAATAAAAAGTTAAATGACACTACATTTGGATATGAAAAGAAACTTAAAGACCAAGCTACTAAATATCAAGAAATTATAGATACTAATAAGAAGTTCTTCGATAGAGAGAAAGCAAGATTGACACTTGCGTCAGACACAGAGCGTGAAAGGCTAATTACTCAATATGAAAGTAGAATGGAGAAGTTACAAGACCTAAATCGCCAAAAGATCAAGGAAATGGAGCGATATGCTGAAATGAGTATTGGTCAAAAAGCTTAATAAAGACTCTACTGAAAGTTAACTTGCCACCCGTTTTATCCTAAGATAAATTTATACCTCACTTAAAATTTTAGGAGCACATCTTATGAGTCGCCGCGCAAAAATAGTCGCTACTATTGGTCCAAGTTCAAACTCAATTGAAATGTTAGAGAAACTAATTATGGCCGGTATGAATGTTTGTCGTCTTAACATGAGTCATGGAACTCATGAAGGTCATGCTGAAGTTATTAATAATATCAGACAGGCAAGTAAGAATACAGGTTATGAAGTGGCCATTTTATGCGATCTTCAAGGGCCAAAAATTCGAGTTGATAAGTTACCTGAAAATTTAATTCTGAAAGAAAACCAAGAGTGGGTTATTGGTCCAAGTCACGTTCAAGATAAATACCCTGAATATAAAGATTGTTTTATCCCTACAGTTTATAAAGATCTTGTTACTGATGCACACGATGGAGCCATCATTCTATTTGATGATGGTTTAATGGAAGCTCAGGCTTATGAAAAAGATCGTGATGTCTTAAAAATTAAAATTGTTACAGGTGGAGAGTTAAAATCTAATAAAGGGATCAACCTTCCAAATGTAAATGTATCGGCTCCAAGTTTTACTGAAAAAGATAGAGAAGATTTACTATTTGGCTTAAAGCACGATGTTGATTATGTGGCATTAAGTTTTGTAAGAACTAAAGATTGTATTCTTGAAGTTAGGTCATTGTTGAGTCAATATAAAAAGATGACTCCAATCATAGCAAAAATTGAAAAACCAGAGGCGATAAAAAATATTGAAGAGATCATCGAAGTTACTGATTGTATTATGATTGCCCGTGGAGATATGGGGGTCGAAGTTGGAAACCATCTTGTTCCTGCAATTCAAAAAGAAATTATAAAAAAGTGTAATTTTGTAGGTACTCCAGTTATTACTGCGACTCAAATGTTAGAAAGCATGACGGCTAACCCAAGGCCTACAAGAGCAGAGGCCAATGATGTAGCTAATGCTGTTTGGGATGGGACTGATGCTGTTATGCTTAGTGGAGAAACTGCGGGTGGTAAATACCCTGTAGAATCTGTAACGATGATGAATGATATAGTAGCAGAAGCTGAAAAAACTCCAAGTGTTAGACCTTATTTGCGCCACATGAAAGTAGATTCTGTTTCAAGTTCAATACAAATAGCTGCTTCAATTATTGCAGAAAAAACAAATGCAAAATGGATTCTTTCTGTTACACAATCAGGTCATTCATGTTTAAAAATGAGTCGTTTTAGATCAAACGTGAGAGTTTTAGGAGTTACAAACTCCCTAGAAATTATGAGGAAAATGTCTCTTTATTGGGGAATTACGCCATATTACTTTTGTGAGAAGCAAAAAGATTTAGCAGTGATTCAGGATAAAATGATTGATCAATTAAAAGAACAATCACTTGTTAATAATGATGATAAGATTGTTATTACCCATGGTAGTGGTGAACTTTTTAAAGAAGGAACTTCAAATAGTATTCGAGTAGAGATAATAGAAAATATGGATTAATCACTATGAAGCCTTTGCGATCAATGTCTATCGAAAGATTAGAATCAATGCAGATTGTTGATTGGGGTTATATTGAAGAATCAAAACCTAGTACTTATAAGTTCTTTAACAAGTGGATAGAGAAAAATTTAAATGGTCCTTTAGGATATATGGCCGACCATAGAAAAGATATCAGATCTGATATTAAAAACTTTTTCCCTGAATTCCAAAGCTCTCTTGTTTTTTTATTTGACTACACTCCAGCAGCAAAGCTAAATAAAGAAAATGATGATCACAGATTTGCCGCCTACACTAAGGGTTTCGATGGAATTGATTATCACTATTGGATAAAAGACAAACTAACTCATGTCGCAAATGAGTTGGGGCTAGATAATTATAAACTCTCAATTGATGCTCAACCTGTTCTTGAAAGAGATATGGCAGTAAAAGCTGGGCTTGGATGGTTTGGTAAAAACTCAATGCTAATCAATAAGAGACTTGGAAGTTACTTTCTAATCAGCTCAATTCTTCTAGATAAAAAACTTGAACTTAAAAAAAACTCTATTGAAGTTGACCACTGTGGTAACTGTACAAGATGTATTGATGCATGCCCCACTGATGCAATTATTGATAATAAAATAATTGATGCAAGTAAGTGTATAAGTACATTTACAATTGAAATGTTTAAAGACGCAGATGCGCCTAAAGGTTACCCTACAGAATCAGGAGAAATTTTTGGGTGTGATATCTGCCAGGATGTTTGTCCGTGGAATATTAAACCACTCAATAGATCTGATATCATGGAGAGTCCTGAATATTTGAAAACCTATGAGCAAACTGACTTAGAAAGTATCAGCAACCGACAATTCAAGCGAATATTCAAAGGGACTTCTCTCGAAAGAACAGGGAGAGTAGGGCTTTTAAAGAATCTTAAAAAAAAATAAATTACTTTTCAATAAATGGAGAACTCATCTTATATTTCTCAAAATATAAATCATAATACTCTTTAGATTTCAAAACTTTGCTATAAATAATATTAAAGTTTTTTATGAAACTTGAATTTACCTTATTTTCTTTACAGAGAATTGTATTTAAATAACTCATCAAGGTTATTCTTCCATTATAATCAACGAATTTTCGATTTTCCAAGCTAAGAGATGTTCCATTATATATAATTGCTTGAATTCTATTTGAATTTAACATCAATATAAGTTGATCAATTGAGTTTCCTTTAAGAATTTTAAGTCCTTTATTCTTAACAAGATGAGAGAAAGAACCTGAAAAGCCCCTGAGAATACCAACAGGTTTGTTTTTTAGCTGATCTAAACTACTTATCTTATTCTTGTGGCCTATAGGAAGGTACAAGCTTACATCTGTCTTAAAAATAGGGTTGGAACTTAGGATTATTTCTTTTGAGTACCTACTAGCGAATGCTTTGTCTCCACCGGCAATACAATCATTACGATTTAGGATGAAGTTTTGTATTGCTCTTTTAACAGGGTATTGAGTTGTTTCAAAGTTTTTTAATCCATTCTTTTTAAGAAGTTTTAGTAGCTCATCCATAAAACCTGATTGATCCAATGAAGACCAATTTGGGATCAAAGGAAGTGCAATCTTTATCTGTGATGAAATACTTTTTGTTGAAAAAAAGAGGACAAATATTAGAAAAAGTAATTTTACCACTTTAGTTCTCTTCTTAAGAATGAATAAATATGCGTCGCTGCTAATGTGGGTTCATGATGAGGAAGCTTTTTAGGCTCGTTTACTGTAACTTCATTACCAAGTTCATTTAAACTAAACTGAAGAGCCTCAACTCCACCTTCTCCAACAACAACATCATCCTTTCCACAAATTAAATGAATTCTTTGACCTTTAAGAGTGACGCTTAATTTTTCTTCTTTGATCCAAGGAAAAACTAAATCTGAATCAATCGCAGGACTTACTAACTGACGTCTAACATCTAAAGTCTTTTGATAAAATGAAGACTCAAATAAGTGAGTTGTTTTATGCTGACCAATTCCTAAGCCGACACCAATCGCTAATCGTTCGTAATCTTCAAAAAATGGTATCTCTAAGGCCTTAAGTGACAACATCGCACCCAATGAGTGACCTGCAAATACGACTTTCTCACACTCAATTAAGTAACTATTTTCAGCTAAAGCATTTTTTAAAAATTCAAAAGCATCGATAAAACACTCATGAACATGTGATTTAAAGTCCTCAAAACTATCAACCTCATGAAATCCACCAAGGTAATGACCAGGCAAGTCAAAAAAAACAGCTGGTGCTCCATTCTCTGCAAGTCTTTGTGCCCAGGGTAGGCAATCTCTCTTACTTGCAGTATATCCGTGTGTAAAGATACCCCAGTCAGATTTATATTTTTCTGGCTCGTCTTTACTTGGCAAGATAGCCATTGCATCAAACGTAAAATATTTATTACTTAGGGTCTTCTTTACAATCTTAACACTCATGATCACTCGTTTTTCTTTTAATTTTTTTTAAATAATACTAGAATTTAATTGACTAATCTACACAAAGAAATTAAATTATATCTCACGTTTTGAAAAGAATGCCCTGATAGCTCAGTTGGTAGAGCAAAGGACTGAAAATCCTTGTGTCCGTGGTTCGAGTCCGCGTCGGGGCACCATTCTTTAAAAGCAGTTAAAAAGCCATCTTTCGGGATGGCTTTTTTTATCCCAAATTCTTCACTAACTTTCTTTTCTCACTTCCGAGAACAAAATTCTCAAAAACTTTACTGACTTCTTCTCAAATTCCCAAATCCTTCATTTCCAAAATCAGCTATCTCTTCTTTTTTCAAAATCTATCCTCCCAATGA
>CAKZUQ010000028.1 GCA_937923325.1 uncultured Bacteriovoracaceae bacterium
AAGCATAAGCTCTCCTTTCAAATAAAATAGTTTGTGGTGAATTTATTTTATCAGAAAATGAGCTTGTGCTTACTTTAGTAGATTAGTCTTGAAACAGGGCATCCCACTACGAACCGAGAAGAGCCGATCTTTAAGGATCTCTTTTCACATATTCAACAAACAAAACTTTTAGAGCAGTTCTCATTTATCGATATTGAGGATAAAGAATACTATCTTCTTGCTGTTGATGGCACTGGTTACTTTTCCTCAAATAAAATTAGATGTAACCAATGTTCACTGTACCACGAAGATAACGATGAGAAACAGACCCGCTTTGGTCACAATGTTTTAGCCGCTTCGTTAGTTCATCCAAATAAAAAAGAAGTTATTAGTTTTTATCCTGAGCCTATTATGAAACAGGATGGGATAAAAAAGAATGATTGTGAATATAATGCTTTTAAAAGATTATTGGAAAGGTTTAAACAGGATCATCCAAAGTTGAGAGTTATCTTCTTGTTAGATGCTCTCTATGCAAATACAGCTCTAGTTAGGCTTCTCGAAGGCTATGATTATCCATATATAATCAGTGTAAAAGAGACAAAGAGTACTCTTTTTATGAAGTTCAGGGAGCAGCAAAGGAGCAAACTAACAATCAAAGAAGTCGATACTTTTGAGCTTGGAGATAAAGTTAAAAAGCTGAAGACTAAAACTTATGAATACGCTCAAAACCTTCAGTTAAATCAAGATAGAGATTCCTCTAAAGTTCACTTTGTAAACTTTAAGGAAAATATTAGCTGGACTAACAGAAAAGGAGAGCTCAAAGAAGAGGTTAAGAAATTTTCTTACATAACAAATATAGAGACAACACCAACAAGCATAAGAATGATAGTTCAAGGAGGTCGAACACGCTGGAAAATAGAGAACGAAACTTTTAATACACTAAAAAATCAGGATTACAATTTAGAACATAATTATGGACACGGTAATAATAATTTATCACTTAACTTTATCAACACGATGTTTTTGACATTTTTATTGGATCAAGTTCAACAAGCAAGTTGTCAAAAATTCAAAAGGCTTTTAGAGCGGATGGGAACAAAGAGAGCTCTTTGGGAGAAGATTAGAGCAATTTTTGATATTTGTATTTTCGAAGATTGGGATAACTTTTGGGGGGTCGTTTTAAAAGAGCAGCCGCCAAATACGGGTTGAGATTAAGTGTCTTTTAATTTCTAAATAACCTGGTATCGAGTACTTTTTTTGAATTTTTATATTCTGCTTTATGTGGAGGGTGTAGTATTTTGAATAAAATCAAGAAGTTGTGACTGTCCATTTTTTGGACACCCGCCGGTAATCTTTGTAAATTCATTGGATATTTAAGTAATTTCAATACTTTGGGATATTCTTTAGTGTCTAAAAAGTATACAGTTATTTTCGCAGTATGTAAATTTGTAACACAGTCTTTTGTGCGGGGCGCCTTTACCGTATACTCATCAACGTAAATAAAAATTATATAAACGGTTTTAAAGAACCATTTAAATTATGAGCGAAAGCTCGAGGAGAAATTATGAAAAAACTATTAATTGGATTATTGGCAGTAGGAAGTATTTCATCTTTTGCTAACTCTGACTGTACATATACAGCGATAGGACAAGACGGTTATCGTTTACATTTATCGGTAGAAAAGGCAATGAAAATCATTGATGCAGAAATGGCTAAAAAAGGCTTCACAAAGAAGTTTGATGAAGATGAAGCTGATGCTAAATATAAAGTTAAGTTTTGGACTGATATTACTGTTGGTGAATGGAATGGTCTTGATCATGAAATTGTAGGCGACAATGATGCAACTGCTAGTATTACTCGAATTTCTGACAATAAGAAACTTTATGCAGGGAGTGCTAGTGGAACTTCAGGCCTTGTTGGTGGAATTTTCAGAAAGGCAAAGTCTAGGGTATTGCTTAAGAGTATTTTGAAAAACTTTCCAAACTGTAGCGAATTATAAGTCCATAAACTACTAGGAAATGAAACAAAGTCTGAATGAGAAAGTTCAGACTTAAATAACAAAAATTAAGACTTGCTCGAAAAAGTCCGCTTAATCGAGCAAGAACATAAAGATAGAGAATTAAAAGGCGAAAGCTAAATAAAAACTATATAAACGGTTTTAAAGAACCATTTAAATTATAAGCGAAAGCTCGAGGAGAAATTATGAAAAAACTATTAATTGGAATGTTGGTACTAGGAAGTTTTTCTGCTATGTCAGCAGAAGTTTTAATCTTAAAAACAGCCGCGAAAGGAAGAGCTGGTAACGATTACCGAGTTTATCCTTTTAGTGGCAACCTTATAGATGTAGCAAAATCCAAATCGATAAATGCATGTGAAGACTTAAATGGTGAAGTCATTAAAACAAAATGTGATGAAACTTGGGTCCATGGCTATAAAGCTTTTATGTGGAGCCAGGCTGCCGCATGTGTGACTGTTTGTCGCATAGATTAGTTTTATAAGAAGGTGAGTTCAGTTGAGAGTGATCTCTTTAAACACTAGGTTTTTAATCAATACGAGTATGAAAATACAATGAATTTATAAAGAAAGAACGAAGGGCCAATCTTAGGCCCTTCGCTCGTTTAAGATTGCTCTTTAATAAAGTAAAAAATGAGCAGTGAAGTTAAATTTTTTTAGTAGCGAACTACTTGAACTGGTACAGGTGGAATCTCTACTTCCTCAGAATCAATCACAGGCATATTAGTTAGTTTACTTTGTAGTTCTCCAGAGATTTCTTCATCTTCAAAGTTTTGTTCTATGCCTTCGGCTTTTTCTTTTTCCCATTGTTTCATTTCAACAGAGACGCTTCCTTGGCTACAGTTGGCGTGTCCCTTCGGCTAGCCTGCGTGAATTAGCCCTTCAAAAATGAGATCATCGTCTCGCCCCAGCTTAACTGATTTTTAAGGAGAGAGACGATGAATAATTACTCAATAAAAAACTTCCGGGAACGACTTGACCAATGGAGACAAGAAACACCTGACCATAGAACCCTTGTTGTACCTGAGTCTATAATGGCTGAACTTTTAGAACTGATTTCTATGTCATCAAGGTCTTATGTTGCAAAAAGACTAAAAATTGATACTGTACTTCTTGCCCAGAGAATTAAATCCTTTGAATTAGAGAGTGATATCTCAATCGAGTTTGTTGAACTATCACCTGCTACACCTCCTGAGGTTGAGCACAAGGAATCTATATCAATAGGTAAAGTCGAATACATCTCAAGTTCCGGCACAAAAATCAATTTTCATTTACCTGATCTGAATGCCTCCGCAGTATCAAGTATATTGAAGGATAGAGCATCATGATCAATCTTAAAAAGGATCAAAAAGTATTTGTAGCTGTTGAACCTGTCGACTTTAGGCAAGGAATCGATAGATTAAAGCAGTACTGTAAATCAACAATTAAAAGAGACCCACAGTCTGGAGCATTGTTTATTTTCAAAAACAAAAGAAACTTTTCTATTAAAATTCTTGTATATGATGGTGAGGCCTTTTGGCTTTGCATGAGACGCCTGTCTAAAGGTAAAATCCCTTGGTGGCCTGTAAAAGGAAGAAATCATCGAAGTATTACAAAAGATGAACTTACAAGACTTATTGCACCTCAAGTCTTTGCAGGTGAAGTTAATAGTAATGATTGGAAAAAATTAATTTAAAAAAGTAATAGGCCATACGTGATAAATAATTTATTATTTGTTTAATGAAAAAGAATGAACCAAATACAGTTGAACTGACAGAAAAAGAACTTCAAAAGTTAAAAGCTGATATCAATTCAAGCAATTTATCGGATGAGCAAAAGAAGCTTATAAACGATGCTTTATCTGGCATGAGTTGGATGTCTAAACTCCTCAAGAGAAATAAACTCAATATCAAAAAAATAAAGAAACTATTTGGGTTTCAATCTGAAAAGAAAGATAATTTAGAATCTGATAAAAAGAACAAACAAGATCTACCAAAGCCACCACGTAACAGAGCTGGTGGCAAAGGTCGCAATGGTAAAAATGGTAAAGATAAATTTACTGGAGCTAAAAAAGTCATTTGTAATCATGATGAGCTAGAGTCTGGGGATCGATGTCCGGCATGTGATCGCGGAAATCTCTACAATATTGATGTTGGCAGCTTTATAACTATTAGAGGAAGTGCTCCTTTAGTTGCAACGGAGTATGAACTTGAAAAACTTAGATGCTCCGGCTGTGGAGAAGTATTTACAGCAAGCCTGCCTGATGGAGTTGAAAAGTCTAAGTTTGATGCTACAAGCGATGCAATGATTGCTCTGAGTCGTTATGAACTTGGAGTTCCAATGTTCAGATTATCAAAAATTCAAAGTCGAATGGATATGCCAGTTCCAGAGAGTACACAGTGGGAGCGTATAGAGCATTTAGCAGCTCCTTGTTTTGCTATTTATAACAATCTTAAGGAAATTGCTGCAAATGGAGATTTAGCTTACATTGATGACACCACAGCAAAAATTATAGATTTCTCACCACCTAAAAATGAAAGAAAAGGATTATATACAACAGGAGTTGTCAGTAAGCTAAAAGATAAAGTTATAAAGCTTTTCTTTACTGGTAATCGACATGCTGGTGAAAACTTTAGTTCATTGTTGAAGCTTAGAACTAACGACAATCCAATGATTCAAATGAGTGATGCTCTAGCTTCAAATATAAATAACGAGATGCAGACAATCATTTGTAATTGCTTAACTCATTGTCGCCGAAATTTTGTAGTAGTGTATGAAGAAGAGCCTCAGAAGATTAGTTACATAATAAGTTTGTTTGCAAAAATATATCATGTAGAGAAAATAGCTTTATCCAGGAGGTTAACAGCAAATCAAAGACTTTCATTTCTTCAAAAGAAGTGCACTAAGGTCATGGTTAAGATGAGACGCTGGTGCCTTAAGATGTTTAATTTAGATAAAGTTGAACCTAACTCCAATATGGGTCTTGCGATTCAATACCTGCTTAGGCATTGGAATAAACTTACTCAATTTTTAAGAGTTGAGGGAGCACCAATTTGTAACAACATTGTTGAGAGGCTTATAAAGACAGCAATAGTTCATAGGAAAAATTCTTTGTTTTATAAGACTCAGCATGGAGCCTTAATTGGGGATATTATGATGAGTCTGATCCAAACATGTGTATCCGCTGGTAAGAATCCCTTTGAATATTTAACAGCTCTTGGCCAAAGTAGGAGTAACGTTTTTAAGAGTCCTGAGAAATGGATGCCTTGGAATTTCGAAACAAATTTATCAGTATAAATTACTTAAAGGATGAGCTCACGCAGACCAGCCGAAGGGACACGTTAAGCTGGGGCGAGACGATGATCTCATTTTTGAAGGGCTAATTCACGCAGGCTAGCCGAAGGGACACCTTAAAGATAATGGATCAGATCTTTTAAACTAATATTTTATTTATGGCTTTCGCCTTTTATTTCTTTGTCTTTATGTTTTCACTCAAAAAAACTAAGTTTGATGAGTGAATTTTATTCTTCTTTTTAAAGTCCCAGCTCTTTCGAGCAAGGACTCTTTATTTAATTAGTCTTTTATTTACATGAAATAGATGTGATAACATCTTTACTTTTTGCTTCATAAATCACTTCAACAAATCCATCATGTCTAAACCATCCATCAGCTGTTGTGTTTCTTGGAAGATATCTTCTTGATGCCGATTCAGTACTAGGCATTAGTCTTGATTCTTTTAACTTTTTCGAGACAACAACTCCGTTATTATTTACCTTTATAATATTCCCAAATGGATTAATAATTGTACCGACTGTATGTCCCAGCGCTTCTGTGAATCCTTGAACCTTACAAATACCATTTAAATCGCTGTCTTTAGAGAAGTTATCTTTAGCAGTTTCAAGTTCTCCGCAATTGTAGACTAAAGTACAATTCATAACACCATAAATATATGCCCTAATATTCTTTTTGAAAGATTTAGCTGTTGGTGTTCCAACAATTTTAGTGCCATTTTCAATCCCTGGGTTCTTAATAATAGTATCTGCAAATGAGCTAAAGCTACCTAACACCAATAATCCAACCAGTAATCTTTTCATAATTTCATCTCCAATTTTGTGGTCATAAACCAAATGTTGATATTGTCCCAAAACTGTAGCGTAAATCATCACCCTAAGCTCAAGACGTTGTTTATATTAATTAAATTCTAAGTGATTCTTAAATTTTCTGATAGATCAGTTGTAAAATTGACTTACTCATTTTGAAAGTGTCGAAAGTTTATGCAATTTTTTTGAAAGATGTTGAGTCCCAGCGAAAGTGTCCTATTAACTTCCCAGCGAAAATGTCTTACTTGGTGAGTCACACTACTTGCTTATTATGCCCATAAACCCTTTGGCTTTTTATTAGCCTTGGATAAACTTCTTTTCCCATAATATCAAAACTTTGAGATCCATCAATGTGGGTATTTATATTCACCTCTCTTCCTCTATAGCAAAACTTTTCATTAATTAACCAAGTTAATGAGTCGTAAGAAAATATATTTCCTACTCCTATTTTTCGTCTTTCTTTTTTACAAAATATTCGATCTAAACTTCCAAAAATATTTCTCCTATAGGCTTTCTCTGAGCACGCAGGCTCCACTGAAAATTGTTTGTTAAATTTATCTATAAAAACATTTTTCAAAAAATCATTTGCCTCTTCAATTTTTTGTATATTGTAAAACTTTAGCTCGGCTACAAGTCTGCCTTACAAGGTTCTAAAAAGCCTCTCAACACGCCCTTTCGCTTGTGGTGAATTTGCTAGTATTAACCTAATATTTAACTGCTCAAAGGCTCTCGATATTTGTGACTCCCACTCTCGATCAATCTTTCCATAAATTCCAGCTTGATCCATATAGAATGCTTCTGGAATACCATTAACATCAACGACCTTCTTAATAACTTTTAGCGAGTGCATAGACTTTTCTCCATAAAAAAATTCTGCAGCAACGATCTTTCCAATAGCATCACCTATTGCTGCTATAAGGTCTGATCTGTGATTCCCGAACCAAGGATGATCACTCCCGTCAAATTGAATTAACATTCCTTCTTGGGGCATCCGAGGCCTTGGTTTGAAAGATCTTCTCTTAGCCCTTCTTGGTGACTTTACGAGATTGTGTTTTGAAGCAATTCTGTGGAGGGTTGATTTAGCAATAGAAATATTTTCATGAGATTGAAGCATTTCTTCAAAGTGAGTTAAATTAAAACCGTTATACTTATAAGTTAATAAATCAATAATTAAGGCTTCTATTTTTTCAGGAGTTTTATTTTCAGGACTACTACCAGAATTTTTATGAATAACTCCGAAGAAGTCTTCTTCTTTAACTCTCTTAATAATTCTCTGTGACTGCCTATATGATTTTCCAGAGATTTCAGAAAACTGTTTTATGGAGTATTTTCCACTTAATACTGCACAGGCAAGCCTATAAAGTTTGATTTGTTTAGCATCCATGCTTACTTTTCCCATTGTTGACTCCAATATTTTAATACTGGAGTATTGTAATATTAATGCGTTAAGCAAGACATTTTCGCTGGGAAATAGTAATAGGACATAATCGTCTAGCTTCTATACACTACCTTTTTGAACAAAATAACGGACCAAGTTTGGCCCGCTCAATTTTTTTGAACTTTAATAAATTTCAGATGTTTTAATTTCTAGTGATTTATTTTACATACATATAAAAGTTAGCCTTTTAAAACAAAATTTCTTAATTTTTTGTTCTTCTTTTTTAAGTCCTAGCTCTTTCGAGTCAGGACTAATTCTTTCTCTAGTATTAATCACACCTTCCTGAATGCCTGTATCGCCCTCTGCGCGGACATGAATAATTTGTCGAAATATTTCTCCAGGTCCTACAATTAACCTCAGTAGATAGCTCCTCAGCTACAATCCAGTTCCCATCAATATCAAGAACTTCTACTACACCTGTAGCATCTACTCCATCACAAAGCTCAATACTATACCTCTTATCTTCTCCGTACCTAAATCTATCAAAGTTACAGCCGTCACCAACAAGTGACTGAATATTAACTCGGATTTGACCGTTACTGGTATTGCACTTTAAGATTAATGGAGCTGCATAGAGCGACAAAGAGCTTAGTAACAGAACTGTAGAGATAATCATTTTTTTCATCAAATACTTCCTTTTTTATTGTATTTATTAATTAGTGGAATCTATAGATATCAAAACCTATCCTAGCTATCAATAACATTTATAGCAATAAGACTTGTTATTAGGAGCAAGCTTTGATACTTGTTACGTATGAATTCGATACTTACTACTACTGAGGCTGAGCTACTTGTTCATTTTGAGCAATGTCTTAGCATTGAGTCTCTAGTGAATAAACTAAATAAGGATCCAACTGTAATCTCAAGACAACTAAAAAGAATTGCAAGTAAAGGTAATTTTTTAATAAAAGCAAGTGGAAGATGGAAAATAACTACTACTGGAAAAAAGTTCAATCAGCTAACCAGAGACTATATTCTCGCTCAAAACAAAATTACAAATAATGAAACTCATTTAAGAATTGGAGCTACAAGAGAATTTTCAGCTCTAATACTTGCAAACAATTACCAAGTATTAAAAAAAAGATTGGGCATAGATAGCATAAGCTTTATTTCTACAGAGCTAGGCGTCGAGGAAAGCCTATTAAACGGTGAAGTTGATTTAGGCTTTGACTGTGGAAGACCTTTTTCTCCAGATTTAATATTTGAACAATGTATAGATGAGCCGATTTCTGTAGTTGTTTCAAAAAAAGACTTTGATACTTATAAAGATATTAAATCTCTAGAAGGTTGTCCGCATATTTTTTGTGAAAGAATTGACCCAGAGAAGTATATAAATAATGGCTTTAGATTAAAAAATATTGCTTCCAGAACCAATGATATTGCAACAGCTAAAAACCTTTGTTTATCTTCAGAAGGATGGGCCCTACTCCCAAATTACGCAATAAAAAAAGAATTAGCCTCTGGGGAGTTAAGAATAATCAATGATCTCATTTCTCACCAAGAGAGATTTGGAGTTTATTACCTTCGTCGTAGAAAAGAGCTTCAGGGGATATTTAAAAAATCTATATTATGGCTTAAAGATAATGGATCAGATCTTTTAAACTAATATTCTTCGTGTGCACTTTGCTCACAATTTCTTAATTTTTATAATTTTACTCAAAATCCTTGAGGTTTAATGAACAACTTTCTATTTTTTTCATTAAGTCCTAGCTTAGAAAACTAGGACTTGGTTATTTAATTAGTACTTAACGAGTACAATACTTTGGATTGAGTTTACATATAGCTCCACCTCCACCTCCTGCAAATGCACTAGAAGCAATAAATACCAATGAAATAATTGATAAAACGATTAATACTCTTTTCATTTTTTCTCCTTTTAACTTTTTATTCTAAGACAGCTAATTACTATCTTTATATACTTTAACCTTTTCTTTTATAAGATCTGGCACTGAAAAGACTCCATTTTTTTTGAGAATAATCAAAATCGGCCAAACCAGAAGTTTTTAACTCAAATATTTTTAAGATAGACAATTCTCCTGCATGTAATTCAAAATAATTTCACAATTATTAAACCTATTCCAATCTGAAATGAGAATATTTTCTTGCTTTCTAAGCTTAATTTCATCAAAAAACTGTCCAAATATAAGATTCACTAACTATTATAGTAGAAATATCCTTCAGATTCAATGAATAACACATAATAACTTGATTTCCGAGTTCTCCAAGCTAATGTTTTTTATTTCCAGCGATGAAAAGTGTTTGAGTTTGAGAGCTGTATTCTATTCCATTGTGAGAACAACCAGAAAGATCAATTTTAAGCTTTTGAAGCTTTCCACTTAATAAGCTAATAACAAAAAACTTTTTCAAATTTGTTGCTGTAGCCATTATTTTTTTTATCTATTAAAATTAAGTCGTTCAAGAATGTGTCCCACTCTGATACCTTTTGACCCCTAATTGTTGAAATACCAGTAATTCTATTCATATCAACTAAAAATATAACAGTATTTTGAATAGCGATACCCACTGGAGAAAATAACTCGCCTTTTAGCTTAAAATCATGATCTTTACTTTCGTTAATAAAATTGCGCGAGAGATTTCCATCAAAAAATTTAGAATTTTTAGTATTATTACCCACTTCAGAGATGTAAATATAGTTTTTGTGGATCAAAGTACTTTCAGGATTGAGCAATACACTAATCTCACTAGTTCTTTTGGGTACAGAGTATCTTTAGCATCGACTAATGCTTTGACAGACTGAGAGCTAATCATTAAAAAAATAATACAACCTTTGTAATCACTTTATATCCTTATTTATATTTATTATATTGTTGCAAAAGATTATCTTTATTGCAATAAATGATATGAAAATTTCACATTATGGTCCTTTAGAGGTCAAAAGATGAAAGCTGAAATAGCGGCTCTTCTCGGTTCGTAGCCTTACTATTAGCCATAAATCGATTTTGGATATTTTTATTTCCATAAATCTTAGTAAAAAAAGCCTCCTGAAATATGTTTTTTTAGTTTGAAGGTTTTAGCCATCAAAAGTTATGCAAAAATATAACTCTGTATCAGGATGATTACTCTACTAACTTTCGCAATTAAAGCCACCTCGACTCCATTCTTCATGGTCATTACAAATTGTTTTAATACAAAGTTCGGCAACCTCTTCAGCAGTTAAATCATCCAGGCTTGTTGTTCCGAGCACCACAGGTGGGTGACCTGCACTTCCATCAGGGTACTTAACCCAGCCCTCCCAACCTAAAATTGGAATCTTATGATCTCTTAGAAACTTAATCGCTTTTATTGCTATGGCTTTTGGTAATACAAGTTCGCTTTTTGAAAGTGAATGTTCAATGAATTCAGTTGGCAAGCTACAAGACTCATCAGAAGCCGCAGCGACAGTATAAGAATATTTATCAAAGTTGAAGGATAAATTGTATTTATCCCTAAAAAAGTCTGCTTCTTTAGTAGTTATTTCCCAACAATCATACATAGGATTTTCTTCTGGCACTTTAAATAACTTTTGAAGCTCACTTAGATTTACTTTCTCTAAAGAATACTCCTACCGCAAAGAGTCATCAAAGCTTTCCCTATAGAATACTTCTACAGATCGAATTACTTTATATATTTTTTCACTCATATTTTCATAACCTATTTGTTTCCTCTCTGTATATTCACACACTCATAACCAAAACACGAATTAATTTAAGATGTTAGGCTTGAGAAGACCAAGTTCGCATCAGGACTGCGATAGATCACCATTTTACATGGAACGAGCTTTTTCATTCAAACTCGCGATTAATAGGCAAATTCTATCACATCATAAGTATTAATAACTAGATCCAATCTCCAATTTATGAAAAACTGTTTACAGAACAAAACACTTCCAAGGAGATAAAAATGAAGATGAAGGTTTTTATAACAGGCTTAATGCTATCGTCACTTGCAACTTCAACGACATTAACAAAAGAGACAGGTGCTCCTGTCGGAGATAATCAAAACTCAAAAACAGCAGGGGAAATGGGAGGAGTACTACTTGAAGATGCTCATCTAATTGAAAAACTTGCTAGATTTGATCGAATGAGGATTCCTGAAAGAGTAGTTCACCCCAGAGGAGTGGGAGCACACGGAGTTTTTAAGTCATACGACAATTTTTCTAATATAACTAAAGCTTCATTATTTAATAAAAAAGATAAAGTTACAGAAGTATTTGTAAGATTTTCTTCTGTAATACACTCTAAAGGTTCACCAGAGACACTACGTGACCCAAGAGGCTTTGCAACTAAATTTTATACAGATCAAGGTAACTGGGACCTCGTAGGAAATAACTTACCTGTATTTTTCATTAGAGACGCTATGAAGTTTCCTGATATGGTAAACTCTTTAAAACCTGATCCACAGACTAATAAACAAGATCCAAATAGAATCTTTGACTTTATGGCCCATCATCCAGAAAGTATCCATATGTGGACCCATTTATTCTCAAACAAAGGTACCCCAAGAACTTTAGAAGGTATGGATGGAAATGGTGTTCATGCTTATAAATTTGTAACTAAAGACGGTAAAGTAAAATACATCAAGTTCAGATGGAAATCTCTTCAAGCAGATAAAGGATTTTCGGCGAAAGAAGCTAGTGTCATGCAAGGAAAAGACTTCTCTCACCATACGAATGGTTTATACAAGGCCATAAGAACAAAGAAGTATCCTTCTTGGGAACTAGTTGGATTACTGTTTGATTACAAAGACTTCAATAAAGTAGATTTTAATCCACTTGATGCAACTAAAGATTGGAAATGTTCAATGGAGACAATCTCATGTGTAAAGCTTGGTGTGATGACATTAAATAAAATACCAAAAAACTTTTTCCAATATACTGAACAAGCGGCATTTTCACCATCAGTATTTGTTCCAGGAATTGAACCATCAGAAGATAGATTACTTCAAGGGCGTTTATTTTCGTACTCAGACACACAAAGATATAGATTAGGTGTTAACTATCAATATTTACCTATTAATAGATCAAAAGCTAAAATTAATACTTTTGCTCAGGATGGAATATATTCAACTTATGAAGCAAAAAACAAAAGTATTAACTATCAACCAAATAGTTTTGATGGAAGTTTAAATAGAGATAGAGGAACGATGCATGAAAATACAAAGCATAGATACAGTAAACATAAATTATCAGGTGAAACTCAGCAAAAAATGATCTCTAAGACAGCCAACTACAAACAAGCTGGTGAGACATATAGGGCCTATAGTGAATTTGATAAGAAGCATTTAATAATGAACTTTGCAGGAGACTTAAATCAAGTTAAAAATAAAAAAGTTGTCCAGCAAATGGTTGCCTATGCATATGCTTCAGATCAAGACTATGGAGAGCGTTTGGCAAAAGCAACGAAGACAGACCTATCTACAGTAAAAAAGATTGTTAAAACTTTAAAATAGAAAATCATTTTAATAGAGGGGTGAATGCCCCTCTATCTTAAGGAGTATAAAATGAAAACATTGTTATTAATAATCATATCTATTATTCCACATTTGGGTCTAACAAATGATTCTACACCAACTTTAGCACAGCGAGTGAACTACGCAGCCAAAACCAATAACATAGAATTAATTAATGAATATATTAGGCTCAAAGGTAATATAAATATTAAAGACCAAAAGGGTTATACTCCTCTTATTTATGCAGCTTACTATGGTCATGAAACCTTGGTGAACATTTTACTAAAAAATAATGCAGATCCTTGCGCTAAAGACAAAAGAGGAAACAAAGCTTTGATGGGTGCAATATTTAAAGGGAATTTATCTGTGGCCTATAGATTAATGAAATCAGATTGTGTTATAAATCAAAAAAACAACGTTAATCAAACGGCTTTGATGTATGCCTCATTATTTAATCGAAAAGAAATTGTAAAAGAATTAATTAAAAAAGGTGAAAAGCCAACAGCGAAAGATATAAATGGAAACTCTGCAATAGAAGTAGCTAGAAAACAATTTAATAATGATATGGTAAAACTATTACAGACGAACTAACAATGAATTACTCGCACAAGCTTTCTTGCTCAATACTTATTCGATGTTCAAAGTCTTGAGTAAGAGGGGTTAGTTTAGCTTCTAAATATACTTTCGAAATAAAACCATTTTTTCGATACTTTAAGATTTGACAAGAAATTCTTTTATAGAGCTCATCTAAGCCTGCTTTTAATGGAATAGAAAAGAAGAATGGATTTGAGAAATCTTCTTGATACTCAACAGTTTCATACTCTTGATAGAATTTTTCTTCATCTTTTTTAGATGAATATATTAAGTGATTCTCATCATGAAAGACCATTAAATCAATTCTTCTTACATCCAACATTCCTAGTAGTTGTTCAGTTTTATTTACAAGAGTTTTATTTAATTTTAGGCCACTAAAATTATCTGAATAGAAGTGCCCTCTAATTGCTCCGATTCTTAATTTTTTCAAATCGGAAACATTTTTTACTTTTATGTTTAATCCTTTTCTTTTTAGAAATCGAACCTTTCTCGATTCAAATCCGAGAAGAATTTCTTTCAAAAATTTTCTTCTTTGATCATTCATCGAATGCCTAACTATAAGAGTTGGTAGACCTTCTTTAGCATGGCTTAAAGTTCTTGTCCAAGGGATTAACTCAAACTCTCCCTTAATCTTTTGATCTTTTAAAAGCCTTTTAACAACCTTTATCAATGGGCCTTTAAACTCTCCATCCTCAAAATATGTTTCAGGTTTTACATCATGAATACTAATATGTATTTTATTTTCAGACGAAAAGATATTAAGAGAAAAAAGAATTACAATTAAGATTAAAAGTATTCTAATCATCCAACAACTCTTCTGGTGTAAACAAGACTGGAGTAACTGGTGACTCACTAGAGTTTTTAATTCTAAGAGGATAAGAGACTAAAAAGTATTTTCCTGCTGGAACACTCTCTAAATCTAAACATTCGAGGATGACAGCTTGTTTAAAAAGAGTTTTATGAATTGGCCTCTCAACACTTCCTGGAGCATAATCAGAACTCTTCCAGCTTGTCCCATAAAGTTGAAAGCTAGGTTCTGAAACCAACCAATCTGCAGCTTCTTGACTTAGAGTTAGAACATAATTTGGATCGTGATATCCATCTTTGTTTTTAAGATATTTTTGAGTTGTTAGTAATAATTTTTTAGGAATCTTATTATTTAGCGCTTTTTTTAATTCCTCTAAAGTGACTTCCCAGTGATAAGTTTTTTCATCTAATTTTATATAACCATTTCCCTCAAGCTTGATAACTTGGCAACCACCATAGAAATAATTCTTATCAAAGAACTCATCAACACTGGCTCCGTTAACAAAAACATGCTTTGGAGCTTCTATATGTGTGAGGCTATGACTATTTAATATATGTTGATCGTAGTGAACTGGTGGGAGTTTATCTTTTTCAATTGAGTAAATATTTTGTTTTCCATAGGCATTACCTTCAAGCCACATACCTTGAATATTCTCAGTAATAAGAGGAGATAGAATATGTGGCATAGCTGACTTCCCTAGTTAGTAGTGAATCTTTCTTTTTTTCTTTTTACCAAAAATTGGTAATGTGTATTTTACACCGACTTTAAATAGCATTCCTTGAGTAGATATATTTTTTTGTATTAGAGTATTGTTAACATCATATACATTTTGTTTTAAGTTGTAGTATTCAGCAGATGTAAACAAGTTCAAATGCCCTATTCTTTCATTAGCAAACAAACTATATTCTACTTCTACACCAGCTTTTTTCTCATGCATTCCATAATTAAAATCATAAGCGAGGTTATCTCCACTGTATAATTGAGAACGACTTCGATCATAATTATATTCAGCATATGTATTAATTAACACTTTTCCAAGCTCTAATTCGATACTCACACCCATTGAGCTAGAAGCCCCCCAGTTTTGCCGACTATCTCTAATACAACTTGAACAATCGAATACATCCTTAAGTTTTCTTAATTGGTCTTCATTTAAATTTGCTAAGTCTGAATTTACTTTTGAAGAACCAAGCTTAGCTGAAACTTTAAAATGAATTTTTTTATCCCCACTTGATCCAATGTCTTTAACTGTAACAATCTCTAATTCAGTAAAGTTTATTCTCATAAACTTTAAACTCGAACCAGGTTCTGCACCAAAGGGTTGGTTCTCAACTCCAAAAACCTTAATACCAGTTTCTAATTTCATTCCAAATAATTTTGAATTATGATGGTTAATTAAATTTAAAAGATATAGTTGAAACCTATCATATCCAACCATATCTAAATCCATATGACCGGCTAAGTATATATTTCCAGTTAAAACAAATACCTCAGTTTCAGCATTATTGTGCTTTATATGACCAAGTTCAACTATTCCCTCTTTTGCCTCAATCCCAATTTCTTTTTCATATATTCTTCCAAACTCACCATTACTATGGTCATCATTCGAGTGATGTTGAGCAAATGTTGAAAATGAGACAAGCGTAAGTATCAATAATGATAGTAGTTTCATGTAGTTCCTAGGGGTATGTGTAGTTAGTTAGTGTGATGTTTATACACAAAGATAGCGCGCAGCACAAGTTGCCACTATAAAATATACAAATCTCAATACTTTTATCTAATTGACCATAAATATTGCCATTTTCTGGCATAAGCTGATCCCCCTCTCTCGCAATTTCAGTAATTTAGAATCATGATTGTGATTTAGCTTATAATAATTATAGTGATTTAAATAAGGAGGCCCTATGGGTAAGAAGAATCATGCTAAAGCTCAAAAAAAGAAACTGACCAAGAAAGAGAAGAAACAGCAAAATCACTTAAAGCTAGTTCAAGGTGGTAAAGGCAGTGGAAAAAGTGAAGGGCAAGGCCAAGAATGGAATCCAAATAATGATCAATATAAAAAATCTGCATGATAGAGATATTTGGTTATATTTATAATTTTACTGGCCTTCTGAATAGAAGGCCTTTTTAATATATAAATGAAAAACTTTGAACCACTATTCTTATTCGTTAATGAAAATATAACTCTTTTTGAAATCAAAAGAACCGATATTCCCCAAGACAGTCCTCCTGATAAACTTTATCACTGGTTAACTGTTTCAAAGAATTCACCTCAAGCCAGAAGACTTACATTTGTTGATATGGGCGTTGAAAATATTAGTGGTAATGATATTAACTTTAGAGTCTTTAAAGAAGGTGAGTTGAGATTTGATTCAAACTTTGCAAAGTTTGTATTAGATAATGACGGTCATATAATTATGAATGTTCCAACAAAAGACTTTCCAGAGAATTTAATCACTATCACTCAAAATTATTTACAAAGCTTGTAATTCATCTTGTATGGCTTTTAAAACTGAAGGGTCATAAGTAATTTCACCATGTGCTTTTGCACCAAGGCCTTTTATAAAAACATTTCTATCTGCATCATGTATTGGAGAGCCGTGAATTCCAAATTTTATTGGAAGGTCTAATCCATTTGAGTCTACATTTTGATAGAAATTGATCCATCTATTAGAATTAGAAGTTTTATATAATGACTCTGGTTGTTTTCTAGACCATACATTCACTTCTTTTCCTAAAATATAACTTGGAAGTTGTTCTAAAACCTCACCCATAGCATGCTGGGCTTCCTTAACTGGATCAATACTCAAAACTAAGTTTGCTTTTATACCTTTTATCTTTTCGAGGTATTTCACAGAGCTCCTTGCACCACTACTATGGGAAAGAATTATTAACTTTGGCATTGCTCCACTAGATTTTGCTTCGTTAAAATATCTATAAGTACAGGCTACCGCTTGCTTAATCCCCTGTGGGTTTCCAGTAACAGACTGCTGTATTTCATAAAAGACTTTAGATATATTACTCAGATTAATATTTTCTAATCCAGCTAACAGTTCTGACTCTTCAGAAGCAAAAACATTAAAATCATAGTTTCTAAAATCTTTTGATAATTCAGAATTTTTTAAAATCAATTTTAGTGGCCCAGCTTCAATTCCAGACCACTTAGTATAATTGGACTTTTTCTCTTTTAAGATTTTTCTTAGTAGATAATATATATTTTCTTTCATCCAAACAGGTAAGCTTTGAGTTGAGTCACATCTTATTAAGTCAGACATTAAATGATAAGTTCTTGGATTAAACGAGCCTGTTCCAGCAAATGTTATTACCAGCCCATTTGAATTATCTTTAAATGAGCAAGAGTTAAGAGTGCTCCCAATATGATGCCTATTTTTTAAAGTCCAAATTTTGTTTGTTTGTTTTTGAACTAAACTTCGTAATTTACGCTCAAGTTGGTCCTGAGATTTAACACTAGTGAAATCCTCACATGAGAACGCACTAGCTATTTTTATAATAAAGAAACAAGTAATAATGGCTTTTATCATTTTTAATTACCGTACTTTGAAATCATTCCTCTTTTTATATAAGGAAGTAATTCGTCTTTATCAGTAATTTTTCTTATATCCCAATACATTTCGTCTTGATCTATAAAGAAGGTATAGACAGAATTTGCACGAACTTCATATTCAACGAACATATCATCAGTATCAATTTTCAATGTGGTAACACTTCGTTTAATTTCAATAAACGACCTTGCAGGTACAAAATCATTGACCCACTGATGGCTTTTATTTAAATACTTAATTGAGATATCTGAATAGTTTCTGTTCTCTAGAATTATTGAAGCAAACGTACTTGTTGTATATAAAGCAAGTAAGAATGTAACCAGAACAAATCTTTTCATAAAGCATATCTACCTCAGAAAGTGATTTGACCGAAGGGAGTCTGAAAAATTTTTACTAATATGCCAGAGAAGGTCTGTATTTTCAATTAGTTGAAAACCTCTTCTTGATCATCAGATGAACGATTTAAAGAGATATTCCCCCAAGTAAATAAAATTAGTAGACCAATAACAGAGTATGCAAATAGCCCTAATGCCCACCAAAATGCTCCAAAAATGATAGCAAATAAAGAGGTAATCAGTGTTAGAATCGGAAGGCCAACAAATAAAATTACCCAAACCCATCCTATATCAAATCCAGAACCATCAACTTTAGAGAAGTCGCATCTAAGAATTCTATCCTTCATATCAACTAGATAATTCTCCATTGATCCTGCTTCTAATAAAGTTTCAGTTATTGAAGCAATTCTTTGCTCAGTTCTTTTAGTAGTAACAGATGCTTTTAGCTCTTTAACATAGTCCACAAATGTTAGTTTTGGGTTTGATTTTTTAACTTTTCTATAAGTGCGATTTATTCTTCTATTTCTTTTAAGAATTCTCTTTGTCATTCTTATTTGAGCTCTTCTAACTTTTTCATACCTAATTAATTCTTTTTTAAGTGAGTCTTCAATAGTTTCATTCGATAGTCTTGCTTTTTCAATTCTTGAGTCAATTTTTCTTACTAACTTATTAGTTTGAGAGTTTGAGCATTGATTTGATTTATTACGAGCTCCTTGTGTTATTGAAGAGTAAGCATCAAACACTCTACTTAAATCACTATTGAAATTTGCTTTAGTATGCTCAGCAAATACTAATGTTGTGGCCATAATATTCGTTAAAATAAATGCAATGATTCTCATGATCATATCAACTTCCCCTATCACATTTTAAGTGCTCAATATAAATATCTTTTACCTTAAAGTTTGCCCATAAGACAAGAAAAGCCTCCACTTGGGAGGCTTATCATATTGAAATTACATGTTAATATTTACTTACACTTCTTGCTTTAGGTCTAATTCACCTTCTGACTTTGCAATGATTGTTGAAACGGCAGCATCACCAGTTACGTTAACAACTGTTCTACACATATCTAAAATTCTATCTACTGGGAAGATGATCGCAATCCAAGCTGGATTCAACCCAACTGATTGAAGAACAATAATCATCATCACAAGCCCAGCACTTGGAACAGCCGCAGCTCCAATAGAGGAAAGAGTAGCTGTTGCAACAATTGTCATTTGCTGTGCCATCGTTAGGTCAACCATATGAAGTTGAGCTAAAAAGATAACAGCAACAGCTTGGTATAAACTTGTGCCATCCATATTTACTGTTGCACCGATTGGAAGAACGAAACTTGCCACCTTTTTAGATACTCCAACATTATCTTCTAAACACTCAATTGTTACCGGAAGAGTTGCTGCTGATGAACTTGTTGAAAATGCTAAGAACTGAGCAGGAGAAATATATTTAAAGAATTTTCCATACTTCATTCCTTTAACAAATATCTTTACTAACATTGGATAAACACCAAAGATCATAAAGCCTAAACCAATAACCACTGTAAGTGAGTATGAACTTAGACTTTTAAATATTTCAAACACTTCAGCAGGGGTATCTGCCATCTTTGCTATAACTCCAGATAGTAAACAGAATACGAAAAATGGAGCTGCTTTCATCACAAGATCAACCATTTTTAAAAAGACTTCATTTGTCCCTTCTATAACCTGTATAACAGGGTGAGCTTTATCTTTTGGAATTAAGGCTAACGTCAGTCCAAAGAAGATCGAGAAGAAAATAACTTGTAACATTAACTTATTATTTGAAATTGAAAGGATAATGTTTTGAGGAACCATATCAACCATAAAGTTTAAAGGTCCTTGCTCTTTTGTTTTACTAGCAGACTTTAATTTATCTTGAATACTTTCTGGCTTTACTAGAACTTGTTTTCTAAGTTCTTCTAATTCATTTACTGATAAGGCTGACTCTAATTCTGCTTTATACTTTATATCTGTTAAATAACTTTTTCCATCTTTAGGCACTCCATTAATAGTCTGAAGCCAAAGTTCATATTTAACTCGGTTTTTAATTCGTTGTTCTTTTTCAATAAAATTACCTGGCTTAACAATATTTACTAAAAATAGTCCTACACCAATCGCAAATACAGTCGTTGCTAAATAAAACAGTAAGGTCTTTCCACCCATTCTTCCAAGAGTTGTAATATCTTTTAATGAAGCAACACCGCTTACAATAGAAAATAATACTAATGGAACAGCGATAAACTTTAAAATTCTAATGAATATTTTTCCAAACGGATCAATCCAATCAATTGTAAATTCATTCCAGCCTAATGAGCTTGAAATAAATGAATAGATAACACCTAGAATTAGACCTAGGATAATTTTCACATGCAGTGGAAGTGACTTCATAAAACCCTCTTAAATATTTAATTAAGATATAAGGCTAATGAATTTATAATGAGTTGTAAATTACTGAAATATCGGACAACTTTTGTATAGTGCTTAAATGATATCTAATTTTTTCATAAGAACATTAGTTTCAACTTTAATACCAGGCTCAGATGTCTTAACAAGAGGGTATCGATCTTCATCAGTAATCGAAACAACTTCATTCCAAGCAGGTTTTTCGTCCTCTTTGGCTTTCTTTACTTCTTCTATATGCTTATTTGTTGCAGCGACTTCTTTAGTATTCTGATTAACTGAGCTTTTCATAAGCTCTATAGTCTTTTTTAAGTCATTGAAATCTTTGCTTAAGGCTTTTACATCGTTAAATTTGATTCCCATATTACTCTCCTCATTTGAGTAATAACCTATCGGTATAAACTTAAAAATACTTGAGCTCTATGCTAAGGTTAAATTTTGAACATATTAATGTTTTTAGAATAGTCTACTTCTTCAATATCACCCTCAGTTATTTTTTCGATTTTTTTCACTATCTCAGTGATTCGATTTAGAGCACCCATGGCCTTATCAATTCTTGTTGTATCCATTTTTTGTTGAATTAAAGAAAGGTTTCCAATAGCAATTGCTAAAGGATTATTTATCTCATGATTTAAAGTTGTAACCATAGTAGCAATTGTTGTCATTTGCTTACCTTTTAAACTTTCATCCATAAGATCTACAATCTTTAATTGCGTATTAATTCTTGCTTCAGCGATATCTATATTTACCGGCTTAGTTAGGTAATCATTAGCTCCAGCTTTTAACGAACCTACAACATCACTTGCTTCATCTTTTGCGGTGACCATAATAATAGGTAGTTCAAAGCTATTTTTTGTTTCTCTGATTTTTGCAAGAACTTCTGTTCCTGATATTCCTGGCATCATAATATCAAGTAATAAAAGAGCATATTCTCCCTTGGTATTATTTTCTAAGGCTTTAAAACATTCACTGCCATTCTCTAAATAGTCACACTCAAACCCGCGTTTAATGAGTCGCTTTTGTAGTAAAGCTCCATTCATTTTATCATCATCAACTAGTAGTATCTTTCTCATATTATCACCCAAATTTGATTTATATTTTTCTAACTTCTTCCACTAGAGCAGGTATTCCCATTGTTAAGACCTCTAAATGTGATTCAGCATTTACAATTTCACCCTTTCTTCCCATCTGTTCTAATTCATAAGCAGCATTTTTAAGCTCTTCACTAAAAAAGTTAGCAATCATTCCTTTTAAAGTGTGAGCTGAATGTTCTAGTTCTGAGTAACTATTAGATTGAACTGCCGATTTGGTATCATTTAAAATTTCACCATATGTTGTTTCAAAGATCTCAAGTAGATCTGCAATCATTTCCTCGTCACCATCGAAATGTGATTTCAATGCTGAGACGTTTACATATTTTTTATTACTCATATTACTTTCCTTTTGTAACTTATCGGATTCTCTTTATTAATATTAAAATTTTTAATTAATTTAATAACTTAACTAACTCTTAAGTATGTAATTAATTCACAAAGCATTGAAATTAATACAATCGGTCTTAAAATACTTATGTATTCTAATTAAATATTAACAATTTAGCCCCGAGATTATAATAATGCCCAAATTGATATTAACTTCAATTCTTTCAGCTCTTTTTAGTATCAATACTTTTGCATTTTGTAAGATCAATCAATACGGACATAATATCTGTACCGGAGAGAAAGCTCTTCTTATAGTTTCTGAGAATGATGAAGTGAATAAAAAGTTTAAGGTAGTTCAGGTTAAATCTATTTTTGAGGCAGAGTCAACAGCGATAGTTAGTGGTAAAAAGAAAGCGATTCATCTTGATAAACTAATGGGTAATAAACTTTGCGATTCAAATGAGCCTGTATGTGAAGGTCAAAAAGTACAAATCAAATCAGTATGTCCCAATTTAGAAAAGAAAGAAGTATATAAGGTTTCAAAAGTTTATGAAACACAAAGAGACGATGTTGTAGAAATATCAACAGGCTCTCTTATATGGAAAAAAAGTTTCCTAGCAGATGCTAACTGTGTTGACTTAGTTGAGTAATTTAAAGAAGTTTGGAAATGACTTCGCAACTTCTCTATAAGGAGTAACTTCTCCACCACCACTCATTTTAATAAAAAGTGATGAAACCATAATTAATCTATGATCTGGTAAAGTCGTAAACTTCTTATTCTTTTCTTTTAAAAAATTTGTCTTACCTTCAATAGCGATCGTTGAGCCTTCAACTTTATATTCTACCTCAAAAGCACTTAGAATGTTTTTTATCCCTTCTAACCGATTAGACTCTTTATAGATTAAATTCTCTATATTACTTATAGTCGATTTCCCTTTTATTCCTGCTGCAATAAAACACAATGTTGGAATCAAATCTAAACACTTACTCCCATCGACTTCAAAAGATTCATATTCATTCATAGGTCTTATTATTAACCCATTCATATCAATTGAATAATCAGCACCTATTTGCTCTAACACACTAAAGATTTGAGAGTCTGCTTGGTACTCATCTTTAGAGATAATATTTATCAGAGATATTTTTTGAAAAAATAAGCCTAAGGCAATGAAATATCCCGCTCCACTAAAATCTGCAGGTACAAAATATCTCCCCTTCCACTGCCTTTGAACAAGCTCATTAGTCATAGCAAGGTAGGCTTTAGAACTGTCAATATTTTCTAAAATTAACTCAAGCTGATACTTATTTTTTAAAAGTAAAAATGAAGTGGCCACTTGAGTTGTCTTCGAACAATCAATCTTAAGCACGCCAGATAAATTAATCGGACCTTGTAGTTCACATAAAACATCTTTTTCTTCAGATAAATTTATACTTACACCTAATGATTCTAAAAAATTTAAGTGATCTAGATATGGTCTATTTTTAAATCTAGGATGAACTTTAATTTTATATTTATTTTTTCCAAGTGCTAAAAAACTAAGTAAGAAACGAATTGTTGTTCCTCCCTCACCTAAATCTAACTCTACTATGGAGTTAGACTCTACTTCGCTCTCCGGGAAAGACTTGTTTAAAACTACTTCACTATCATCCACTCTTTTAAGCAAGGAAAGCTTTTCAAGAACATTAACCATATCTTTAACATCAGAGGATTCAGGAATATCCGAAACAATTACATTATCATTAGATAACGCTGCTAAAATTAAGGCCCTATTTGCATATGACTTTGAAGTCGGTATTTTTATTACAGGATTAAGTGGACTAGAAGAGATCGTTTTGTACATCACTGCTCTCAATTCTTTTTTTAAGTTCATTTAATTCAATATGCTTCATCACAGGCCTAGGATCAATTACGATAAAACCTACTTGTGAGTTTGATTTATTTTTTTTATCACTCTTTATTAATTCATAAAACTTATCTGAATCAAGTGATAGCTTATTTGGAAGTTTAACCCCAAGTTTTGTACATAATTGATAGAGTTCTTCTAATAATTCATTAGAAAAAAGCTTAATATTAAACTCAATACCCTTAGCAACAGATAAGCCATGAGGAAAAGATGAAAGTTTTTCAATTGCATGACCAATTGTATGGCCATAATTTAAAATAGCTCTTTTTCCACTTTCTTTAAGATCGTTTTCAACAATACTCATTTTAAATTTAGCACACTGAAAAATAAGGTCAGTAGTATAACCATTTTCTAAACAGCTTTGCTTAATTTCTTTATCTAAAAAGCAGTACTTTAATAATTCCCCCTTACCGGACTCAAGCTCAGAAGAGTCAAGTGTATCTAAAAACTTGAAACAAAAATATGTATCTATAGGTAAGTGAAACTGGCCAATAAGGTTTTTACCAAAACGAGAGTTAATTCCTACTTTTCCACCAATTGAAGCGTCAATCATAGCTAATAATGTAGTAGGTACACTAACCCACTCAACACCTCTTAAAACAGTACTTGCAACAAAACCAGATAAGTCGGTTGTTGCACCACCACCGATGGCCACAATTGTATCAGATCTTGATATTCCACTTTCTAAAAAAAAGTTTGTGATAGTTTCAAAACATGTCATAGACTTAGACGCTTCAGGGTCTTCAATATAATATGTCTTTTTAGACTTTAAAAAGCTAAGATCTTCTTTATGTAATTCAAATACTGCCTTATCAACAATGAAATGTTCATAGAGATCTACAGACTGGGCTAATTGACTAAAACTTATATTTTGCATAAAAGCATTATTACATTACTTTTCATCAAATGAAAAAGGTCAAAAATGAGTAAAGAAAGCTTCAAAATTCTAAAAGAAATCAATAGTTTATCTGAAAGTATTAATGAGTTCACAGATAAGATGAACGCTGAGAATAAAAGAATAAATTTTATTAAAGATAATAGACAAGATCGTGAAGACCTAAAATCTTCTAACTTAGAACTTATCAAGGAAGCTTCTAGTAAACTCACAAGCGTTGAAAATGAAATTGCTCACATTACTATGAAGTTAGAAAAAGATAAAGAGAATCTGGCCATGATCTCAACTGAACAGGCCATGAATAATATGGAAAAACAAATAGCTGCAGAACAAAATAGGCTGGAAGAATTTGAAAATACAGGCTTTGAGTTAATGGAGCAGATTGAACAACTTGAGGCAAAAGTAATAGAAGCTGATGAGTTCTTAAAAGGTTCCTTAGAGTCATTAACAGAGATTCAATCAGAAGTTGAATTAATAAACAAAGAACATCAATCCAGTATCGATGGGCTAAACAAAAGAGTTAATCTTTTAATTGAAGAGCTTCCTGCTGACTTTACTGATAGATATCAAAGAACAGTAAAATCATTTAAAGAGAAGAAAAAATCAGGCTCCATATTTTCAAGAATAAAAAATGAAACCTGTGAATTTTGCCGTTTTGGTATGAGTAAAATGGACGTTCAAAAAGTTGAAGATGCACTTCAACTTAAAAATTGTCAGGGCTGTGGTAGAATTTTTATTCCTCAGGGAGCCCTTTATTAAACTTTCTATCTACAAAATCTACGTAAATCTTGTAACAAGCTGGAACAAAAATCAAAGTAATAAGTGAAGAAAAAAGTAAACCATAAGCAAAACTAGTGGCCATTGGCTTTAAAAAGGGATCTCCACCAGGCATATGAGCGACAGGTAATAGGCCAGCTACTGTTGTAAATGTAGTTAAAATAACTGGTCTAAATCTAGTTAGAGTTGCTTCTATTAAGACTTTAACTGAATGTCCTTTTTCTTTAAGACTTCTATTAATAAAAGTAACTAACACAATTGAGTCATTTATCACGACACCTACAAGTCCAAGCATTCCCATAAGCGCCATAAAGCCAATTGGCATACCAAACAGTTTAAATGATGCTACTACTCCAATTAAGCCAAATGGTATAGCAGTCATAATGATAATAGGTTGGGCCATACTTGAAAATTGAACCACTAACATTATAAAGATTATAAACATAGAAGCGACTAAGGCCTTTTTAAAACTTGCTAAAGACTCCTTCGTATCTTTACTTTCTCCACCCATACTATATGTGACACCTGGGTATCTTTTAATTAATTCTTCAACCATCGGAGTAATTTGATTTGTCATTTTTAACGAAGTCGTCATTTTTAAATCAATATCTCCTGTTACTTGCATTGTTCTTTTTCTATTATAGCGCCTAATTAAATAAGCTCCATTTAGTTCTTTAAAATCAGCAACTTTAGTCAAAAGAACTCTTCTACCTTGATCATTAGTTATTCTAATACTGTTTAATACTTCTTCAGACTTTCTAGACTCACTGTCCAGTCTTACTAAAATATCAATATCTTCATCTGACATTTTTACCGTTGTAGCAGTCTCACCTTCAAAGGCTCTTCTTAATTCAAGAGCAATTTGTTTATTACTTACTCCCAGCCTTCTTGCTTCAGCTTCGTTTATATCAATGATGATTTGTTTTTTACCAAGCTCATAATCTAACTCTGCTGAGATTACCCCTTTAGTTGCTACTAGTTTGTTCTTTATAATTACTGCCACATCATAAAGCTCACTTAGGTTATCTCCAAATAATTCTACATTTATTGGTTTTCCTTGAGGTGGACCATTTTTTTGAACGTCTACAGAATATTGATATTCACTAGAGATAACATCTTTAATCTTAGCACTTAGAATTTTTACAATATCTTTTGTTTTACGTTCTCTAAAGTCATTCATTGTAAGCTCAATAGCTAATGAACCATAATGAGTACCAGTCTTAGACCTTCCACCTTTAAAACTTTGAAAGCCAGTAATTGTTCTAACTCCAACAAGTTCAGACTCCTCAAGAGTATCAAAAGTTAAGCTTTCTAATTTAACTAATTCTTTATTTGTAACTTCAAAAGGAGTTCCGACTTTTCCTTTTATATTAACCGTTATATTTGTAACGTCATCGGAAGGAAATAATTCGAACCTCATCGTAAAAATGGTTGCGATTGAGATGATAAATAATGCAATAAAAACAGTAACAGTTGTCTTAGCGTGATGAAGAGCCCACTCCAGTGACTTAGCGTAAAAATTCATCCAAGGTTTATACCACCTGTCTTTATGAGCATCTTCTTTTTTAATATTTGGTGCAAAGTCAGCAAGGTGCCCAGGAAGAATAATAAAACACTCTATCCAAGATGCTGCCAAGGAAATTATTACGACAGCTGGAACAACCCATAGGAATTTCCCCATGATTCCTTCCATATAAAACAAGGCTCCAAAGGCAACCATAGTTGTTAGAATTGTTGCTGTAATTGGTGCAAATGTATCTTTGGCTGCTTTTTTTGCTGCAGACTTCGGGTCAAGACCTGCTTCTAAATTTTGATAATATTGTTCGGATACAATGATAGAGTCATCGACCAGCATACCAAGAACCATAATGAGACCAAACATTGAAATTAAATTAATTGTAATATCAAATGAGTCCATCAATGCAAAGGCAACTAAGAAGGCAAAAGGCGCACCTAAGGCGGTAATAATTGAAATTCTCAGATTCATAAAAAGTAATAAGCACAAAGTAACAAGTATTATCCCTTGCAGTCCATTCTCTGTTAATACGCCAAGACGTCTTTTCACATAGTAAGAGAAATCATTATATATTTTATAATCAACACTTTGCTTTTTAGATTGTTCAGCAAAAGTCTTTTTAATAAAGCTTGCACTCTCTAAAACATCAGCACTTGAATGTGTAAACACATCAATAAAAATGGCCATCTGCTTAGAAGCTCTATCTTCTCTCGTTTTATCCTTTAGAACTCTTGAAACTTTAGCGACGTCATTAACTCTTACAGAACTACCCATATCATTAGATCGAACAACAATATTTCCAATATCTTTAGAAGTTTCATTCTCAACTAATGTTCTAATTAGTTTTTCTCTAACTGGGTTCTTAACATTACCTGCCGATATATTTGTTTGCCGATCTCGAATCGCAGAGACAATTTCCCCTAGACTCATATCATATTTTTCAAGCATTTCTTTTTTTACCTGAACATCAAAGATTTCATCTCTATATCCAGTTAAAGTAGCAGAAGTTACTCGACTATCTCTTTCAAGTATATCTCTAATTTTTTTTGCTTTTTCCCTCAAAGTAATTTCATCATCCCCAAAGATAGCGACATTCATTATCCCTCGGTTCTTATTTGTAGCTTTAGTAACAATTGGTTCTTCAACATCTTCAGGCAAATCAGCGATTCTATCTAAGGCATCCTTAACATCGACAACCACTTCATCAACGTCATACTCGGGGTCAACCTCTATAGAGATAATTGCCCCCCCCTCAGCACTCATTGCGTTTAACTCTTTAATACCATCAACATCTTTTAATTCTCTTTCAACATCTAAAGTTAACAATTTCTCTACATCTTCTGGAGCTGTCCCCGGATACATATACCTAACAACAACATAATTAAAATCGACATTTGGAAAAGTCTCTTTATTTAGTGAGAACATTGCAAATGTTCCCATCACGATAATTAAGACTGTCAATAAGTTTACAACGACGGAGTTATTAACAAAATAATCTATAATTTTATTCATATTCTAATCCTGATAAGCATTTAGAAGTGGCATCATACTATTATTTAGATACGCGTAATTAGCAATTAGCTGTTCATAATCTAAAAGCATTTTCTTCTCATTCATCTTTGAATTTATATAGGCCTCTTCAGCCCTAATAACCTCTTCAAAACTAGCTTGACCTCTTAAGTAAAGTCGATTCTGCTCTTTCAAAGTTTCAGTTGCTATTAAAACTTTATCCTTGGCGAATTTATTGGACTTTTCGAGGTAACTAATCTGAGCAAGAAGAGCTTGTTTTTTTACTTTTATTTCATCCTTAGCATTTAAGAGGTCTAACTCATTTTTTTTCTTTTGGTATGTATACTTTTCTCTAAGAGCAGTTTTTTTATCTCCGCCTAAAGGAATAACAAAGTTTAAACTTATAGACTTCGTTGTATTTAAACCCTTCATGGCCTCACTCATACTATCAGAATCCACATCACTCAATGCATTGGTAACATATGCTGAATTTAAAGTTAACTTATAACCTGATTCACTTTTTACTTTTTCTAACTGTTTTTCAGAATATGCAATCTGGCTAAGTATCAAATCAAGGTCCATAGGTTCATTCTTTTTGATAAATGAATTCCAATACTCAAACTCCTTAAGATCCCAAGTCAGTTTTGAAAAATATGAATCTTCAATTTTAATTCCAATAATATTTTCCAGAATGGCCAAGTTTTGCTTTAAAGAACTTCTATTTTTTTCTAATGCTTCATTTTGATTTAATAAAGAAGATTTTGCTTGTAAGAATTCAACTTTTCTACTTGTTCCATCATTAAGTCTTCTGTTAATTATCTGTACTCTCTTTTTAGCTTCCTTAACAAAAGACTTTGTAAGTTCAACAGCATACACTTGATATTTAGTTTGGAGATATGTTGTAAAAAAATTTAGATATCCTTTTTCAATCGCAATCTTAGCCTCTAGGTCCCCACTTCTATGGTTAATATTTATTATATCGTGCTCTATTTGCTTTGATCTATCTAGAAAGTCATAAGAGTATTCCAGGCTGGTTTTATTTTCATACAAAGTAGTATCTGGAAAACTTGATAAGCTTGAAGCACTCCACTTTGAAATATCGTATGTTGTTTTTTGGTGAGAGAGACTAATTGTACCAAATTTAAAAGAAGACTTTTTTAAACCAAAAGTCATTGTATCTTTAATTGTTTTCTGAGATTGAAAACTATAAACACTGGCGAGGTTTGATTCATCATGGGCAGGAGTAAAAAGAAAATTCCAGTTATAGGTATTTTCTAAAAAACTATAGTTTGCTTCATTTAGGTTTATATCAATTTGCTGCGATTTATGAACTTTTGAAATAAGGTATCCCTTCCAAATATTTTCAAAAACTGCAGATGCATCTACCGAGCCTAAAAGTAACGTAAATCCTAGTAATACCTTCATAAACCTTCCTTTGAATTGCTAAAAGATACAATAAACTTATAACTTTTCCTAGTCTTCAAGCTAGAGATGCGACTTGTCAAAACCCAGACAATTTAATATAAGATATCACCGAGAAAGAAAGGCTATCGCTGGAGTAAAATTTCGATTTTACTCGGGAGGAAAGTCCGGGCACCATAGAGAACCGAAGCGGGTAACTCCCGTCCACCGTGAGGTGAGGACAAGTGCAACAGAAAGCAAGTACAGTTCGGCTGTAGTGAAACCAGGTAAACTCTTCGGGGTGCAAGCTCATGTAGGCCATCGCTCCCTTTAACTTGTTAATGGGATAATTGCTTCTCGCAAGAGAATGGCGGGTAGAGTGCTTGAGGTATTTGGCAACAAATATCCTAGAAGAATGATAACCCTCGACAAAACCCGGCTTATATTCTTTCTCGGTATTTTCTTTAAACTAAAGATTTATTGCTTTTGAAGTGGCAGTTGAAAGATTACTACTCCCCCATTCGTAATCGTTTAAAACTAATCCTAATTTTTCAAATTCAGATTCGTTACACCATAGTACTCTATTCGTAATATTATACTTGGTAATAGCAGTCTTAAATTCAGGAAGGTAATCGAACTCTCCTTCTAATCTAGGGTACTGCTTTAACTTTTCATCATTTGTATCTAAAATAAATGTGGGAACTTCATACTGGCCAGAGAGCCACTGTTTATTTGTTTTTTTATAGAGAAGAAAATTTTCACCCTGCTTAAGTAAAATTCTTAAAAGAGTTACTGTAAACTTCTCCTTCTCTTTTCCTTTCACTTCAACGTTTGGAATTTGATCAACTGTTTTATTTTTATAGCTTTTACACACTGATTTCATCGGACATAGTTCACAACTTGCTTTTCTTGCCTGACAATAATTTCTTCCAAGGTCCATCAAGGCTTCATTATAGTCTCTTCCGCCAACACTATATATCTCTTGTGCTATTTTATGATCTTTAAACAGACTTCTTATTTCCTTTAAAAGCTTTGGACCTTTTAAAATTTTTATTTCAAATAATCTTGAAATTACTCTTTCAAGGTTTGCATCCAGTGCTAACTCTGGTTGATTATTTCCAATTGCTAATATGGCATTCGCCGTGTAATCACCAATTCCAGGAATCGCCACAAGCTTCTCAAAGTCCAAAGGTATTTCTCCAGCATATTCGCTACAAATAGTCTCACATGCTTTTTTTAAATTTCGAGCTCTTCTATAATAGCCCAAACCTTTCCAACTAATAGTTAATTGTTCTTCTGTAGCAGATGCCACGTCTCTAATTGTTGGGTACTCTTCTAAGAATCGATTAAAATGATTTAAAACAGTAGAAACCGTTGTTTGTTGGAGCATTATTTCAGAAACTAATGTTCCGTATAAGCTTCTATTTTTTCTCCAAGGTAAGTCTGAGAATTCTAAATTGGACCAGTTAATTAAAGTTTCAATCATAAAGAGGTTTTAAAGAAAAATATAGTAATTAGCAAGACCGATTACACTAGTTATTTGCAAATAGATTGCATTCTTGCAATTTCAGCCTTCATATTTTTAGCATAAAATGGCTTATCTATGCCCTTAGTAGAACCGCCTGGTAGAGCTTCAATAAAGTCTACAAATTTAGCACTAGCTTCATATATATCAGTAATAATAACTAAGTGATCAGCATCTGAGGTCTTAATATCTCTAATGATTCTATCAACTCTATTAAGACCAGCATTCATACAAACTCGATCAAAGTTCCCTAACTCTTTTTTATTTTCATCAAAGATATACACTTTCATTTTTTCATTTAGTGGGCAGGTAGAGTTGATTGTTCTTAAAAAGTTCTCTCTTCTGCAGGGTTGATCATAGGACTTAAAATCAACTTGCTTCATCGTTGAGCTAACATCTACCCATAACTCTAACTTGATATCTTCTACTATTTTTTTTGCTTTTGTTTTTCCACAGTAGATATCGAAATGTCCGTTATTATCACAAGTTTCAAACTGACCTTTTTTATAGCCTTTTACAAAGTCATAACTTTCAGCTTTATCAAGCTCAGAGTAATCTAGTGGTTGATCAGTAACAGCATCAGTTTTCTCGTCTTTTTTATAAAGACCAATTTGAGGATCAAAACAATAGTCTCCCATCTGTTGACACTGTAATTGCCTTGCCGTTAATTTTGAAAATTTTGTTTTTGGTAATATCTGATCTAAAAAAGCTGCTCTATCTACGCTAAGAAACCATACTTCAACTTTCTTTGGTGTTGCCCAAAGGTTTATGGATGTAAGAATCATCACTAGTAGAGTAATTTTTTTCATTTTTCTTCTTGTTAGGTTAACTACAATTCAAATTGCTTCCTATTTAAGTATTTTATAATTACATCTCCAGCAGAGACTACTAAGTCTTTACCGTCCATATCAAGGTCTAGAAAATCAGATAGAAAACCTTTTTGTCTTGCTGTAAGTTCACTCAGTTTTTCACCTGTGCTTTTGTAGCCTTGCCTTCTTTCTTCTGCTCTTTCACCAAAAGGAACTTTCACTCCTCTTATATTGGCCGTTGTCTTGGTTCTAGTTTGAGTATTATCTTCATCAAGACTTTGCTCAAAGCTATCCATATCATCCTGAGGAGCAGATGCTTCTACTTCCTCTTCGGCTGAATCATTATCTTTATAAAGTGTAACCATCTTTTTAAATAGCGCAGTAGAGTCTTCTGAGACAAAATCTATTATCTCATGAAGAGGAATACTAAGCCTTGCAACAATAGCTGCAATTAACTGTGGATCTAATTCTTTTGTTTTTTGATTTAAAAACCTGCTCATAGTAGAAATTCCAACATCAACTTTCTCAGCTAAGTCTTTTTGAGATAGTCCTCCTCGTAATTGCATATACTTACGTACTACTCCTAAAAACATGTCTAAATGATCATTTTCGAATCTTACCATTTTTTCCTCCCCAGCTTATCGGGTTTCAGTACTTTAGCTTTTCACATTGCAAATCATATTGATTTTAGTTGCATGCAAGCAGTTAATATCCTTATCGGATTGCAAATAAATTTCTTGATGCAATTTTATTTCTTGACGCAATGCATAAGGTATGCGATACTGATTTTAGGTTGAACGTAACGATGGAGTAAACAATGAACACAACAATGATCGACATAAATAAAGTAATTATTACAGGTACTTATGTAAGCATTAATAACGAAGTTGTTGCGGACATCACAATTGCAGATGAGCAAATTGCAGGTGGGAAATTCGAGAAAGTGACATTTGAACATGTTATTTTTGAAAATTGCACTATACAAGCATCTGCATTTTTAGAAACAAATTTTATTGAATGCAAGTTTATAAATTGCAATTTTAGCTTCACGAAGTTTAAAAATTGCAAGCTGGTAGAGTGCACGTTTGAAAATTGCAATTTTTGCATTACGAATTCCCTTAACAGTGATTTTCAGACGTGTACTTTCCTAGACAATAATTGGAAAAATGGGGCCTTTAGAGACAATAAACTAATAGACTGTTCTCTTGATGAGGCCACTAATCACCATATTGTATCTAACAATGAAGGTGAAAATAATATATCTCTCTCTCGTTTCGAGGCATCTCCTCTCCTTGCCAATGAAGCGAATTTACAAAATGAGCTTCAAATAGCGGCCTAAGCTACTATTGAGGCAACAACACGGACGACACCTCCTCAGTGGACGAGGAATAATTTATACTTAAATAATTACATATACTTAAGGATGACCCCTGCAGGCATGGACAGCCTTTCACGTCCCAAAACGATCTATAATACCTCAAAAACTCTTAAGGCCCTGCTAATCCCAGGGCCTCACATCTTTTGTCATAATATTAAAAAAAGTATTGGAGGTAAATTTTTCAAAGTTTCTATAACTGTAAACGATTAATTGATATAACGCAGTGTAATATTTTTTTCAAACCCCTGAGGAATACAAGATGACTAAATTAAAATCAACGACATTAAGCTTGTTATTATTTATGGCCTTTTGCGCTTCAGTTTTATCAAACTCAGCGCAAGCCCAAAGCTACGGTATAAACCAGTCCTATTTTTTAACTGATGATGGAAAAATGCATACAGTTAAAACATATAAGGCCAACAGTGGATATGTTGATCTCTTTTCTCCTCAGACTATTTTTATACTTCCAGAAATGATTGAAGAAATGGACTCTTCTTATATTATCGATGAAGACGATAGAATTTTAACAGTAGATCCTGATGGCTTTGTTTATAGTTTCGATTATGAAGAAGAAGTTGGTTCTGGTGTAAAACATAAAGGTGGTAGCTTTTTCATTACTCGTGACAATTCAATTGTTTTTATCATGACTAATGGAGATATCAAAAAAGTGGAAGCTATTAACGAAAAATTAGATTCTAGAGTAAAAGTAACCGGTGGTAATTATATCATCACAAGAAAAGGTACAGTTTACATTGTTAACAATGTAGTAGGTGAAGTATTTGAAGTTAACTTAGAAGTCGATACTGATGATATTGCTACTAAGGGAAATAACTTTATTATTACAAAAGATGGATTACTAGTAAGTTTTGGAGTTGAAATAGATGGTACAAATGCTGTCAAAACACAAAAAGATCCATTATTTAAAAATATTAAACTTAAAGGTGGGAATTTTTTCTTCGATAGATATTATAATATTCACACAATTGGTGCTAATGCTGTTGTCGATGGTGGTATTTTAAATAGGACAATTAAAGTTAGAAATAATGAATTACCTAGTAAAATTGGTAATAACTACTTCATGTATGATGATGGTTCATTCTATTCTGTAGATGCTTTTGGGGTATTTAACTATATTCAAAATTTTTCGGGAAGAATCATTACAACGACAAAATAATTAATAGTGACTCATACTTGTATTTTCAGGCACATCAAATACGAAGTCTGCTTTTTTAAGCTTTGACTTCGTATTTATCTTTTTAAAAGCAAACTTAACAGGAACTTTCTTACCAATATAATAAACTGTCATATAATCGATATCACTTAACTTCGAATTTTTATTTACTTCTTTTTTAAATATAATATCAACTTTAGAAATATTTAACTGAGCCTTAGCTTGCTCTAAGAATGATAAGTTTGCAATCTTCTTACTTCTTACAACTTTATATAACTCATTACTCTCCAACCCTTTACTTAAAGCATCAAAAAGTTTTACATAACAATACTTACTAGAGTTACCTATTTTTACAGTCCCTTTTTCTCCATCCATAAATGGAGGATTATACATCCAAGTTGTCTCTTTATTACACACATATGTTACTGGAGTTAAGCCTTCTACATCAAAGACAATATTACTAGGAAACATATATTTCATAGAAACATCAGTTTTAATCTCTTTATTTTTGACACTTGAAAACACTATTTGATCTAGTTTTGCTTCAAAAGACTTTGGAAGAAATTTGGCAAAAGCGACATCAAACAAAGCAAAAAATAATATTAATATAAGACCTAACTTCATAATACCTTCTTAGTGTAGTTGTACCGAAACAGCTTTAGAAACACCTGGCTCTTGCATAGTAACACCATAAAGAGTGTCATTAAGTTCCATCGTCTTCTTATTATGTGTAATCAAAATAAATTGAGACTCAGAACTCATCTCTCTAAGTAGTTCATTAAATCTTCCAACGTTTGCATCATCAAGTGGAGCATCTACCTCATCCAGTAAACAGAATGGACTTGGCTTAACGAGGAAAATTGAAAAGATCAAAGATACGGCCGTCATCGCTTTCTCACCACCACTCATAAGGTTGATTGATTGCATTTTCTTTCCAGGAGGTTTTGCAATAATATCAATACCACACTCTGTGCTGTCAATATCACCAACGATATTTAATCTCGCTTCACCACCACCAAAGATTATTGGGAATACTTTTTCAAACCTAACATTAACTTCATCAAAAGCTTCTTTAAATCTAGATTTGGATTTTTCATCAATATGATTAATTGCTAATTCAAGATCTTCAAGAGACTTTTTAAGCTCTCCCTCTTGAGTTCTTAAGAAGTCGTATCTTAGTTTTTGTCTGTCATAATCCTCAATAGCTTGCCAGTTAATTTCACCAAGTTTATTTAAATCTGACTTATAACGCTTATATTTCTCTCTAGATTCACGTAGAACAGCTGGGAATTTTTTATCAAAATCGTAGGCTTCTCTCTCTAAAGTCACTTCGCCTTCTTCTGTTTCCATAAGAAGCATTGACTCCAGATCAGTAAGTCCTTCAAGATCCTCAGAAGTAAGCTCTAAGTGTGCTTTTAAAATTTGTCTAAGGTCTACTCTATATTTATCAAAACAATTCTTTACTAAAATTTCTTCATCAATAACAATTTGTTCAACTTTCATTGTAAGTTCAACATTACTCTTTTCAGTTGTACTAATTTCTTTAGTAAGTTTTTTTACTTCATTTTCTCTTTCTTGCATTCCAGTTAAAAGAGAAGTTAACTCATCACGAACAATGTTTAAGTAACTTTCTTTTTCACTCATTATTTCAGCTTGATCCTGATTACTTTCTTCAAGGCCCATTACAGCAGACTCAGCTTCTTCAATTTCTGATGCATAGTTCTCTAGCATTTCAGTATTTGCTTCGAGTTTTTCTTCATAGCGCTCTACCTGACTTTCAGCATCTTGAATCTGAGATTTCATACTATCAACTTGAGTTGTATAAGTTTTAGCATTGGCCTGAAGCTCAAGAAGTTCACTTCTTTCTTCCTCATAGCTAGCTTTTAATTCTTCTACTTGCTCACGAGACTCTCCTAACATTTCTGTTAAGCTTTCTACTTTCTCACTTAATGTATCTTTTCTCAAATGAGTTTCTTCTTCAGCCTCTAATAACTCTAGCTTTGCCTTAGAGATTTCTGTTTTTCTATTATTTAAAATATCTAATCTTGCTGAAGTTGATCCATGACTAGTTTCTTTAGAATCAAGTGATGATTTAAGTCCAACAAACTTTGTATTCGCTTCATTTAAAGAAGCACTAATATCTTCAAAGCTTATCTTAAGCTCTTCTACTTCACTATCAAGTTCAGATACAAATAGTTCTAATTCATCTAGTTCTTGTTTTTTAGTTTCAAACTCTTCAGTTAATTCGTTAATTAGATTATTTCTTTGAACTACCCCGAGACCTTGGTCATCTTCACTTCTTGCTGAGAGAGAAATTCCATTTAAAGATTTAGTTAAAAGAATACTTCCATCTACAGAAACTAATCCTCTAAATCTAATATCATTAGAAATTTTAAGTGCTAATTCAGCAGTTAAGTTCTCAATAACATAAAATCCATTAAAGTAAGCTTTAAGCTTTGCAGAGAAGTCTAAATTATTTATTTTTAAAATATCTTCAATTGAAGTTACGCCCTCAAGACCTTTAAGAGTAAGTCTTTCAGCAGTTTCAGGACCACAAAGGTCAACATTTTCACTTGGAATAATAAAGTCAAAAGACTTATCAGTATTATTAGCGTACCAATCAGATAAATTCTCAGTGCCAAGCTCTTTAGCAATTAAAGCGTCGAACGATTTTTCGAATAATACTTCCAATGCTTTGGCATACTTTGGCTCACATTCAATAATATTTCCAAGAACTTCAAAATTAGCGTCACCGGCTTCTTCAATAAACTTAAGAGCACCTTCTTTAACACCTTCACCTGATTTATTAACATCAATGAGTGATTGTCTTTTAGATTCAAGCTGAATTACTTCTTTAGATAAAACTCTAAGAACATTATCTTTTTCTTTTAATAAATCAGATTTCGATTTTAAATTGTTTTTTACTTCTTCATGAGCTGCTTCTAAGTCAACCAAAGCTTCACGAGCAATCTGAGTTTCTTCACGCTGCTTAACAACTTCATCAGTAAAGTTAGCTGAGCTTTTCTCTATTTCTTCAATTTCAGAAATAATATCTTCTAAACTTGCAGAATACTCATCTAACTTTGAAGTATTTCTAAATACTAATTGATCAACCTCATTAAACTCAGTTTTTGTTTCATCTAATTGGTTAGTTAAATCAGTTACTTCTTCTTCTCTTTCCTGAAGGCTTTCTTTTAAGTTTTCAACTTTTTCTTCAAGATCAGAAAAGTCCATTTCCTCAAAGTTTTGTGACTCAAGATCAGATAACTTCATTTGAAGTTCTTCTAGCTTCTCACGTCTTTCAGATATATCATTAGTTAGTTCTTCATTTTCACGGTTTCTATCTTCAATATGCTTTTCTTTATCAGCTCTTGTGTTTTTTAGGTGTTTTAATCTTTCTTCACTTGCTGCAAGCTCTTTGGCCATTTCATTATATTCAGCAGAAAGACCATCAATTCTTTCCATAAGATCAGTTTTCTTAATTCTTTCATCTTCAAGAGTTAACTCTAAACCATCTTTTTTAATTCCCGCATCTTCAAGAGCTGTTACGTTATTTGTTAGAGTTCTTTTAGCATTATTGTAATCACTTAAAAAATCTAGCTCTTTGTGAGAATCAACAATTAACTGGTGGTGCTTGATTCTATCTCTAAGCCTTTTTGCTTTTTCTGCTTTTTCAGCTTGTTTTTCAAGTGACTTTAAATTTTTATAAATTTCAGCCTGAAGGTCACTTAGCCTATTAAGGTTTGTTTGAGTATGTTCAATTTTTTTAAGAGATTCTTTTTTTCTTATTTTAAACTTTGTAATCCCAGCAACCTCTTCGATCATCGTACGACGTTCTTCTGGTTTCGCTTGAACTAATCTGTTGATTTCACCTTGAGCAATAATTGAGTATGACTTTGCTCCGGCACCAGTATCCATAAAGACTTCATGAATATCTTTAAGCCTTGCTGGCATTCCGTTAATTCTATATTCCGTTTCACCATTTTTATAAAGTTTTCTTGTAAGTCCAATTTCATTTGGCTTAGTTACTTGGTTTCCAATGTGAATGTGCTTACCTGTATCATTTTCCAAAACTAGAGTTACTTCAGCAAATGCTCCTGGTGAATATTTTGAAGATCCAGCAAAAATAAGATCTTTCATTTTATTACCACGAAGGTGCTTAGCTGATTGCTCACCCATTACCCAAAATAGCGCATCAACGATATTTGATTTACCACAACCGTTTGGCCCAACGATACCAGTAATACCTTCATCAAACTGAATAGTAGTTTTATCTTTAAATGATTTGAAACCTTGTAAATGCAGACGCAATAACTTCATACGACGTTTATCCTCTCGAAAAATATTCTCTTGTGTGTGATAGAAAAAGGTAAACTCGCATTCCTTGCGACTGTGTGTGTTTTCTACTTTCTCTAATGTGTCATATTCCCAAAAAAAGCATGCGATTGTCTAGGTTTTATAGGGCAAAACAGCTATTTATAAGCATTAATTTTCTTACAGTTGCGCGCAGCATATAAATAATTTTCTAACATTAGCAGCTAAGGTGTCAAAATCTTATCCAATTATCTTTGATAGCTTATAATCCAGACCACTCAGTGTTGGAATCGTTTCAATTTTATCTTGATCTAAAAATGTTGAAGCTTTACCAACTCCACCAATCCAAAGAGATGTTGAATCAGCGAGCTCCCCACTTAAGGTGCTAACAAAGTCATCAAGAGCTCCGCCTGGCCTAGAGTCAAAAACTTTACTAACACCAATGATTACAATTTCAGCACCAATTTGATTACATGCTTCAGCCAAAGCATCGGCTGGCATATTTGGACCTAAGTAGAAGAACTTTAAATTATAGTGACAACAAAGCAGCGACGCAATCATTATACCAAACTCATGCAACTCCCCCTCAGGAGCTGAAATAATAATATTAATATCAACCTTATCTGCCTCTTCCATATGCTTAAACAACATATGCCCTACATGGAATTTTATAATTGCAGAAAGTGCGTGTTCCTGTGCTATTGATAACATTTTATTATCAACTAAATCACCAACTTCTCCCAACAATGGCGCCAATATACTTAAAGCGAAATCCCTTGGACCAAGACTCTCTTTTACTTTTGCTAGCTCATGAGAAATAATATCTAGCTTGTAACCATTAAGTGCCATGACTAAATTTTGAAGAGTTGAGTTTATATCTACCTGAGGAATTAATTTGGCAGGCTTTACTGCTTCTGACTTTGTATCATATTGCTTTTCTAGCTCTACCAACCTTTCAGTATCAAGTCTTGCAATATCTGAAACACTACTTCCCATATTAACTAAAAATACAATTTTTTTTAACCGGCTAATATCTGCATCAGAATATAACCTTTTACCCTTTTCATTTCTTCTTGGGACAACAGCATCGTACCTCTTCTCCCAAGCTCTTAAAGTGTGGACATTGATTCCAGTCACCTGTGATACAAATTGAATTGAAAAACCTTCAGTATTGTTTTTACTCATTATCATTTACCTCTAAAAAGATACTAGCACGCCCATGAATAAAACCTGAACAAAATAAGAATATGCATAGGCTTTGCATAGACACAAACGAGATTTTAACAACTTACAAGAAACCACGAAGCTAATGACTTAATAAATGTTTAGTGAACTGTCTATGTTTTGTTTATACAATGGCCATTCCAGTAAATTTCTAAAAGCCATAATATCTGGTTATGAAAAAAGTCTACATCAATTTAATTTTAGTTTTAATCATAGCTATCATGCTTGTAACAACGATCTCAACTTCACTCCAATCAAACTTATTCGAAGTATTCCCATCTTTATGGGAGATTCCTTGGTTTAGAACAACTCTAATAGACTTTTATTTAAACCAGTTTTTAATTTATCTAATTGTTGCTTACCTAGAAAAGTGGAGGTGGCTTAAAACAATTCCGTGGCTAATTCTCTTTATCTGCCTTGGAGCCATGGGCTCAGCCATATACTTTCTATATTACTTGAATAAAAAGAAGGAAGACTAATGAAACAAAAGTTAGCCATTATTGGAACTGGCATCGCAGGGATGAGTTCAGCATATTTTCTAAAAGATGATTACGATATTACTATCTACGAAAAGAATTCATATATTGGAGGCCATACCAACACCGTTTATGTTGAAGAGAATGGTAAAAGCCTTCCAATTGATACAGGATTTATGGTTTTTAATGAGGTTACATATCCTAATTTAATAAAGTTATTTAAAAAGTTAAATGTACCGTACTATGACACGGATATGTCTTTTGGAGTTAGACATAATCAAAGTGACTTAGAGTATAATGGATCAAGTATCGATGGGTTATTTGCCCAAAGAAAAAATATTTTTTCACTGAGACACTATCGTTTTCTTTTAAATATAAATAAGTTTATAGATAAAGGAGTTAAGTATCTTGACCAGGAAGACTCAAATTTATCAATAAAGGAGTATGTAAAAAAAGAAAACTTATCTGAAGACTTCTACAATAAATTTCTTGTGCCTATGAGCAGTGCTGTTTGGTCTACACCAACTAGCAAGATGGGCGACTTTCCTGCAAAATCGCTTATTAGGTTTTTTTATAACCATGGGTTTATGGGCTTAGACACTCAACATCAATGGAAAACGGTAGAAGGAGGAAGTGAAAGCTATAAAAAGCTTTTAATCAGTTCCTTTATAGATAAAGTAAAAACAAACAATGCAGCAACGCAAGTTGAGAGAACTTCTTCTGGTGTAATAGTTAAAGATATAAATGGGAATACAGAAGATTTTGATAAAGTAATTTTTGCATCCCACGCCGATCAAACACTTAAATTAATAAAAGAGCCATCCGAGCAAGAAAAAAAATTATTAAGTCCATTTAAGTATCAAAAAAATATTGCAGTACTTCACACAGACGAGTCAGTGATGCCAACAATAAAAAAAGTATGGTCTTCTTGGAATTATTTGATTCCTAATTCACAAGAGACTTATACTGTGTACTGGATGAATAAGCTTCAAAATGTTTCAAAGAAGAATAACTACTTTATTAATATTAATGGAGAGAAATTTGTAGATAAAGAGAAGGTTCTAAAAAGGATTGAGTATTATCACCCTATATTTGATACAGCTACTGATCACGCTCAAAAAGAATTATTTTCACTAAATACATCCAATTCTCCATTCTTTTTCTGTGGAAGTTATTTTAAATATGGTTTTCACGAAGATGCTCTGGCAAGTTCAGTAAATCTTTGCAACTTTCTTTTAGATAAAGAGGTTTTATAATGGATGAGGCAATATACAAATGCCATATTGTTCACGATAGAATCCTTCCTAAAAAGTATAAATTTGGATTTAATTTCTTTTGGTACTCTTTTGATTTAGATCAACTTGAGCTCTTAGATAAGAAATCAATATTCTTCTCATACAATAGATTTAACCTTTTTTCTTTTTGGGATAATAATCATCTGAAAAGAAATAATTTTTCTACAAAGAAGAATGTTCAGCTGATTTTAGCAGAAAATGGCGTCTACCAAGAACCTAAAAAAGTTCAGATATTAACAAATTTATCTTTTATGGGATATGTTTTTAACCCTGTTACCTACTATTTCATATTGATGGATAATGGAGAACAGCACTGTATTATTGAAGTTTGTAATACTTATAAAGAAATAAAACCGTACTTTGTTTCGAGTAAAAATTTAAAAGGTAATACTTTTAAAATTACGACAAATAAAGAGTTCTATATTTCTCCATTTTCTGACCTTGATAACATTATGACATTCAATATTTCGTTACCTACACAAAGGCTAAAGGTCTCTATTTCAGACTATAAGAAGAACCAAGATCTTGAGCTAAGGACTGCTCTAACGGGAGAAATGTTAAGTTTTAATAATTCAAATTTACTTCGAGCTGCAGTCTTAAAACCATTTGCAACACTACAAATTATAATTTCAATTCACTGGCATGCACTTAAGTTATTCTTAAAAAGGATTCCTTATTTTCAAAAAGGTTCTAATAAACATTTACAACGAGGATTTTATTTATGGAAATCGTAAAGACATTACCTAAAGCAACAGAGTACAACTTCTACAGGTCACTTTTTTTAAAGTTATTAGTAAAAATGGACTTAGGAAGATTAACAATTAGTTTCCCTGAGGGTCAAACAATAACCTTGGGCACAAATGATCAAATCACGGCTAATATTCATATAAAAAACAATGTATTCTTTAAAAAATGTTTACTCGGTGGAGACATAGGTTTTGGTGAAAGTTATGTTGATGGAGACTGGGATACAGAGTCAATAACACAAGTAATTAGGTGGATGATTCTTAACGTAGAAAATATGATATCAATGTCTGGCAGTAAACGTTCATTTGATCCAACAACACTTTTAAGTAGTTTTAATAAGATTTATCACAAGCTTAATAAAAACACTCAATCTGGTAGTAAAAAGAATATCGAATTTCATTATGATCTTTCTAATGACTTTTATAAACTATGGCTTGATGAGACAATGACTTACTCATCCGGTATATTTAAAGATAAAAACACATCATTAAAAGATGCTCAAATAAATAAATACAAAGCACTAGCTGATAAACTTGAAATTAAGTCTACTGACCATGTACTTGAAATTGGTACAGGTTGGGGTGGTTTTTCTACCTTTATAGCTAAAGAGTACGGATGTAATGTAACAACAACTACTATTTCTGAAGAGCAGTACAAGTACTCAAAAGAACTAATAGAAATGCTGGGGCTATCAAGCCAAATCACACTTCTTAAAGAGGACTATAGAAATCTTACTGGTCAATTTGATAAAGTAGCATCAATTGAAATGATTGAAGCTGTAGGACACGAGTTTTTACCTTCATATTTTAAAACATGTGCAGATAGATTAAAACCAAATGGTATATTTGCTTTACAGGTAATTACCTCTCCGGATTCTAGATATAATCAATTTAAGGATGGAGTTGATTGGATTCAAAAGCATATTTTTCCAGGTTCGTTACTTCCATCTGTTGGAGAAATGAACAGAGTTATCAATAAAGAGTCTGACTTACATCTTATAAAATTTAATGACTATGGACTTCATTATGCAAAGACTCTCAGAACATGGTTTGAAAAATTTAATGATGAATCATTTAAAGTTAAAGAGTTAGGATTTGATAATAAATTTATTCGTAAATGGAACTATTATTTAAATTACTGTGAAGCTGCATTCAATATGAGAAATATATCAGTAGTTCAACTTGCCTATACTAGGCCAAATAATACAACCTTTGAAACGGATCTTTACTAGGATAAGCATGTATATATTTTTATTACTAATTGGACATTGGTATCTTTCTTTATTTTTTCAAACAGTTTATTTACATAGGTATGCTTCTCACAATATGTATAAAATGCCTTTTTGGTTAGATAGAACTTTTTATTTTTTAACCTTTCTAACTCAAGGGGCATCATTCTTAAACCCTAAAGTTTATGCAGTTATGCACCTGCAGCACCACAAACACTCTGATACAGTAAAAGACCCTCACTCTCCAGTTCACTCTTCAGGTGTAATAAACATGATGATAAAAACTTATAATAACTATCTTGAGGTCTTAGGAAAAGTCGATTCATATAGCTTAAAGATAAAAAGTTGGAAATCTCTTGATAAGATTGCAGATTCTTGGCTAACTAGGTTTCTTTTTGTTGGTCTTTATATTTTTATCTATTCTCAAATTGTTAGCCAGTCATGGCAATATATCTTTTTACCTATTCATTTTGTTATTGGACCTATTCAAGGAGCTATAGTCAATTGGTGCGGTCACAAGTATGGCTATACTAACTATAACTCCAGTGACCACTCAAAGAATACTCTACCAATAGATATTTTTCTTATGGGTGAACTATACCAAAACAACCACCATCAGTATCCACAACGTTTAAACTTCAAGTCGAAGTGGTTTGAATTTGATTTTGGTCACTTAAGCCTACTCCCTTTTAAAGTCCTAAGACTAATCAAGTAAGATTATTTCTTTGGAAACCAAGGAAAGAACATATTCGTTCTTTCCTTATATGCTTCAAACTCTAAGTTTCCGCTATATTTCTTTTCGAATAATGGAATCCCAGTTACATTTGCAATGAAAAACGTAATAATTAATGGACCAATAATTGTCCAGCTAGGTATATAATTAAAAAGCATTATATAAAAGCCAAACCAAATAGTTACTTCTCCAAAATAGTTTGGATGCCTACTTAAACTCCAAACTCCTTTCGTCATAAATTTTGATTCTTTATTTGGGTTGTTTTTAAAATTTTCCAATTGGTTATCTGCTAGAACCTCAAAGATCATTCCAAATAACCATAAGCCTAAACCGATACATTCTAAAGCCCCAAGCTTCAAAGTATTCCCAGACTTTATAAAAAATATCTGTGGCAAAGTAACAACAAACATTAAAATACCTTGAAAAACGAACACTTTTAAATATCCATGAATGTTTTCATTTGGCTTCCACTCTTCTCTAAACTGAGTGTATCTCCAATCCTCAGGTTTACCATGATTTCTTTTGAATAGAAAAACTGAAAGCCTTAATGCCCAAATAGAAACTAATAAAGCAACAATCATTGATGAAAGTGAATAATTTTTATAAGTTATCATAGATGTTATCACTGTAACAATGAACCCTAAGCTCCAAGCCGTATCAATAACGGCCCAGTTTTTAATTTTTTGAGCCCATATAAAAAATAAATGAGTAAGGATTTGTGGAGCAATTATTATCGTTAACATGAGTATTCCTCTTTTGCTTTTTTATACAAGGCAAGAGCCCTAATTCTTTGTTTGGAGTAATCAACAATAGGTGATGCATAATCGAGTGGATTTTTATCTGCATTATGAATTGCTTTTATATCCACTTCTTTTAACTCTTCTACATATTTTTTTATATATAAACAGTCTTTATCAAATCTTTTTCCCTGAGTGTATGGATTAAAAATTCTAAAATATGGAGCAGAATCACAGCCAGTAGAAGCACACCACTGCCAACCTCCATTATTGGCCGCGAGATCAAAATCTAATAGCTTTTCAGCAAAATACTTCTCTCCAAGCCTCCAGTCTAACAATAGAGTTTTACATAAATACGATGCTGTTATCATTCTAACTCTATTGTGCATAAAGCCTGTTGTATTTAATTCCCTCATCCCTGCATCGACAATTGGAACACCCGTTTTTCCCTCACACCATGCTTTAAAAAGCTTATTATTCTGAGTCCACTTTACTTTTTCATATTCAGGTCTATACGACTTTTTTTCCACATGAGGGAAGTTTACCAAAATTTGAAAATAAAATTCTCTCCAAATTAATTCACTTAACCACACTTTCTTACCGTTATTATCAGTCGGCATAATTTCTCTAATCAAGCTTCTTACACTCACAAGACCAAACCTTAAACTGACAGAAACTCTTGATGTTCCTTCTATTTGCGGAAAGTCCCTATTCTTATCATAATCAATAACTTTATCTAAGGAGTAAGCATGAGTGTAATCTGAAGTATACTCAAAACTAATATCAGCTAAACTTGTTACTTGGATGTTCTCTTTAGTTTTTTTATACTTTAATTTTTCTAATTCAATTTTATATTTATATATAACGCTTAAGTTTGACTCAAGGTCTTTTATCCATTTATTTTTATAGGCTGTAAATACTTTATAAGGCTCGTTCTTACCATTTAAAATTTCGTCATATCTGAATACAACAGTGTCTTTATATAAATTTAAAGATATTTCTTTTGAGATTTTACTATCTCTCGTTTTTGCATATGATTCATAGTCTTCATTTGCAAAAACTTCTTGAGCTCCTAATTCTCTGGCAATATCGGGAATTAATTTCACTGGATCACCATAGTAGATATGAATTTTGTGACTTTTACCTAGACTGGCCAATCTATCATAGATTAAGCTTACTCTTGGATCTGATTTGTTCTTTATCTTATCTAGAATATTTTTATCAAATATAAATACAGGATATACGGCATCAAAATTATAGGTAGCAATGCTTAGTGCGTGATTATCATCAAAGCGCATATCTCTTCTCATCCAAAAAATAGCTTTTTTCATCTTAAACTCCCTTAAAGATTATACTGCTCAAAAGCTAATCCCAATATACTCAAAAACTAAACAACTCATAGACAAACCTTCTAAGCTATTGATTTTTCGAGTTCAAATAATGGAAATCTTACACTTTCTAATGATAATTTTTCTATATATGTTATGGTTTAATCACCCCAAGGAGCCCTAAATGTCTAAAAAGATTGATCTTAGATCAACATTGTCGTTCGGATTTGAACAAACTTTTACAATTCCTAACTGGTGGAGCGAGGAAGGCTTTACAGCTACTAGTGACACTCCTCTTAAAAGAGAGAAAATGCTAGACCTTACAAAAGCCCTAGTAAAAGTAATGAATGGTTCTTATAAAGAAAGTTTAGATATCTGGGATCATATGCAATATGAAACTTTCGATGCTGATGGGAATGAAAGTTTTGTCGTTACTATGGACCCAGGAAGTATTGAAGTAAAGTCGCCTCCAGTTTTAATTGATCAAGTTGAAGTCATGGCCAAGCCTCTTTTCGAAGCTGCAACAATAGCACAGGTCGTTCCCTATAGAAATTGGTGGTATGGAATTCAAGGTGGAACAGAAGGTGGATGTCATGTAAATATGGGAGGACTAACCAAAGAATCTAATCCTCTAAAAAAGCGACCAGACCTCGTCGTTAAATATTCAGCATATATTCACAACAGACCTTTTCTACACTATCCATTCATGGGGCTCGATGTTGGACCAGAAGGCAACGCTATGAGACTTGATGAAAAGCCTGGCTTTAAAGCTGTCAAATCTGCTTTTAATGCCTACTCAAAGCTTGAAAAGTTATCTGCACCACAAACATATAAACATTTTCAAAAAACAAACTTAATTACAGAGAAAGCATCTTATCCTTCCCTTTATAAGTTTAAGTCTCCGCTGTATTTTATTGAAGATAGAGCTCAAGAAGCCCTAAGATCAGCTGAGGATTTCAAGCTCGTAAGTGAGCTGAGAATGGTTATTTTAGAAAAACTTTTAACTGATAAAAAACCTGAAAAGCTTAAAACATTTGGAAAAGATCTACATAAACAAAATTTAACTTCTTATTTTTTATGGGCTGACTTTCAAACTTGGGCAAATAACATTGGCCTAAATCCAGTTCCATATCAAAGATTCTTTGATAGGCAGTTTCCAGTTCTCAACTCTGGAACAACTCCACCAAAAAAGTTTAAACTAAAAGAGGGCCGAAGGCCTAGAGTCATCAAAGACATTAAAAAAAATGGCGACACGATTGTAAGTAAAACTGTTGATACTCGTTTTAAAAGATTTGAATTAACTTATTATGCTCAAGCAGATGAAGTTTATGAATTCTTAGTCGAAGTTGAAGGAATAGAAGAACAGTCATCACTTTCTAAGCATACTGGAGTTTTAGGTTTTGGAGACTTAGGGCAAGCATACTATAAATACTTTGATATTAAATTTAATAAAGAGAAACCTAAGTTAAAAATTTCTCTAATAGATACACAGGACAATTCATTAGTAGAATCTTGTATTTTTGATATTAATAATATGCAGTGGGATTAACACGCACTGCATATTATTCTAAACTATTTTAGCGGGTTTATTTTATCAATATTAGATTTAACTTTATCCTTTACCTCTTCAACTTTATTTAATACGTCGAGAGCTTGAGGTCCATATTTATCTGCAAGTTTCATCCAAGCTGGTGAATCTTCATCCGACATACCTTTATCAAAATCAGGTAACTCGCCAGAAGCTCCCCACATACTTTCCATAACTTTTTCTACTGATTTTTTTACAAGTCCACGAACTGGAATTTTCGCCATCATTCCATACATTGCTGCATTTCCAGATTGTGCTAACTCTGGATGTTCTCTAACATAGCTAACTGCTCCTTCTAGGTCAGTAATAAACTCATCCACAGATTCATCATGAGTTGGCATAACAGTTAAGTGAATTGATGATGGCCACTGCTGTCTATCAAACCACCACCCTTTTTCAGTCATGATATCTGCTACTGCAAAAGTATCTACATCTTTATCTATACTCATAAACGAAAACAAAGTGGCCTTTGGATCTCCAAGAACTTTAAGCTCAGGGATAGCATTAATTCTATCCTTAAATTCGTTAGCAATTTTAATTGTTTTTCCTGCTTGCTCAACATAACCTTCAATTCCCATTTTATTAAGTGTTCCCCAAGCTGCTGCAATCGCACCTCCAGGTCTGGTTCCGGGAAGATTTGGTGAAGCATAAATCCCACCCATCCAATCAGTTGTTATAAAAAATTGATGTTTCATATACTTCATCGACTTATAAAGAACTACTGAGGCTCCTTTTGCTGCAAAACCATATTTATGTAAATCAGCTGAGATTGAAGTAACTCCAGGAACACAAAAGTTCCACTTTGGAAGTTCAACTCCATTTCTTTCTAGAAATGGCAATAAAAAGCCACCAACACATGCATCAACATGAAACGGAATATTCTTTTTTTGAGCGTAGGTTGCTAATTCTTCAATTGGATCTATCACGCCTTGTGGGTATTGTGGAGCTGAGCCCATCATCATAATAGTATTCATCCCACAGGCTTTTTTCATCGCTCTTACATTCGCTGTAAAATCATCTTCTAATTTTACCGAAACATATTTTATTCCAAAATACTTACATGCTTTTTCAAAAGCCACATGAGCTGAGGCTGGTGCAACAAGTTCAGGCTTTAGAATCCAAGGCTTAGTTTTTCTTGCCAAATCTCTTGCGGCTTTAACGGCCATCAAAATACTTTCCGTACCACCACTAGTCATAGTTCCAACAGACTCATCATCACCATTTAATAAAGAGCAAGACATCCTTACAACTTCTCTTTCCATCTTCTTCAAAGATTGAAATGCCATAGGATTTAAAAAGTTTTCCGAAATAAACTTCCCATAGGACTCTTTTAAAAATTCATGGTGATTTTCATCTACAGGGTAAGTTAAACAAAATACTCTTCCCTTCTTCCACTCATAATCGCCAGATTTTATTGCATCCATCTCAGCATAAATCTCGTTAATATCTCTACCAACTTCTGGAATTTTTATTTCATTACTCATGGTCAGACTCCTATTTAAGTACTTAATTTTCTATCTATAATTATCCCAAATATCTTAGTATTTAGTAGTGGGAATCCCTATATTTAGCATTCTCAAGCAAAAAATCACTGTTTATCGGAGTCAGTTTATTGTTATAATGTCACTATGAAGAAGTTATTTGCACTTACTATATTTCTTTTATCAATTAAATCATTAGCTTGTAATGTCACGATACTTGAACAAGATGGTAAGTATTTTCTGGCCATCAAAAAAGTGGGAGAGCTTCCATCAGAAGATGAAGTTCCTGAGAAGAAGCTAAGGCGTGGCCTTCAAGAAATTGAAGTATCTAAAAAGAAAAAAGAAGATTCAACTGAAGAATCAAAAAGTCGTAAATCTAGATTTAAAATAATTTACGACTCTGAAGATAGAGATGTTATCGAACGAATGCTAAAAACGAGATGTCCTAATTAATTATTTTTTGATCCTACAAGCACCTCTTTGAGCTTCGAAACTCTTTCACTTAATATTGTACTCTCATTTTTTAACTTTACAGCGATACCTGCTGTACTATTAGAGTTTCTTGTTGTCTTCTGATTTAATTCTTCAAATTCTTGCATGGCCCTATCAATTTCACTAACACCAACTGATTGCTCTTTAGTTGCTTCAGAAACATGTTCTATTGAACTATTAACTTTTTCCAAAACAACTAGAATTTTTTCAAATGCCTCAATACTTTCACCGCTTCTTCGTATTCCCTGCTCAACTTGAGATGAAGAATTTTCTATTTGGTCTTTAACTTTCTTTTCAGCTGTCTCGACAATCTCTTCTACTCTAGCAATGTTATTAGCCAAAATATTCTCGATTTCTTCAGAAGACTTTCCACTCAAATTGGCCAAATTTCCAACCTCTTCAGCAACTACAGCAAAACCTTTCCCTTGTTCTCCTGCTCTAGCAGCTTCAACAGAAGCATTAAAAGACAAAAGTTTTGTTTGAAAAACAATATCATTAATAACTTTAGTGTTTTCTTTAATATCTGATATTAAACTTAAAATTTCTTTAACATCATTATTATTCTGATTAAGTGTATCAGACATTGTCCCAGACGATGCCTTAATAGAATCAATTGCTAGTTGCAAGTCATTAAGAATAGATTTTCCATCCTGTGCATACTTTCTACTTTCATTAGATAAGCCTAAAGTCTGAGTTGCCTCATGAGATGTTTTCTCTACCATAGATTTAATTTCATTTAATGCTGACATTGTTTCCTGCAAACCAGAAGCTTGTTCATTTGCACTTTCATTTAACTCTGAACTTGTTTCTGAAACTTCACCAGCAATATTAACGAGAATATCATTCTGTTTACTAAGATCTGTTGTAATTTCTAAAACAGGTTTTAAAATATATTTATCTACAACAAATAAAATCAAAAAAATAATTAGTATAAAGCTTATAACAATGACAATTGCCTGGTCTTTCATAAGAACGAAAGCCTCTTTCTTTACATCATCAATATAAATCCCAGTACCTATAACCCAACTCCATGGTTTAAATACTTTCACAAAAGATAGCTTTTCTACAATCACTTTAGCATTTTCTTTTGAAGGCCATGGGTATATATGAAAACCACCACTATCAGAAGACCTAGCTACTTTTACAACACTTTGAAAAAGAAAATCTCCACTTTTATCTTTGTACTCAGTCAAGTCTTTTCCAATAAGACTATCTTTAGGATGACTAAGCATTATTTGATTAAAATCGTTTATCCAATAATAATCTAGGTTTCCCTCTCCATATCTTAGATTTTTAACTGAAGCTAAAGCTGACTTCTTTGCTTGCTCTTCTGTTATTTCCTTATTCAGGTATTGTTTATGATAGTAATCGATTGCTTTTATAGCTAACTCTGCATAATTTTTAGTTGCCTGTTTTTTTTGATCAAGTAAGCTAGACTCGTTACTTACATAGGAATTATACAAAAATCCAATCATAAAAATTATCATTGGGACTAAAACTACTATTGTTAATTTCTTTTTTGCACCAAACTTATTCATAATAATTTCTCCATTTGAATCTATTATAAACTATTAAGTTATTAAATCTAGTTGCAATAAATACCCCCTTTTACCAATATAAGTTACGCTTGAATTTTGATTGATAATAAATGTCTGTGACGTTGAACTAGATCATCATATCTATAGAGCAATATTAAAATTTCCAACTATAACTTACTATAAAGTCTGTTTTTTTTATTTCATCAAACGCCAATTCGTCAGGAATATCATTATAAACATTTATAGTCTTAAAGAAATAGTGCTGAGCTTGTGAACCGTAATAAATTGATGTTAAAAGGTTGAGAACTCAACACTTATACTACTTGCAAATAAGACTTCTATCAATTTGACGCCAAAAGAAAGGATCCGGAAAAAGATCGTTTACTAATGCAAAAAACTTTCCATCTATCTTAGTATATCCAAAAGTTAAGGATAGATTCGAAGACGTCGTGATTAGCTTTTTACATATTTTTTTGCCGTCAAACACAGTAAAACCAAAGCTATGATCTATAACAATCATTTCGCCAAAGTCTATCATTCTATATGCACTTGCCATTGGTCCCCTAAAAACTGAAAAAAAAACCTTCGGGATCTCCATAGTACCTAATATTGTCAATTATCTTGCCTAATTCCTTTTTTAAAACTTGAATACTTAGATTGGTATTCATAATAAAAAAGAGATTAAAACAAATTTTATATTTTTTTGTTTCCACGCAATCATTATTAAGGAATTCACTTATTCTCCCAAATTAAAATCTTAAGTTTTTATTGGAATAATTTTTTTTAGTTACATCTACAGTAAAAAAAGTGATTTTATTTTTATTATTTTCGATTCTTGAAAGTAATATCATACTCATCTTCTCATTACTGCAATCAACAAATAAATATGATGATGACAATAAAAGAATTACTAAGCCTACAAGCTTCACAGGATCTCCATACTTAAGTTACAAAATCATTTGTATTGTAATGATTGTACTAAATATTTTTCATACGTAGCCATATATGAAATTAATTTATTTTAATCCTTTGTCATTTTAACTCTAAATTACCTAGTCATGTTCTTTTGCCATTCAAACAGGAATGGGTTCACAATAATAAGGTAGCGGCTGGGATTTATGCAAAAAAAAAGCCCTCACATAAGTGAAGGCTTTTAAAGTGCTGATACTTTGGGAATTTCAACGTTCAGATCAAAAGAATGGTCGGGGTGAGAGGATTATTCTTGATCTTGGCCAAAAAGTTTCTAACTGTCTAGAAAGACAATGATATTAATGAGTTATAAAGAATTTCTCACTTGTGGTATTTCACTTTTATTCACTATTTTCTTCATATTTCACGATTTCGGCTGGGAAAAGCTGGGATTTTTAAAGCTTAAGACGCCCTTTTTAGAGTCTTTATAAAATCAGGATGATTTTTAAGGCCCTGAGGAATTAAAAGCTTTTCAAGTGTAACTGGAAATATGGCACAAAGCTTTATAGCGACATTAACGCCGATATCTCTTTTACCATTTTCAATAGCTGAAATATTATTCTGAGAAGTTCCAATTAGATCAGCCAAAGCCGCTTGAGAAAGTTCAAAGGCTTCACGATATCTTTTTAAGATATCACCTACTGTTTCTTTTTTAGCTTTTCTTTTAATTACATCTTTTGCATTCTTCATAATTGTCTCCTAGCTATAATCGTGATCAGGTGTAATTCGCACAATAGCTATTTCAATTTTACCTTCATTATATCTATATATAAGCCTTCCTGATTTTGAAAAAGAGCAAGACCTATGCTTTAACCACTTTTTATCTCTAACAAGCTCATGATCTTTCACATCGTAAGACACATTATCACTGAACACTTCTGGGCCAAATTCCTCCATAGCTTCAATAATATCCACAATAACATCATTCTCAGCATCAGAGATTAAACCTTCATTCAACAGATCTAAATATTCTTTTTCACACTTCTTTGTGATTAGTACCTTCCATGTCATCAACTTATTATATATCAATTATGATATTATATCAAATGCGATATAACAGTTAAGAAAGAACTACATATAAGCTGCACCCATCCGCAGTTAAGCAATTGAAACCTCGTACTGGTCAAAGAGCCGCAAACCCTTAAAGTTACAATAATATTAAAATGTTATAAGGTTTTTCCTTAGTTTGGTATTTCACATTTATTCACTATTTTTCTTCATATTTCACGATTTCGGCTGGGAAAAGCTGGGATTATATATTAGTAATTTTTTCGTTTCATTTTTCCTTACTCTAGCCTCTGGTATTTATTAATACTAAGTATGTAGTTAAACAAAGATCGAATTCCAATTTTTTATCATTCAAGCACTAAGTTAAAATATAGATTTTTCTCATATTCTGCAGAAGCTTCATTTACAACTCTTTTAGACAGTTCATACATTTTATCAATATTGATTTTTTTAGATAACGAAAAATCTAGAACATAATTCATTAGCGGCTCTGTGGAATTTTCTTTCAGAATAAAAGCATCAACTCCTAACAACCTAATTTTACTTCTATAAAGTTCATTTAATACTTGCTCAATAATAGTACTCGCAATATAGCTCTCCGATACTCTAAACACGATATGTTTTTTATATACATCTAAACTTATAATTTTCGTAAACTCCACTTCTGCCCCTCGCGGAAAGGTCATTTCCAGTTTTAACTAAATGCTCTTTATTATAATTTTTTGTAAATTATTTTTATCATCCATAGATACAAATATATCTTGAGCAACCGAATAAGTATTATAAACTTCATTGCCAAAGAATATTTCAAAGACTTTATTTTTTTTATCATAATAATATTTAGGCTTTATATTTATTGTAAACCTATCATCTTCTAATAAGTTCACATCCTTTTTATTTAAACACATAATAGAGGGTATAAAACTCTTGGGAACTTCAATGGTTTTGTACTCAGGAACAACATAGGCATCAAACGACTCAAGTTCAAGATTTTTCTTGTTAAATTCAAAAACAAGATAGCCATAGTTTATATAAATCTTTTTCTTAGCTATGTTAAAAAGAGAATCTATAGTTTCTGAAACATTAGGACTGGATGAAACATCTTTAAGAACAACCCTTAGGCTGTATTCATCAACAGAAAATAATTTTTCTTTAACTTCTTTTGGAATTTTGCTCTCTCTAACGACTACAACCAAATTATACTTCTTTCCATTTCTATACATTTCAGAAGTTAAAAACATTGATTTGGAAAATAAAAAGCTTCTAATCATGGATAAAATAAAATCTATACTAATTAATCTCAACAGTATAACAGCTTAAAAAATAGTCAAACTTATTAAAGTCGAACTCTATATTGTATTTATTAGAATAATATTTCGCATGATTAGGAGAAATTTCGTAATCATGATAAACGGGATTACTAGAGGTTAACCCATAAAGACTTCTTATCTCATCAAGATTAACATGCTCTAAAACAATCTCACTTACTAATTCTTCAGTTTCAATATCAAAAAGCTCTATTGAGCGGACTATTTTTTTTTCCATTACTTTTCTACTTTTCTCGTTGGGTCAGCAGGCTTTGTTTGTTTTCCAGTTTCAGCATCAAACTCTCCTACATGTTTACCATTTTTATTATATTTTTCAACTCTACCATGTTGATAGTCCCATTCATAAATATTTCCTTTACTATCTTTCCACCTTTTTCTTAAACCTCCAGCTCTCGACCTTGTTTTTTTCTTAGCAGGTTTTAAATCTGGAAATCCAGATGGAGTTCCCGGAGCTTTTACATAATTTGAAACTAAATCACCAATCTCTCCTCTTTCATTCTTAACGTCTCTTCTCGGTTCGTAGTGGGATGCCCTGTTTCAAGACTAATCTACTAAAGTAAGCACAAGCTCATTTTCTGATAAAATAAATTCACCACAAACTATTTTAGTTGAAAGGAGAGCTTATGCTTGGAAGAAAGATTACCAACTTTTTAGGATTACCGGAACTAGAAATTTTACCTAAATCCGATCAACTCAGAAACACTTTAAGGTTTCATTGTCGAAAGACTTCAACTATGGAAGTGTGTCCTAAGTGTGCAACTCCATCTATAACCAAATATGATAAAAGATATGTCACAATTAAAGATCAACCTATTGGAGAAATACCTTTAATCCTTTTGAAAAAAGTCATGTCAAAGACAATCAAAATAAATTTTTAAGTTTTCAAAATTTATGGAATAAGTACGAAGAATTTCATTTTCCTAAACTAGAACTTTCATCTCAAGGAATCAAAAAACAAAAGATTGAACCCTTTATGAATGAGTTAAAGGATATGAATATTTATGATATTACTCCTGACTATCTTGAATATTTAATTGCTAAAAAGAAAAAGCAAGCTAAGGCTACTCCCAAAAGCCTAAGATTTAATTTTAATAAAACTCTTGATGAAGTTAAGGCTGTCTTGAATTGGTATCAGAAAAACTATGATTATAAATTTCATAACCCAGTACTGGAAAGACACTACGTTCAGGGCATTATAAAAAAGACGGTTAAGAAGGAAAAAGTGCTAAGCCAAGAGCAATTAATAAACTTCCTTCGATCTTTTGAAGATCCTCTTTATCAAGATTTTGCTCTAGTTCAATTTTTTTGTGCATCTCGCTTTGGAGAAATTGCTGGTATCCAACTTAAAAATATTGACCTTCAAAACAAGTCTCTTTTAATTAAGGAAGTTGTTGTAGAGGATCAGTCTAAAAAATTTTTAGAACTTAAGGCTTATCCTAAAAATGGTCACCCTCGCGTGGTTGCCATTACAAGTGAACTCTTTGAAGGTGCAATCCTTAGACGTTTAGATCATCTAAAAGAAGGTTGTAGTTATCTCTTTCACATAGAAGGAAAACCATTAGGATATAGAAAAGTTCAATACCAGTATAATAAAGCCTTAAAGCGATGTGGACTCTATCCTCATTTTAGTTCAACTCATATACTTCGCTATTCTATGGCAACAGAATCAAGACGAGTTATGGGAAGCCTAGACGCAGCTCAGGCCATTACAGGGCATCACTCTATAAAGATGATCGAGCACTATGCAAAGTTACCCACAACACTTCAATCTGACACTGTTGAAAAAGTTGGTGAAGAATTAAAGAAAAGCTGGTTAAAACTAGAAAAATTAAAGCTGATAAATTGAAACCGGCTGGGATTGGCTGGGAAATAAAAAAGCCACTCAGATGAGTGGCTTTTAAGATGTTGAAATCTTGGGACTTTCAACGTTCAGATCAAAAGAATGGTCGGGGTGAGAGGATTCGAACCTCCGACCTCCTCGTCCCAAACGAGTTACGCTACCAGGCTGCGCTACACCCCGTTCTTTTTAGTCTGAGATACTTTTTAAGATATTTAAGTGAATTTGGCAATAGTTATTTAAATATTACATGCTATTGCATGAAAAAATTTACTGCTCCAGAACAAGCCTTGGCGCGGTGCGAATTTTTCATTTTCCACTCACTCACCTGTGCCATTGACTTACCGCCTTGCCCATCTGGTAGGAAGATAGGGTCATATCCAAAACCTTCACTTCCTTTAATTTCTTCACCTATTGTCCCATGAACTCGTCCTTCAAAGAAAAATATCTCTTCTGGCCCATTATAAAAACAAAGATAACACACAAAATACGCCTTTCTATCTTCATCTGGCTTATCTTCAAGTAACTCGATAAGTTTTAAGTTTTTGTCTTTATAGTCTGGAAGCTCAGGTGCAAATCTAGCTGAATATATCCCAAGAATTTCAGGCATGCTTGGAACAACTAAACCAGAATCATCTGCAACAGTTGGTTTTCCGTACTTATCATAATAAGCCTTTGCTTTAATAAGAGCATTCTCTTGAAATGTCTCTCCATCTTCGACAACTTCAAACTTCTCACTAGCAGCTGTAATAGCTAAGCCACCAGCTGATAATAATTCATTCAATTCATCAGCCTTGTGAGCATTAGTTGAAGCTAAGATATATTCCATTTTCATTATTCTATTATCCTTTGATAGCATCTTTTTGAGCCTTAAAAACATCTTTAAGAGCAGTTTCAGCACACTCTAATAAAGCATTGAGTTGATCTCTAGAGAACGGGTCACCTTCAGCTGTACCTTGAACCTCTACAAATTTTCCATCTTCAGTCATAACAATATTTACATCTGCTTCGCATGTAGAATCTTCTTCGTAATTTAAATCAGCTATCGCTTTTCCATCTTTATCCAGACCAACACTAAGCGCTCCTAATCTTTCTTTAATTGGAGACTGCGTAAGTTTTCCTTCAGCGATTAACTTATTAACTGCGATTTCCAGTGCAACAAACGCACCTGAGATCGAAGTTGTTCTAGTTCCACCATCGGCCACTAAAACATCACAGTCGATTAAGATTTGTCTTTCACCTAATTTTTTAAAATCAATCACAGCTCTTAAAGCTCTACCGATTAATCTTTGGATTTCTTGTGTTCTTCCCTTAGGTCCTTTTGTTTCACGTCTAATTCTATCGTGAGTCGACCCTGGAAGCATTGAGTACTCAGCTGTAACCCAACCTTCACCAGTTCCCTTCATCCACCTAGGAACGCTTTCATCAACAGACGCTGTGATATGGACTTTTGTATTACCAAACTCAGCAATTACACTACCCGCGGCATAAGGGTTTATATTTGTTGTAAACTTAATCTCACGAGGAGTGTCTCTTTTAATTAATGACATTTGGATTTCCTTTTTTATTTTGATAGTAATTCTAAACTACTATTAGTAATAACAAAATCTAGAGGCTTACTCAATGAAACATATTCATTTAGAAACGTGTGAATCAACACAAAAGTATATGCTTGAATTTATTAAGGAAAATAATAAAGATGCCCATGATTTTCTTGTGAGCTGCAACATTCAGACTCACGGGGTTGGTCAAAAACAAAACTCTTGGGACAGCTATAATAGTAGTCTATGCTTTTCATTTACAGCAAAAGAAAATGAAATGATCACCCTTACTCCCCTTGAAGTTGGGGCTATAATTTGTCAGATGTTTAACTCAGAGTTTGAAGTTGATCTTAAACTAAAATGGCCAAATGATATTATGAATGAATCAGGAGAAAAGGTTGGTGGCATTTTAATTCATAAAGCGGGTGATTCTCCTTTAATCATTGGTGTTGGATTAAATCTACTTGCTCATCACCAAGATAAGCTTAAAGCATACGATTATAAAGCAGGATTTATTTTTAAGAACATAAGTGTCATTCCAACAAAAGAAGATTTTGCAAAAAATATATTTAAATTCTTTAAAAAAAATCGACTAACCAAAACTGAAACGATCTTAAACTGGAACTCTCACTGTGTTCATCTTAATAAGACTGTTACGATCAAAGATGGTTCAACTGAGAAGACCGGAGTCTTCAAAGGTATTGGTCAGAATGGTCAAGCCCTTATAACAGATAAGGGCGAAACATTTGAGTATTACTCAGGGTCTTTAAGAATTTTAAACTAAGAATTTAAAATTTGTTCAGAGATTTTTTGGATTTCTTTTTTAATAAGATTCTCAGCTAAATCAGGGATAACTTCCCAAGCAATTCTTTCAATATGTTCTTTGCAATATTCTTTTACAAATTCTTCTACAACAGGAGTTAACTTCTCTTCTAAATCACTTGGAATTTCAAAACTATGAGTAACAGAACTAGCCGCGGGTTGAACTTGTTCAGGGAGTGCTTGAGAAGTAAAAGGCTCTTCATCCATGACATCACTTGGAAAATCCTCTGGTGCCTCTTGGTCGATAGTTTCTTCTTCAAAACTTGAAAAGTCAGATTCATCTTTCACTTCATGAAGATTATGAGGTTCAACTTGTGGCAGGTCATCTATTTCAACAGTATTCTGTTCTACAACCTCTTCGGCTTCTTCATATACATCAGCTCCCCAGAGTTCATCTTCTTCAAGCTCATCTTCAATTTGAGCTCTCAAGTTTTCTAGGGCTTCATCGCTATCTGTTCCACCTTCAGAAACTTCAAGTTCTTGAGCTGGTTCATCTAGATTATCTAGTGGAACAAGTTCTGGTTTCTTTTTATTTTTTACAGATTCAACTTTAATCTCATCAGGAAATGCAAGATCATCCTCTCCAGGGTATGCAAGATCATCTTCTCCAGGGTAAGCTAAATCATCTCCACTTGGAAGAATCGTTTGTTCAGTTACACTAGCAGATTCGACTTCTATTTTTTCATCAAAGTTCTCAATTACACCTGGAATTTCGATATGGTCAGAGGCTCCACCAATTACGCCAGGAACATCAATTCCCCAATCTTTCATATTTGCTTCAAGAGGATTTACAGATGATTTCTCTGCAATAACTTCCTCTTCAGGCTCAACTTCAACATGGGGACTATCCATAACCCATTCATCTTCTTCAGAAGTAACTTCTACTTCTTCAATAACTTCAGGCATGGCCACTTCATCAGCTACTGGTGTTTGCGTTGAAAAATCAACTTCATTACTATTGATTGACTCAGCTTTTTCAATATCAAAATCTTCGGCCATGACTCGACATAAGTTAATAAACTTAGTCCCATCAAATGGCTTAACAATTTTATGATTTGTACCAGATGCCTCTAAAAGGCTTTCTTCTATAGTATCAAAAGTTCCAAATAACATTAAAACTTTAGTATTAGGATATTTATCTTTAATCTCTCTAGATAAATCATAACCAGTTTTATCTTCAGATAAATTAAAATCTAAAAGAACGATATCAGGTTTGACTTCTTCAAGTTTTGAATTCAATGTCGCAGATTCATTGCACTCGAATAAATCAAAAGGCTCACTCGCCAAAGTAATTTTTATAACCTTCTGAATAGTTAGACTGTCGTCTGCTATAAGAATTTTATGTTTCATCTTGCTTCCTTATAAGATTTTTTTAAACATCCATGTCATCTTATGTTAAGCAACAAAAATTATTTTGTCTAATTTTAAGTAGTTAGGAAATCAGAATTCGAGGATCATTGTCGTTTGATTATCTAGATTACCTCGACTATTCGACAAAGCAAATAGCTCAGTTATTTTCTCTTTATGCTTTAAGCTCGAATTGGTGATTATTGCCTTGATCTCATCTTCTGAAACTCTTGAATAAGCTCCATCTGACATTAAGACAATAGTATCTCCATCAAATAAACGAACTTCTTTTACCTGATAATACAAATCAGGAAATAGTCCAAAGCCACTCATTGGCATAGTTTTCAAATGACTTTCGTAATCATCATTTGAAAGAAACTTATAACTGTCTTCTATAAATATTTTTTTAATTGAGCCCTTTCGGCATAAATAAGCACAGCAATTTCCAACAGAAGCTAAGGTTAAAATACTATCAGCTTTTGCTGCAAAAATTCCAGAAGCTCCCCCTCTAGACGAAACTTCTTTTGATAAGTTATCTTTAACTAAAGTACTATGCGTAAAAAGCATCGCATTTATTAAGGCATTTCCTTCTATTAAATACTTTGGACTATAGAAAAATGGAAGTGTTGAGTCCGGATCTTCTGCAACTTGAGTGTAAAACTTTTTCATATTTTCTTTCAAATTATTTACAGCAACATCTCCAATACCTACACCTCCAAAACCATCAAATACCATGTAGAGATTATTCTCAATATCAAAGTCATATGCATCCTCATTTATTTGAAGATATGGACCTTGGTCTGACTCTGCTACAAATGACTTAATTCTCATCGGTTACTCCATATAATCTTCTAATCGCTTAGAAGCTTTATTATAGTACTCACTATTTATTGGTGATATTTGCTGTACTTGCTGAAACTTCTCTTGAGCTTCATCAAACAAACTCAAAGATTCTGATATCAAGGCTTCTCTATATAACTTTCGAGATCGACTGGTTAGCGTTTGTAAAATAGCATCTCTTTCATTTAAAGCTTCTTCATTGGAAGGGTCAAATTTTAAAATATCTCCATAGGTTTCAAAGGCTCTTTTTAAGTCTTGTCCCTCTTTAAATGATCTAGCCTTACCTAGTAGCGGGTTAACCTGAGAACTAAGCTTTCTTTGAGAAGTTTTCAACATCTTAGTAGCATCAGTCACTAAGTCTTCATCCATTCCTGGTAGTTTTAAAAATTTTTCTAACCTATCAATTGCATTAAACCAAGAACCTTTTAAATATAAAGTCTTGGCTGGGGCCAAAGCGTCTACCATTCTTTTTCTTTCAGCTTTTTTACTTGCAGCTGCTAGTCTTTTCTCTTCTTCAGCTTTTTTATAAGCATCAATCTCTAACTTAAGCTGAGGAACATCATAATTTTCGGGGTCAATTTCCATAATTTGCCCAAATATACTCTCAGCAACTTGAACTTCTCTATTCTTTACTGCTTCTTTTGCTTTTGTAACAAGTTTTTCAACTTTTAACTGCCTGGCCTTTCTCTCTTTTTCAGCTTCTTCTTCTTTTTTCAAGCTAACTAATTCTTCATGTCCCTGTTGAACAAGCTTTAATAAAGTTGCAGTATCTTTATAATTTGGATCAATTCCTCGGATGATCTCAAGGTATTCTTTGGCTTCATAATATTCAGCTGCTTCATACTTCGCTAAAGCAAGAGCATAGTTTTGTTCTAATTTTTCAATTGTTTCTGGTGAAAATTCTTTTTTCTCAGTAACTTTTACTGCTTTTGGGTTTACCTTGACTTGTTTTCCTTTAGCCTTTGCATTTGTTTTTGTCTTTTTTGGTTCTTCATCTAACAGCACAAACAAAACTAAGACTATAACACCAACAAGCATCCATCTTTGCTTTGGATTCTTCCACATTCTTTTAAGAGCACTTTTCTCTTCAACTTCGGTTAATCCAAATTCGCCATCTTCGTTTTCTAAATCATCAAAGTCAACTTCCTCTTCAACAACTTCTTCGACTTCAATCATTTGGTTTTTTTCAACTGGCATTAATATATCTTGCTCTTGCTCTATAAGATCAGAACTAATATAAACTTCAAATGTCGTTGAACCAATAACAAATTCGTCTCCATTTTTTAGTTCAGATTTATTAATCCTCTCTCCATTCATGATCGTACCATTAGAGGAATTCAAATCTTCAATAGTACAGTTTATGAGAGATTTTTTGATTACAGCATGGCTTCCAGATACTTCACTGTCATCTAAGAGGATTTGACACTTTTCAGGATCTCTTCCTATAAATATTTCTGAGTCTTCAATCTTATATCGATCAAACGGAGCATTTTCACCTGTAATTTTTAAAGAAAAATTGGCGAATGATTGAAAAACTTGGGTGCTTTCTCCAGTATTATCATCACCAAATCCACCATCATCTCCAAAGCCGTCATCACCAAAACCACCGTCGTCGCCAAAGCCACTATCGCCAAAGCCTTCTTCATCAGTTCCAGAATCAAAAGAATCATCGCTTGCAAATTCATTCTCTTCATTTGAATCATCTGCAAAATTGCTATCTTCCTGATCACTTGAATCCTCTGACATATAATCATTTTCCATTGGAGAATCATCAAGTGTTGAGTTTTCGTCCTCTGTATCAAGATTTTCTACTTGATCTTCCTCTAATATAGTTGTTTCTTCTTCAATAGGCTCGGACAATATCTCTGTAGATTCTTCAACAATATCATCTATAGAAGGTGTATCAAATACCACAGTCCCATCATGATCTTCTTCAGTAACTGGCATATCTTCATCAGTTGGAGCTCCACTAACGCTAGAGACTTCATCCAATTCAGGGATATCCGTCACTTGAATTAAAAAGCTAGTCATTGCAATTCTATCTGATAACTTAAGATTAACTTCTTGAACTTCATTTCCATTTACACTTAGTGAGCCAAATGAAGAGATTTTTTTAATAATTGGCAGGCCATTATTCAAAGTAATAATTGCATGATGCCTAGAAACTTGCTGATCATCTAAAACAATATGGCAATCATCAGCTCGACCAAAATATATGTCACCACCATTAAAGAGATCCTCTTTAGGGATATTAACATCAAATATTTTTTGCCCAAACTGGGAGACTTCAAGTTTCATATTTATTTAATCTCTTTTAAACACTCGATATCACCTTCTTCCATACCAAGTTTTTCTTCAATTTTTCTATTCATTTCTTGAGCATTTAAAAATCGCTCATCTTCAGGATACTTGTAGAGTAATCTTAAAATCGCACAATATGACACAGAGGCATTTAAAAATTTCAATGCTTCTTCATCACGTTTGGCTTTAAGCTCATATCCTTTAATTGTTTTATCTAATGCTTCTTTTGTTTTTCTGAGATAGAATTGAGCCTGTGGATCACTAGGGCTCCACGATAAGGCATGTTCGAATTCACTCATTGCTCTGAAAAAGTTCCCTTCTCTAAATTCCCTAAGTCCTTTTTGAAAATAGATATTCATTTTAGCTTGAATTTTTTTATCTTTTTTCCTTACTCCTTGAATCGACTCACTTAAAGAGCCTGGTAATTCTTGTATATTGTATTTTGAACTCTTTTTTACTTTCGTTAACTCTTTCTCTTCTGCTGTCATAAAAATAATTCCTATTGCGACAACAAGAACAAGAATTAGAACAGGTGAAAGCTTACTACTTTTTTCGTACTCATCACTGTGTTCATCTTCATAATCATCAACATCTGTATCCTTTTTTACGATTTCTTTTTTTTCTTTGGACTTTACCTCTATCCTGTTGAACTTATAGACTGTTTTACCGATGATAATTTTATCACCTTCATTTAAAACGTGTTGCTTAACTTTCAAGTCATTAACGATGACACCATTTTGAGATCCAAGATCTGTTAATACAAAATCTTTTCCTACTTTTATAATTTCACAATGCTCTCTAGATGACTTTATATCTAGAATTCTTATATCGACCTTATCTGATCGACCTAAAACAACTCGTTTTCCTAATAAGAAATAGGCGATTCCCTTATCTTTTCCTGTTAAACAGACAAGACGAAAGTATACACCTGCTTCCTTAGGAGCTTCAAAATGTTTGAATCTTTTAACAGCAACACTCATTATTCATCCAACACAAAAGTTATATAAAAGGCTTTTGCAAAATTATCTTTCCCCATTAAAGCCGTAACATTGAGCATGTAATTTTTACCAGTTAGCTCATAAACTTCACTTTGATTAGTTCCATCGTTATTTGCAGACTGATCACATAAGTCTATTACGGTAGCAGCAAAACCTTGATCCCTTGCCGAGTCTAGTAAACTGGTCCCCTGAGCAGTACTTTCTCTTAATCCTGTTAGATCTTCTCCTTCAGGATTTATATGCTCTATCAATTTTTCAGAATTTAAAACCATTGCTGAACCATGAGAGCCCTGTAAGAACTCATTCAATCTTCTAACATATGGTCCATCTTCCTCTAGCTCAGCAAATTCACCAGAGTCCTCACTTTGTAGTTCTCGTATCCGCTGTAAGATTGAATTCATTGTATTACGCAAGGGATGAATTTCCTCAAAAGCTTGATCACTTTCAAGCTCTTTTCGCTTTCCCCTTAGCACTTCTTCAATCTGAGTCCTCATCTCTTCTATTGGCCTAACTGTTAAATAATAAATCATACCAAAAAAGATTATTGCCACTAAAGAGGTCACAATTAAAGACTCTAGATAAGCTGTTGAGTTATTTGCTGCTGAAACGACCAAAGATTCAGGTCTAAATCGAATTGCAATAATACCAACCGTATCCTGTTGTCCTGTTTGAACATTGTGAGCTGTAATCGCTCTTGCAATTCCTAGTTCTTCTCCCCCTAGCTTTTTCTTATAAGTTCTCGAGAGGTTTTCTGAATTTGTAAAGTATTCCTTAGCCATTAATGACAATTCATCATTAATATATGAATTTAGCTTATCCATTGGTCGAACAATTCTTCCTTCTAAATCAAAGAGTTCATAGGATACGACCCCTTCTGCATCATTATCCAAGAAGGTTGTAGTTATTCGATCTAAATTTCCTCTTTTTAATGCTATTGCGTTGGCCCTAGATACTTCTTTGGCATACTGAGAGCCTCTACTTGCAATCTCTTTCACTAAAAGGTTCTTACTTCCAATTAAAACTGGGCCTATAGTTAATCCGACATTTATGCATACAAAAGCAAATAGAAGGATTCCAATCAAAACTTTCCATTCATACTGTTCGTTGAAACTATAAAGAACAGACATAACTTTATGTTTAAATATAAATTTTAACTTACCAGGTAAATCTTTTGGCATAGATTCAACAGAGGAATATGCATCTTCGTCTTCTTCACTTGCTTTTGCTATCTGTTTCTTTACTATAACTTTTTTTTCTTTAACGTAGACTACTTGAAAAATGACATTTGGTATTGCTATTTTATCGCCACTTTTTATAGTTGCTTTTTTTACTAGTTTTCCATTAACGAAAGTTCCATTAGATGAACCAAGGTCTTCAACAAAACAAGAATCACCATTAACGGTAATTTGCATATGTTTTTTTGAAACTCCATTTACACCTAGAGCATGATCACAATCATGAGATCTTCCTAAAGAATTTTCACCTTCTTCCAAGATAAATTCTTTACCTCTTAATTTTCCACCTACAGCAACAAGTTTAAACACCTAAAACCTCCAACTCATCACCTTCTTTAACTTCAATTGGTATAATTCCCTCAGGGAGTTCTAATACTTTTGTTGCTTTAAAATATATCCAACTAAATCTCCAAGGTTTGAAGGAGCGAATTATTTTTACTATTTTAAAATCATTATTCATAAAGATCACATCAATAGGAAAACGAACAAAACAATTATGAATTGAGTTCGCAGGATCAAGTATAATTCCATCTCCAATCATTTCTTTAGCAAACATTAAACCTTTCATCCTAGAAAACATTGTATTTGCATGTCTTATATCTTTACCAAAGCTATACCTTGTTTCTTTGTGTATTACTTCCATCATTGCCCCCCTACAAATTGAAGAACAATCGGTGCCGCAATAATAATAAATACAGCAGGCATTATAAACATCATCATTGGAAATAAGATTTTTGTTGCTGCAGTTGCTCCGGCTTTTTCGGCCTCAGAGGATCGCTTTTGTCTTAACTCTCCTGCAAGAGTTTTTAGAATTGGACCAATCGAAGCCCCCACGGCATCCGCAGCAATTAAAGTTGCACAGAATGATGAAATCGGAAGACAATCCGCTCTCCACGACAATTGTCTCAAACCTTCAGCCCTACTTGAGCCTACCTTTGTTTCTTTAATAAGTATTTCAAACTCATCTACTAATGGAGATGGTGGTGCTTTCTCAATCACTTTTTGCATTGCTGCCATAAAGTCTAAACCCGCCTCTACAGATAGAGCTAGCATATCAACAATAAATGGCATATTTTTAATTAGTAATTTTTTTCTTTCATCAATTTTTCCTTTTAGCCATATATCTGGGTAAAAGAATCCCACAATAGAAATCACAGGGATAATTGGCATAGGCCATGTTTCTTCAAGAAACTGTCTAACAGCTATAAACAGAATGGGAAACCCAATAATTAAAAAAAGTTTAAATGCTAAAAAGTCTTCTGGAGTTAGATGTTTAGTCATTCCACTAGAAGCTAATTTCCTTCTATACTTATCTCTTAGTTTCTTTTTATTTTTCATCCCTTGAACAATGGGACTAAAATATCTTCGAAAAAATGGTCTTGAATACTTTAATACAGCATCATTTGGTACGTCTTTACCAGAGTCTTCTTGCTCAGCATCCTCTAAAGTTTCTTGAGCCTTAAATTTATCTTCTTCTTTAAATATTGCAAAGGCGATTAGAAAAACAGATAAACCTGCTAAAAAATAACCTGTATACATCAACAGTTCACTTCCTGAAAGTAAACTTCCTTCTAAGGTATTTTTATAAAAAACAACTTTTGCATTATCTGCTCTAAATATACATTTACCCTGCTCTTTAGCGAGACTAAAATCATTTCCTGTTAATTCATCAAAACCTGCTCTATCAAAGTTCCAAGAATCAAACTCTTTTTTAATAGAAAATGTTCCTGATGGACTGTGAACTCTTTTACCAATATATGTTGTAGCTTCAAGATAAACACTACATTCCTTACTAGTAAGAACAGAATTTTTTACAGTGAACTTTCCATAGTTTCCATCTTCTGTTTGATAAAAATATGTGTTGCCTGCTAAGTCTTCAGGCTTGCTTGTGACAACAAAAAGATTTTTAGGCTTCATCTTTGTTGAGTATGTTCGAATACACGTTGAATCTATTTTATCAAACTTATCTGAACACTTCGCAAATACTAAGTTAGGAACTAGTAGTAAAGTTGTAATTATAAATATAAAAAATCTCAGTTGATTTTTTATCATCGCTGACTCTCCACGCATTGATACATACTATATAATATCAAACATTTGCGTGTGTTTCGAAAGTCTGTCAGAAGAGGAAAATTATTCTACTATTCCTAATTGCTCAAGTATTGATTGGCTTTTTTGTTTAGTAATTGTTTTTTCAATAGATGGTATATAAATTGGATTATATTCAGAAAAATATGTTCTTTTACACTCTTTAACTCGTTGAGTTTTTTCATCAATTATATCTTTTTTTATTTCTTGTACTCTCAAAGCTTCTTTCACGGCATAAAAAGCTTTTTTAGTTGCTTCTAACGATCTGTACAGAATAATATCAGCTCCCGCGTTGAGCGCCATTACAGCTGCTTTTTCGCAGGTATAATTATCTTCAATCGCTTTCATCTCCATGTCATCAGTTATGATTAATTTTTTATACTTCAAATAATCCCTTAAAAAATTATAAGCTGGTTTACTTAAAGTACATGGTAGTTCTGTATCAATTGCATCAACTACCAAGTGAGCCATCATTATAAATTCTACCCTAGCTTTTGAGGCTTTAATAAAAGGAGCAAGCTCAACTTCTTTTAGCTCTTCCATTGATTTTTTCACAAAAGGGAGATCAAAATGTGAATCCTTAAGAGTATTTCCATGACCAGGAAAATGCTTAGCACATGCTAAAACTTTACCCGTATGAAGACCTCTAATAGCAGCACTAACATGCTTTTCAACTTCGTCTACTTTTGTTCCGAAAGCTCTATCTCCAATGACTTTATTATTTGGATTAGTCCATACATCACAAACAGGAGAATAATTTAGATTAACACCACAAACACTTAACTCTTCTGCCATTTGTTTATGAACTTCAAATGTTAGTTTAGGTGAGTCTAATTTTCCTACATCATACATTGCTGGAAACTGAGTAAAGTGATTTTTAAATCTTTTTACTCTACCACCCTCTTGATCAACAGAAACAAAAAGAGGATATTCATCCCTTAATGTTTGAATTTCATTAACAAGTTCAGCAAGTTGAGCTGGATCCTTATAGTTCTTTGCAAAAAGAATTACTCCACCGATATTATTTGTTTCGATAAATTCTTTTTCATCTTCAGTTAAAGAGTATCCAGAAATTCCTGTTATAAACAATTGACCTAATTCACTTTTATTCACGCTAACTCCACTAATCGTTTTTCTCTACTGTTATCCCTTGAGATACCCATACCATTTTCTGAAAGGTAAGGTTCTTATCATAATGATAAAATATTATTTGCCCTTCTAACTCAATGGAAAATCGAAATGTTTTACCATATTCTCCATCAAACTTTACACTCGCAGGACTGTATAGTTTTCCTGAAAGTTTTTGATACTGTTCATTATAGTACGGAAAACTGTCCCATACTACGATAAAACCACTTATAAATTTTGCCTTCTTTGAGTTGTTAATAATTCTTTTCAAACACTCTGGTAGTTGGCTAAACCAACAGAATTTGGTCCCCTTTAGAGGATTGGACTCTGATTTTCCTTTCCATTTTTCTTCAGGAGAATCAAGGTAGATATCAAACTTTTTTTTACTCATATTAAGTTTCAATTGTGAAAAAAACTTTTCTTTTTCAAACCAAATAGAAAACTGAGAAACAATTGGTCTAATGGCCAATTCTTTACTTGTACCAACCGTTCCATATTGATTAATTGTTACCGATTTTTCAAGAGCATTATTCATGTCATCTGGTGAGTAAAGTGTTTGTCTTACTTTGACTTTCGACTTAGAGCTTAAGACTTCTCGTTTTAAAATATACTCTCCAGAAGGGTCCTTAAATATGAAGTGATCAACCTTCTTTGAATTCTTAAGATCACTACCACCTTCTCTTGTTAAAGGAGATAACGAACAAGAAAAAAATAAAATAAAATTTAGACATAAAAAACCTAGTTTAATCACTAGATAAAATCCTCGAATTCAGACTCAAAGTCTCTCATAGCATTATTTATTAAATTGCCAAGTTTTAGATCTATATTGGTATCAATATCAATAAACTTAACACCTACCTTATACGCTCTTCCAGAGCGCTGAATAAGTGGAACAATATAACGAATTTCTATTTTTGGAATTTCTAACTCTTCTTTAAAAAAAACAAACGCTGGTTCAATGAACTGTTGCTTCTCGATAAACTCTTTTTCGATTTCACCAATTTGGAATGCCAAACCAGTGACAGAAACATCTAGAACCCGGAACTTAACAAAACCATCTTTTAAGTTCGACTCTTCATCACCAACAATATCTAAAAAGTTTTTAAAAAGTCCAGTTTGACTAACCTTTGTTTTAAAATCAACCACGTTACTAGCTTCTTCCTCCGATTCCTCAACAGGTATTTGTATGTAGGCATCATGATGAGGGTAAGTCAGTAACCTGAAGTTTTCTCTTCTTTCACTTTTATATAAATCATCTAGGCAAGATAAGTGGTATCTATTTTTTTGTAATTCCTTCAAGTCACCTTTACCAAAAAAATTAACACCATTTATGCTAAATGAGTAAAGTACACCTTTATTCGAATTATCCGATTTGACTGTTGAATTAAGTATTAAATAAAAGTCTTCTCTATGAAATTCACTCGCTGTAAACTTTTCACGAATAGTACTACCTTTTTCCCAGACAGTAACTTCTAGTGAGTTACTACCAACCTGTCCAAGCTTACTTTGCTTTTCTTTATCATTCTGTTTAGTAAAGTAGGTTTGCTTATCCTGAGTCATAGATCCTTAATTCAAAATTCATTCGAGTTTACGACAGAGTTGTAACCTGTCTTAACAATGAAATATTTTCTAAAGCCGTTCCACAACCTCTAACAACACAAGTTAATGGATCCTCAGCAAGTGAAACAGGCAATCCAGTTTTTTCTTTAATTAGAATATCTAAATTTGCTAGAAGTGAACCACCACCAGCAAGAATAATTCCATTATCAACGATATCTGCAGCTAATTCAGGTGGAGTTTTCTCTAATGAGGTTTTGATCGATTCTATAACTTCAGCAATAGGATCAGAAAGAGCCTCTCTAATTTCATCAGAAGTAACTTCAATTGTCTTTGGTGCACCAGCAATTAGATCACGACCTTTCACTTCATATGTTTTTACTTCTTCATCAAATGGATAAGCATTACCGATAGACATCTTAATCATCTCAGCAGTTCTTTCACCAATTAATAGAGAGTATTTCTTTTTAATATAATTTACAATTGCATCATCAAACTTATCACCAGCAACTCTTACAGACTTAGAAAAAACAATTCCTCCTAAAGAGATAACTGCAACTTCAGTAGTACCACCACCGATATCAACGATCATATTCCCAGAAGGTTCAGTAATTGGAAGACCAGCACCAATTGCTGCGGCCATTGGCTCTTCAATTAAATATACTTCTCTTGCTCCAGCTTGCTCAGCTGACTCTTTAACTGCACGTTTTTCAACTTGAGTAATTCCAAAAGGAATACAAATAATGATTCTTGGCTTAACCATTTTAGAACCATTCATAGACTTTTGAATAAAATATTTAAGCATCGCTTGAGTTACTTCAAAGTCAGCGATAACTCCATCTTTCATCGGACGAATTGCCTTGATCGATCCTGGTGTTCTACCAAGCATCTCTTTAGCCTCTTTACCAACAGCTAACACTTTTTGCTCTCCACGGTAACCTTGATGAACGGCCACAACTGAAGGTTCATTAACAATAATGCCTTTATCTTTAGCGTAAACTAGACAATTTGCAGTACCTAAGTCAATCGCTAAATCATTCGAAAACCAGTCTAATACTTTTTTAAACATTATTTATCCTTTAAAATTAATATATTATTTCACTGTAAAATGTAACACTTAGGTATTCAATAAACAAGATAAACAATTTTACTCACTCCCTTACCCGACTTTTTCTATCGGTTAATTTTCAATAGCCTTTTTTGATATATTCAGTAGAATAGAATGACGGAGAATTATATGAATAACGAAGATGGAAAATTTCCAAATAATATACTTTCAGATCAATTTGTACCTTATATCGAGGTAAGTGAAATAGAGTCGATCATCGAATCTTTAGCACATACAATAAGCCAAAAATATAAAGGCGAAGAACTCGTTTTAATTGCTCCACTAAAAGGTAGTTGCTTATTCCTATCTGACCTTGCTAAGAGAATTAAGAATGTGAAGGTCTATATTGACTTTGTAAGTTTATCAGCAGTGGGTAGAGATAAAGAGAATAACGGTACGATCATTTTATCCAAAGATATAAAAACAAACATACTAGATAAAAATATACTTATAGTTGAAGAAGTTATTGATACAGGAAGAGCTTTATTCTTTCTTAAAAATAGGCTTCTTCAATCCAATCCACGCAATATTGAAATTATTACTCTATTCGATAAACCATACAAAAGAGCAGTGCCTATAAAAGCAGATTATATAGGTAAGCAAATTGATGATCAATTTATTGTTGGATATGGCCTTGACTTAGATCAGTATGGTAGAAATCTATCAAACATATATTATCTTAAATATCCAAACTAGAATTTACTCACCATCTTTAGTATATTTTCCATAACAAGAACAAGAAGAGCTGCAAAAGGAACCTAGTGCTGTTCCCTTATAACCATTACTCATTTCTAGAGTTAGTGTTGTTCCTGAAACTCTCCAATCTAAGTCTGTTGTATTTTCACTAGAAGTTATAAAGCCATATGGAATATCACCAGAAGTTGCACCGGTTGTTTCTGAGTGAGTTATAGAACATGATAAAGAATTTGTAATACCTGTATAACTAATTCTTCCTTCTTCTGTATTATCATAAGATAAAACATAATTACCATTCGCTGATGTATTACAACTACCACCGCCACCTTCAGATACAGTGTAAACGAAAACTCGGCCATTAAAATTAACTTCATTAGTATCTAGAGGATTTATTGAATAAATTTCTTTTATTGATCCAGTTCCTAAATCAGGATAATAGCATTCAATGCCTGACAACTTCCAATTACCAATCAAAGGATTAATATAAGCTTGCTCATCATTTCTTACACCACAAGCAATCATCGAAAATATCAATATAAGATATAGACTATAGTTTAGTTTCATCTTCCTCTTTTTTATTTTTATCTTCTAATGTACTCACATCATATTTTTGAATTTTACCCCTACTAACTCTTAAGAAATCCATCTCTTTCATCCAGATCCCTTCTTTTAAGTTCCAACTTCCTGTAACACCATTTATTCTTTGAAGGTTTACAAGTCTCGTTTCAAGCTCTTCTCGCTTTTCAAATTTAGTTCCTTCGATAATATTTAAACTAAGATTCATGGCCTCAAACGATAATGTTTCAATTAATCGTGGAGATTTATGGTTTCTCAATTTAAAGTTTGTTCCAAAATTTTTATCAAAATCTTTTGGATCATCGCCAACAAAGAAAAGCCTTCCAAGATTTCTTTGTTCTCTTACGATTGATTTTGACATCCAACTTGGTCCTCCAATGAAATTGAGCTTCTTAGCATCATAATATGAGAATGTTGGAATAATTTGAATGGCATCTTTTGGATATGCGGGAGCAAATACCCAATCAAAATCTATAATAGGTTTTAAGGTTTGAATTCTACGAATCGAACTTGTCTTTTTTTCTAAGTTATATATATCTTTCCATACTTCAAGTTCTTCTTTTCTTTCTCTTTTAAATTTAACACCTAAAATTTTACTAACAGGATCTCTAAAGTCTTTATTTGTTCTTTCATATGACTGAATACCTGAAATTTGAATCATCCCTTGCTCCGAGCGTCTCCATACTTCATTCACATACGCAAAGCCACCTTCTGTTTCAGGATAAATCATCGCAATTTTATTTCCAAATTTGCTTAGAAACTCAGGATTCATAATGGCTTCAACCTGAGATTCGATTGATCCAGGGACTTCAATTAATAAATGATTTTTCTCTTCTTTTTTCAAGTGAACAGGAGAAAGTGAGATAAACAACACTCCATATTTCTTGGCCTCAAGGTATTCCTCACTTGCAGTTTTTGAAAATAATCCTCCAATAATAATTGAAACATGATGTTTTTGGATAAGGTCATTAATCATTTTCTTAGCAACGTAAGAGTTATTCTTAGAGTCTCTTGTATAAATTTTTGCAGCTAAAATTTTGTTTTCACCGTGGTTTAAAGCACTATCAATACCTGTTAAAGCTTTTTTTCCAAATCCACCCTTTTTACCAGATAATGGCAAGATAACTCCAACAGCACCGACATCAATTTTAGAATAGTTTTCAATTCTAAATTGAAAGTTTTTTATAAATAGTTTTACATCGTCAGAGTTAGGATATTTATTTTCTAACCAAGACAATACATCTTCTGCTCCTGGCCTATCACCCATATAATATCTTTGTAGTGCCTCTTCCTTAGCAAGGTACGCAGCAGTGATATTGTCTTTACTATCATACTCTTCTAATAAATAAATTCTTTCACTTGTAGACAGCGATCTATAACTATTTATTAAAGTTTCTTTATATTGATGATTTTCTATTTCATTAAAGAGATAGACCTTACCAATTAGTGGAATAACGGATTCAACAATATCTTTGGGTTTTTGTAGTTGTTGAGCTAAGACAAGTTTTAATTTGTAGTAATTCGTCTGTTCATTCTTTGAAAAAACTTCATGGTCTACTTCTTCTAAGTAAGCGTACGCTCTTTCATAGAGATCTTTTTTATAATAAGAGCTAGATAAGTTTAAATAGATTTGTGAATTCAACACTCTGTCGATTCTAGATTTACTGCGAGCTACTTCAAAGTTTTCTATAGCAGTATCAAAGTTTTGCTGTGAAAAATGTATAATCCCAATAAAGTTATATTTTTTTGCAATCTCAGCATCAGAAATCTCTAAGTCATTCATTGCTATCAATCTATCCATGGCGCTTTTTTTATCGCCATCTTTATAAATCAGCTGAATACTTTGAATTTTGGCCAAGAAGTCTGGTGAATAAATTTCTTCAGGCGTTAACATTTTTATGTTTGAACATGAAAAAATAAAAGTGAAACAAATTAAGTAACTAACAATACGCAACATTATATCTCCAAAATATTTTCTTTTAGATAATATTTTAATCTATTGAGTCGCGCACTGCCAGATGTTTATGCTAAATATTTTATATTACTGAAATAAATCTTTTACTTTATCAAAAAATCCGCGTGACATTGGATTAGACTTATTATCATCTAACTGTGCAAGTCTCTTAAATATTTCTCTTTGCTCAGTTGTTAACTTAGTAGGAGTCTCAAGTACTACAGAAATAATCTGATCGCCTTGACCATAAGCACCAAGCCTTTGAATTCCCTTTCCTTTTAGTCTCATTCTTTTACCAGATTGAGTTCCTGTTGGAATAGAAAGTGATACTTTTCCAGATAGAGTTGGAACCTCTACCTCTGCACCTAGAGCTGCTTGAGAAAAAGTAATTGGAACTTTACAATGAACATCAAATCCATCTCTTTCAAAAAACTGATGTTCTTTGATTCTAATTTGGACATATAAATCTCCGTTAGGCCCGCCGTTACTTCCTACATCACCTTCACCTGTAAGTTTAAGTCTTTGTCCTGAGTCAATTCCACCTGGAACTTTTACACTTAATGTAGATTTTTTCTTAACTCTTTGAGCTATTTCACCGGCTCCACCACACTTTGGACAGGTCTGCGCAATTGTAAAAAACCCTTGCTGTCTTCGTATCTCTCCATGACCATTACACATGTCACATGGCTGAGGAGTTGTTCCTTCTTTAACAATATTACGAACAATTGAAACTTCTTGCTCACAACCAAAAGCTGCTTCTTCAAAAGTTATATCTAAATTCATTTGTAGGTCTTCACCACGTCTTCCACGAGTACGACCACCGCCGCCTCTACGTCCACGACCACCTTGACCAAACATATCACCAAAAAGATCACCAAAGATATCACCTATATCTCCAAAGTCTCCACCCTGGCCGAATCCACCACCACCAAAGCCTCCAGCTTGGCCATCAACACCAGCATGACCAAATTGATCATAACGAGATCTCTTATTTTCATCTAATAAAATCTCTGCTGCTTCTGAGGCTTCTTTAAACTGTGCTTCAGCTTGTGGATTATCCGGGTTTTTATCCGGGTGACATTTCATAGCTATCTTTCGATAAGCTTTTTTAATCTCATTTTTATCCGCAGACTTAGATACACCTAATATTTCGTAATAATCTCTTTTGGAACTCATAAATATTCAACTTTTTTGCAAAAAAGGGTCTTCGTTATGAAGACCCTATGTATTTTTAATTTAAACTAATCTTAAACTTCTTTAAAGTCAGCGTCTACAACGTCGTCATCATCCTTTTTCGCTTCACCTTGAGCACCAGCTTCTGGTCCTGGCTGAGCACCAGCTTCAGCACCTGGTTGTGCACCTGGTTGACCATACATCTGCTCTGCCATTGAGTGCGCTACGTTTTGAAGTCTTTCAGTTGCAGCTTTTAATTCATCAACATTTTCAGAATTAAGTTTCTCTTTTGCTTCAGTCAAAGCACCTTCAAGTTCTGATTTTTTATCTGCAGGAAGCTTATCTCCAGCTTCAGTCATTGCTTTTTCAGTAGAGAAAATTAAAGAGTCTAAATTATTCTTAGCGTCTACACCTTCTCTTCTTTTTGCATCTGCTTCTCTATTAGATTCAGCATCTTTAACCATTTGCTCGATTTCTTCTTCTGTTAAACCAGACCCTGAAGTAATTACGATATCTTGTTTCTTACCAGTAGCTTTATCTGTTGAAGATACGTTAATGATACCATTTGCATCAATATTGAACTCAACTTCAATTTGAGGAACACCTCTTGGAGCTGGAGCAATACCAGTAAGATCAAACTTACCTAATGTTTTGTTATCATTTGCAAACTCTCTCTCACCTTGAAGAACGTGAATCGAAACTGCTGGTTGATTATCTTGAGCTGTTGAGAAAACCTGAGATTTCTTAGTTGGAATAGTTGTATTCTTGTCGATGATTCTAGTCATTACACCTCCAAGAGTTTCAATACCTAATGATAAAGGAGTTACATCTAAAAGAAGAACGTCTTTAACGTCACCTTGAAGAACACCACCTTGAACTGCTGCACCGGCCGCAACAACCTCATCTGGGTTAACACCTTTAGAAGCTTCTTTACCAAAGATTTGCTTAACTTTTTCTTGAACTGCTGGGATACGAGTAGATCCACCAACTAAGATTACTTCATGAATTTCATTTTTATCTAATCCTGAGTCAGCAATACAAGTTTCACATGGAGCTGTAAGTCCTGTGATATATTTAGAAATTAATTCTTCAAACTTTGCTCTCGTAAGAGTTAAAGTTAAATGTTTAGGACCACTTGCATCTGCAGTGATAAATGGAAGATTAATTTCAGACTGAGTAGTTGAAGAAAGCTCATGCTTAGCTTTTTCAGCTGCTTCTTTAAGTCTTTGAAGAGCCATTTGATCTTGTTTTAGATCTACAGAGTTTTCTTTTTTGAACTCTTCAGCCATCCAGTTAATGATTTCTTCATCAAAGTTCTCACCACCAAGGAAAGTATCTCCGTTAGTTGCTTTAACTTCAAAAACACCATCGTCAGTAATTTCTAAGATAGAGATATCAAATGTACCACCACCAAGGTCGAATACAGCGATGTTCATATCTTTTTTCTGATCCATACCGTAAGCAAGTGCTGCTGCAGTTGGCTCGTTAATGATACGCTTAACTTCTAAGCCAGCAATTTTACCAGCATCTTTCGTTGCTTGTCTTTGAGCATCGTTAAAGTAAGCAGGAACAGTAATAACAGCTTCAGTTACTGGGGATCCAATATAGTCTTCAGCCGATTTTTTCATTTTTTCTAAAACTTTTGCAGAGATTTCTTGAGCTGACATTTCTTTTCCGTCAACTTTAACCCATGCATCGCCATTTTTATTTGCAAAGATCTCAAAAGGAGCAACGTCAGCAAAATCTTTCGCTTCTTTATCAGTTGCTTTACGACCAATTAGTCTTTTAATTCCGTATAATGTTTTTTTAGGATTAGTTACCGCTTGTCTCTTAGCTACTTGACCAACAAGAGTTTCATCACCATTTCCAAAACCAATTACAGAAGGCGTTGTATTGTGCCCTTCAGCATTTTGAATAATTTTATATTTACCATTTTCATATACAGCAACACATGAGTTGGTTGTACCTAAATCGATTCCAATAATTTTGCTCATTTTCTTCTCCTAAAAGTTATTTATTTTTTTACTTCGTTCTTATTCTTCGTTCTTCACAACAACAACTTTTGCTGGGCGAAGTAATCTTTCATTTAACGTATATCCATTTTGATGAACTTGAATGATTTCCATCTCTTTCTTACCTTCTGACGCTTGCTGAGAAAGTGCTTCATGAAAGTTAGGGTCAAATATTTCCCCTAAAGCATTTACTTTTTTAAGACCATGCTTACCCAAAGCCTCAATAAACTGCTTTGTAATCATATCAATACCAACAACGATATTTTTTACTTTTTCATCTTCATCATTTTGAATAAAACCTAAAGTTCTTTCAAAGTTATCCACCACATCAAGCATATCTCTGAAGATCTTTTCACTACCATACTTAAGTAGATTTTCTTTATCCTTATCAAACCTTCTTTGCATATTTTGCATTTCTGCTGCAAGGTAGTAATACTTCTCTTTGAAGTCTTCTTCTTTCTTTTCAGTTTTTAACTCTTCTACATTGTCCTGTGCTACTTCTTCAGTATTTTCAGTCTCTAGTTTTGTTTCAACATTTTCTTCGTTTGTATTCTCTGTACTTTCCATTTTTATATTCGCTCCAAATAATTCGTCTTCACAATTAAAAATGGTATTGGATCTGGCAGTGTCAATGTTTTGTCTTAAAGAAAATTAGATTTATTTTCACATTGATCTTACTCATCGCAAAAAGTCTTTATTTCTAAATAGTTAGATCTCTAAAAATATCATCCATTAAAGAATCTATGATTAAAAATCCAGCTGGTGTTAAAGAAATCCCACCAACTTCAGATTTTATATAGCCTCGCTTACTCCACTGAGATTTAAGACTTTGAAACTTCACTAGATTCTCACCTTTAAAATAATCATCTTTAAGACCATTATTTACTCGAAGCATCATGTATATTTGTTCAATTTTTAAAGATGAACCCTCTAATCGTTCTGTTGTTTGACCATCACCACTTGGCTTCCACTGATATCTAAGAGCTGAGTTATCAAAAGTTAGCAAACCTGTAGCATTAGCACCTAGCGCAGCTACAGACTCATAGTTCCAATATTTTTTGTTATGCCTAGATTGTGCTGAATTTTTAGCGAAGTTAGAAACCTCGTACTGGATATAGCCATTTTCATTCAGGTAGTTACATACTTTTAGATACTCATCACTAACATCATCCTCGCCAGGAAGCTTATTATTTAAAAGATAATTTGCCCTAGTCTTCAAAATATAAACACTAAAATGACTAGGGTTATAGTCAATTAAAAGATCAATTTCCTTCAATACATCTCTTTTATTTGAACTTATCGATGGAAGGCCCAGCATCAAGTCTACGCTATAGTTCATTTTCTTATTTTTTAAAAAGTTTAATAGCTCTTTTGCATCGTCCATTGAATGCTCTCGATCCATAATCTTTAAATAATGCTCATCGAATGTTTGGATTCCAACAGATATTCGGTTAACACCTACATTCACCCAAGATTCAAACTCTTTTTCTGTCCAAGTCCCGGGATCTACTTCAAGTGTAAATTCAGCATTAGGCCTTATCGAAAAGAATTGTTTAAAAAACTTAGATCCATTCTCTCCCCATAAAGAAGGTGTTCCTCCTCCCATATAAACAGTTTCAAGGTCTCCAAGTTCATACCCATATTTTTTTAGAAAAACTGAACTCTTTCCAATCTGATCATTCAAATATATTTCATATTTTTCAATGTCAGATTTACTTTCTAACTTATGCTTATAAAAGTCGCAGTAATTGCACAGGTGCCTACAAAAAGGGAAATGAATATATAAACTTGATACTTCTTTCATTTAGTTCTCTTTACTATAACTTTTGCCAATTCACCGCAATAAAAATACAATTATTCCATGATCAATAAAAAGCTTTTTACAATAATTTCTACCTTAACGATTTCCGAAATGAAAGGACGTTATAGAAATACATGGGCTGGTTTTTTATGGGTAATAATCAACCCAATTCTTATGTTTTCTGTTCACGCTCTCGTTTTTAAGCATATTTTAAAACTCAACATGGATAATTACTACGTATTCTTACTTGGTGGTTTATTACCTTGGTTATTCATTAACTCAACATTAACCATGACTTGTAATGCATTTATTACAAATAGAGAGGTACTACTTTCGTTTCAAATAAACCCTTTATTGATACTTGCCTCTAAAGTTATCGATAATTTTATCAATTTTATCAGCCCATTCTTACTGCTTTTAATTGTTCTGGCTTTTAGGGATGGTTTTGCTCTTGCAGGACTAATTAGCCTTCCACTTTCTATGTTAGTTATTGTAATAGGAACTTTTGCACTTTCACTATTCTTCTCTGTATTACAGGTCTATTTTAGGGATACACAATTTATTCTCAACTTTGGTCTAAGTATTTTATATTTTCTAACACCTATTTTTTACCCCGAAGAGATGGTTCCAGCTCACTTAAGCTGGATCGTTAAAATAAACCCAGTATATGCTTTAATACATCCATTTCAGATAGCTCTATCTAATTATGATTTTCATAATTTAGTTGACGCTAGTTTAAAATCAATATTTTTTAGTATTAATATAATATTTGTATCAGCTTACTTTTGGAGAAAAAAAAGAAATGAACTCTACCTCTACCTCTGATCCAGTATTAAAAATTTCTAATTTAAACATTAGTTACAAAACCTCATTGTTTCATGGACGTGGCTTAAGAGATGCATTTGTTGAAATGTTTACATCTCCTTTGAAATTCCTAATGAGAAAGCCCCACACACTTAATTTACTAAAAGATATAAACCTTGAACTACATAAAGGCGACAGACTTGGAATCGTTGGGGTAAACGGCTGTGGAAAAACTTCTTTATGTCGAGCGATAGCAGGGATGCACGGGATGCAAAGATCCATTCAAGTGAACGGTGAAATAAGAGCTATTTTTGACACAAGTGTAGCTGTTCAACCAGAATTATCGGGTGAAGAAAATGCTGAGATTTTGATTAACTTGATGTACTCAGAGCTCTCTAAAGAAGAAAGAAAAATGATTAAAGAAGAATCACTAGAATTCTCTGAGCTTGGAGAATTTAGATACTCTGCTTTCAAATATTACAGTAAAGGGATGATGGCCAGATTATTCTTAAGCGTTGTTTCAGCAAGGCCTTGTGATCTGTTAATACTTGATGAGGTCTTTAATGGAGCAGATGCCTTCTTTAACGAAAAAATCACAAAACGAGTAAAGGATATGATTGAAAAATCTAGTTCCGTTATTTTCATTAGTCACTCAGCAGATTTAGTTAAGGAAGTTTGTAACCGTGTTATTGTTATTGAAAATAGCACAATAGCATTTGATGGTGAAGTTAATCATGGGCTTGAATACTATTTAAAAAGTGGTTCTTAATGGAATATTCGTTGGAACAGTTCTTATCTTTGAAGAAAACTTTTAATACAGATAAAAATGTTAAAATTTTATCTAGTTCAATGGAGCCTTTTATCTACAAGGGGGATACTGTAACAGTGTCCCCATGTGAGCTCTCAAAAATCGATAAAGGAGATGCTATTATTTTTTGGCAAGATGATAAATTGATTTGTCATCTATTCTTTGGCATGGACACAATTAACTCCCAGGAAATGCTTATAACGAAGGGGATTAACTCTAGAGATTTCGATGACCCTGTTAATCCTAAGTTTTACCTAGGACTTATTACTTCACCGAGAATCTCATTTTTAAAAAGAATACTCTTTCAGGTTTATTTATTTTTTAAAAAGCCTTGATTTTTTTCAACAAACTCACTTTTGGCATATTCATAAAAAGTAGATGAGCTAAACTTTAATGGTATACCACTTGTTTTTATCTCGACAACCGATTTCAAAATATCATTCGTAAGTCCACTTGGCTCTTCAATCACAATATTATGGTAAGGAGAAAGAGCTATTTTTGAGATAACTTGAGACTCATCAACAATTGAGGGCTCATTTGACAAACAACTTGCCCCCCTACTAGCAAAAAGCTGCGAAGGGTAATCATAAGTAATCATAAAATTATCTGAATCAATATTAATAAATGAAAAGTTCTGATCGACTTCAGTTTTTCCATCATCATCAATAGCCACGATAAAGTCCAAATCGAATCCATATTTTTTATGAACTTCAGAAATAAATTTATAATTAAGATCAGTTTCATGTTTATTATTAAAAAAAGAGCGTTCTTTCATTATTGTTGCAAGAACAATTTCACTATTTCCAAGCTCTAAGTTTTTCACTTTCTCCTCAACCGACTCTAACATAAATAAATCTGAGGTGACTGTTCCAAACACAACAGTTTTATCCATTTTTTCTTTTTGAAGGAAGTCAAATGAATAGAGTAAAATATTGTTTTTCCATAATTTTGGTACCAAGTAAGAGAACTTCTTTGGCACTAAAAAGACTGTTTCTAATTTATCTAAAGGTATAGGGTTTTTTAAAAAGAAATAAAAAAGTCCATAATATCCATCGCGTAATGTAATAAAGTTATAACGAGACATACTTTCAAGACTTTTATAATTCCAAACAAAAGAAGCATTTAATTCAAAAAAAATATCAGCAGAGACAGGCATACATCTCCAATAAATTTCTTTTGCTTCATTTGAAAGAAACTCTTCTCCCCATTTTTTTAATAATAAGTCATTATGATTAAAAAAATGTATTTGATTATTTATTTTCTGAAGCATAGACATCATAGACCTCGTAGTAATATTGATTTAAAGACTTAGAATTAGGATCAAAAAAAGTATGTTGTTCTAGCATACTCACCCTACTTATTCTGTATAGAAATGGGTTAAAGCCATTAAAGGGTGTTGCGACTTCTTTTGAGTACTTACCAAGTAAGTTGGCAACTGCTTCTACAGAGTTATTATCAATAAAGTCTTGAGATATTTTTTTTCGATCAAAGGTTTTGTACTCAGTTACGACCTTTACTAATTTTTCCAAGGCTATATCTTTATAAATCTCTGGTTCAAATCGCCCCAACTTTGTTGGTATCAATTCACAATATTCACCACGATTAAACGATTTAAATCCGGCCCAGTCAGTTAGTAATAAAGGCATCCCTGCTATTCCTGCTTCAGCAACGCTCATTCCATAGTCTTCATCATGATACGTTGAAAAGCTCACATAAACGTTAGCAGTATTATAATAATTATTAAGTAGTTTATTATCGACTTTTCCCAAGTACTTTATTCTTTCTCTTGTTTTCTTTGAAAGGTTATTTAGTTTTCTATCGAAGGATCTAAAAAACTCACCAAAGTGATGATAAACATCACCAAAACTAAAACCCAATGAGTCAAATTCACCAGCCAAGAGTAAATATGTATCATCTGGTATCAACCCATTATTTATCGCTTGATCAAATTTATCTAAAAGGTCTAAAGTTTTCTTTTGTAGTGACAATCTTCCTGTATACAAAAGGACTGTAGCATCACCCTCTATTGAGAGTTCTTCTCTAATTTTGCAGTTTGAATTTTCTTTATGAAAAAACTCTTTACTTGAAACAGGAAAAGGTATTTTTTTTATGTATTGGTTCTCATTGTCAAAAAATTTTTTGACCAGACTAACCTGTGCATCAGAAGCACAAAAAAACCTCACTTTCTTATCTTTTAAAAGACGATCTATCCCCATCCACTGAGAAAACATCAATGTAAAGTCACCAAAGATGTGGAAATCAATTTCAGGATTATATTTTGTATTAACCCTAAATATTGAGTTCAAAAGGTAGACTGGATGCGGTCTATGGTCTAAAAAAACTAATTTATCTGGTTTTTCCTCTAAAATTTTTCCTCTGAGTTCAAGACTCTCTGAGGCTGAAAGAGTATCTGAATAGTTTAATCTAAGAATTTCATCATCTTTAAATGCAAGATCATAACTATCAAGTAAGTTCTTTACAATTTTTGTACAGCTAAACCAACTTGATTCTTTGAATGAATACAAAAGAGCAATTTTCATTAGGCACTACCATTATCTTAATTATCGTTTATTATATAGTATTACTATTATTATAAAATTCAATTAATTTAAGGAATATCAATGAATTTAGAGCAACTCAGACAAAAGAATGGTCTTGAGACCTTATACATACATTCACCAGGTGCAACATCAGCTAGTGTTCAAATATGGTTTCGAGCAGGAAGTGCCCTTGAGAAAAAGTCTGAAATGGGTATCGCTCATTTTCTTGAGCATATGTTTTTCAAGGGAACGAAAAAAAGACCTGGAGCTAAAATTGCTCATGAGGTTGAGTCTTTTGGTGGTGAAATCAACGCATTTACTTCTTTCGATTATACCTGCTACTACATAAACACTCCTGTAAATCACTTAGAGAATACGGTTGATATTTTAATGGATATGGTATCTAACCCTGAGTTTTTAGAATCAGAATTAATCCCTGAGCGACAGGTTGTTTTTGAAGAGTTTAGAAGATCTCTTGATAATCCGAATCAATTTAATTTTAAAAACTTACAAGAGTCTTCATTCACTAAAGGGTACAGTCATCAAATTTTAGGGACGGAGAAAACAATACATAATTTTACCAGAGAGCAACTTATAAACTTTAGAGAAAAATACTACAACCTTAGTAATTCAATGTTGATAATCTCTGGCGATATTAAAAATAGACCAAAGCTTGATTCAACAATTAGCTCTTACGAAATACCTTCGGGTAAGACGAGTTCGTTTCCCAAATTTAACTTAAAAGAAAAAGAAACTTTAAATATTCATAGTAAGCAAGTAAATCAATCCACTCTAACAATCGCGATCCAAGCTCCTCATTATTCAAATCCTAATGCAGCAGCTGAAGACCTTGCAGTTAACTGCTTGTGCTATGGTGAGTTATCTCCCTTGTATAAAAAGCTAGTGACTCAGACCAATATTGCTACTGGTGTTAGTGGCTCTACTATGTTTTTTAATAATGGTGGTGTTCATTTCATTAAGATGGCATTTCCAGTTGAGAGTATTTCTAAAGTAACTAAAGAATTCGAAAAGGTCATGAAAGAAGTCTTTAAAACAGGTTTTACAGAGAAAGATGTAACAAGAATTAAAAATCAATATATTGCTTCAAAAATTTATGAAAAAGAATCAATTGAATCTTATTCTTTTTCTCTAGGTCATGGATTTGCTCAATTAGGCAATATTCACAGTGAAGAAGACTTTATTAAAGAGATAAAAGGAGCTTCTCTTAATCATATTAATAATTCTTTAACGAGAATTTTTTCACAGAACTTACATATTACCGTTCAAACTCCAGAAGGAGAAAAAAGTGAAGCGATAGAAAAAGTATCCAAGGCATTTCAAGCTAACCTCAAAAAAATAGCAACAATCAAATTAAAAAAATCGAAGAAAAAAAAGGTCGAAACATCTAAGTATGATGAGGAAGTTAAGGTTTCACAAATCAAACCTGGTATCAAATTAATTTATAGACAAAATAAAATGACTCCCACATTTGCATTTCATGCCTATTTGAAAGGGGGAGTTGCCAAAGAGACGAAAGAGACAAACGGATCTTTCTATTTTCTATCCAGACTTTTAACATATGGATATGGAAAATTATCCTTTGAAGAATTAAAAACAGACTTAGAAAACAGTTCATCCTACCTTAATGGTTTTTCTGGTAAAAATGCATACGGTCTTACACTTCATGGTTTATCAGAAAACTTTGACACACTAATGAATCATTTTTTTGGAACATTTTTAAATCCTAAAATACCTAATGATTATCTAAAAGTTGAAAAAGAACTTATTAAAAGAACACTCCACAATCACAAAGAAGATCCAATCAAGCAGTGTTTTAAAAAAGTTAATGAGATCGTTTTCAATCAGCATCCATATGCCATGAACATTATAGGAACAAATGAATCTATAAAGAAACTATCAAGAAAGAAACTTAGTGATTTACATAGCTCTCGCTTGCAAGAGTCTGAAATAGTTTTTACTTACTGTGGAGATATGGATTTTGATTTTGTTTCTGAACTCATTAATAAATCAACTCAAGGTTTAAAACCTAGAAAGTCTTCTAAAAGAACGACTAACAAATTAAAGCCTTTAAAAGCACAAAGCATAGAGATTGAATTTGATAGGGAGCAGTCACATATATTCATAGGAAAGCCAGCATATTCTATCCACGATGCTGATGACCTATACCTTAAAATGATTACAACATATTTATCAGGTCAATCTTCAGAGCTTTTTGTTGAAGTTCGAGATAAACAAGGTCTATGCTACTCAGTTCAAGCACTACACCATACGGCACTTGAAGCTGGATACTGGGGAATATATATCGGAGCTGGAAAAGACAAGGTTGAACAAGCGAAGGATGCAATTTTAAAAATTATTAATAGATTAAGAGATAAAGGACTTAGTAAAACGGAATTCAATAGAATTAAAAAGATGCTTGATGGTCAAAATCAATTAAATATTCAGACAAATGATGACTATGCTAGTTTTTACTCGATCCCAGTTCTTCATGATCTAGGTCTTGATTTTCAGCACAAAACCTTTGAGAAAATCAGAAACTTTAATCACGTAGACTTCAATAAATTTTTAAAGAAATTTTTCACAACTGAGTGGAGTATAATTAATGTCGGTCCAAAACCTTAACTAACTAACTAACTTTTTAATATTAGGAGTTGCTCCCAATAAGAGCAGCTCTTCTTTTGAATCAACTTCCATAACTAAATTTGAATTATTTTTCATTTGAGTCTTAGAAAAAATATTTAATACTGTGACCAAGCTTTCAAACCTTGTTTCCATCATTTTATAAAAATGAGGGATATCGAAGAATTTTTGATTTAGACTACTCATTTTAGCATAAGCCATTTTTCCAATATTGGTATAGTATGTTTGATCTACTAATTTTCCATTTATAGATTCACTAAAACAACCAACTAAGACTAGAGTTGTGTCACCTACATCCTTAAAGATTTTTTTTTGCTTGCTCGAAGTTTCATTTTGAGCTTTTAACAACTCTAGTCCCAAAGCTTTGGAGTTGATATCTGGCTTTAACAAGTAGCTCTCTAGGATTTCACTCGAATAAAAAATCATCTCCTCTGGTAAGGAACATACGATTTGTTTGTTCACAAGCTGAAGTTGATCATAGAAATATGTACTTAATTTGGGAACAGAAATAAGATCTAATGTATTATTCTTTTTCACATAACAAGTATAACACGCAGCACATTACTAAGGAAACTAAGAATATTCTTCTATATTGCAAATCAATAGCTTAGTGAATATATATATGTTTCTGAAATTCCACTCTTAAGTGTTTTCAAGAGTTTTCCATTGCAATTTTCAATCAATTTTTGCTGAAAACTCTTTTGTAGTTCATTTGAATGTTTAGCCACAACTACAACTTCAACATCGAAACAATTTTTGTCTTCCACTAATTTGTGTCCTAGCTGACTGGCCCATATATTTTTAGACTCAGCGATACTAATTATTTTATTTTCTAAAGGTGATTTTAAATAGCCATAAGTTACATCTTCCGCGTAGTACATCAAAGGCCATTCCATATTAAGAACCTTTTGTGGAAGCTCACTTGATATATAGTTTAAAGTCTCTTTATAATTGTTAACAATATCTGAATAAAGATAACTGTTCTCGGCCATCTGCTTCTGTCCATTTTTAATATTACCAAATACACTTAAGCCAACAAATATTACTGAAAGACCAAATAGAACTCTTTGAGAGAAAAGCTTTCTAATATGAATTGCACAAAAAATATAAACAAATGGAAGAGCTGGAAAAAGATAATACTCCGCTTTTATTGAATGAATAGACAGTCCAAAACAATAGAAAATAACTGGTAATAAGAAGAATAAAGATTTAGATTTAAAGTCTCTATACTTAAGTAAAGAAATAATTGAAAGTCCCGTTAGGATAAATCTAAACTCTTCAACAAAAACCCAATTAAGATCAAAAGCTAGTATTTCTAAATACTCACTAAAGTTATTAACTAGTTGATTTTTAGCTACTGATGTAGATAGTGATCCATGAACTACTTTGTTAATTAAAAAGTATGTTGCCCATAGTGCCAAGTGAATTATTGATATTAAAAGATATTTAGTTTTCTTTCTAAAGTATATTTCAAAGATAAACATACCTGTTAAAAATGCTAATACTGTTTCTCTAGAATAAGCTAAGATCAAACCAGAAATAAAATATATCCATATTTTTTTATATATTCGAGAACAAATATAAATTACAGCGATACTCATAGCAAATATGTCATATCTGTAATTTGATAAATGAATAAATATACTTGGTGATGAAAGAATTAATAGAACAGGAAAATAAAAAATTATATTATTAGAATTCGAATAACGTTCATAAATTTTAGCAGAGGAAAATAAACCTAAGGCTGAAATGAGTAATATAAATACATGAACAGCCATCGGTGTTAATCCAAATATTTTTGTCCACATATTAGTAATAATCGGAAGAATTGGCTGATGACTAGCAAACTCATTAGAAAAAAAGTTTGATGTAAAAATATCAAAGTATGAAAATTGATCTACATTTTTTATAGTGTAGGGCTTTTCTTCATAATAAAACGGTAAATCCAAAAGTTGAAACTTAACAACAAAAAGAGTTAAAATGATAAAAAACAAAGGCTCTAGCTGAATTAAACTTTTTTTAATTTTTTGCATAAATATCAACCACATACTGACTTTTTCTCATCACTTTTATTTTTTTATAACTACAATCTCTTACAACTTTTTTTTGTGACTCTAGTTTCAAAAAAGGTGATTGATTATCAACTATTATATAGTCGAATGATATTTTATTACAATCTATTACTTTCGTTTTGTGTCCCAGGGCGGCAGCCCAAATATCTTCAAACATAGGCTTTACGAATTTATGATCTCTACCATAGCCAAATATTGAATGCGCTAGGTATAGACTAAGCGGCCATTCAGCATTAACAAGTTTTCCTTCAAACTTAGAAACATATCTACTAACCTCAGTATAGTTTTCAGTGATCTCCACATATTTTGTACTATTTTCTGCTAATTGTTCATGAGCTTTAATTTTATTACTTTTTAGATTTAGTTGTAGCATAAGTAACAAAAGAAGAACTATATATCTCAATCTCAAGACTTTAAGTATCGGAAACAGTAAAATTAGATACAAACAAGAAAGTACTGGTATTAAGTAATAACTAGCTTCAAAAACATGAAAAGCCATTCCTAGACAATAAAAAATTAGTGGTAAAACAAAATATAAATATTCTACTTTAAACTTATTTCCCCTTTTATATAAAATATAAAGGCATGGTACCGTCACAGATGTTAGCACATAACGAAAATCACTAATGAACAACCACTTCAAATCAAAAATTAATATATTTAAATAAGCTCCAAAACTTGAGTTAATTTCACTATATGCAGGAGATACTGATAATGAATCATTTTTCAAAAAAGTGACCACAAAGAAGTAGCTAAATAATATTAGATGGGAGCCTGAAGCGACTAAATACTTAATTGAAGTTTTTGTTTTATAATATTTATAAACATCTACAATTAATACAGATAAAATGAAAGCTAAAACTGTCTCTCTAGTTTGAGATAAGAGGACTCCACTTATAATAAAGCCTAAGAAGTGATTCGTTGATCTAAAATACAAGTAAATAGATGCAACAATTAAAGTAAATATATCAATTCTATAATTTGATGAATGTACAAAATAATCAGGATAAGAAAAAAGTAATAATATTATAACTAGGGAGTTAAATGGAGATAGATGAAAAATTACTCTAGCAGTTTTAAAGGTAAAATATAAAACAAAGCTAGATAATAATGCAAAAATGAAGTGAATTTTGAATTGAAAAGTTCCATTTAAACCAAATAGTTCAAAGAGTAATCTAAGTTTATTTATAATAAATGGAACAAAAGGTTTATGACCATCTAAAAAATATTGATTATAGTTTCCAGTAAGAAGGTCTAAAAAAGACTGATAAGATGTGTAAACAAGAGACCTGGGTTTTTCTTCATAAAAAAAAGGTACATCTAACAAAGACCACTTTGATATTAAAACGATCAATAATATTCCAGAGAATATAATAAAGTCTTTCCAGTGCTTTTGTAACATAAAGAAATAATATAAAAAAAAAGGCCAAGCGTATAGCCTGGCCTTCTAAAGTATATATGTAATTTAAACTATTCTTCAATTTCAATCATCAGGTGACCAGACTCTATTGCCTGTCCCTCTTCAACGTGAACAGACTTAACTACGCCATCACATCCGGCTTTGATTTCATTTTCCATCTTCATGGCCTCTAGAATAAGTAGTGTATCACCTTGATTAACCACAGCACCTTCAGTAGTTAATACCTTAACTATTTTTCCGGGCATGTCTGTTATCAACTCTCCAGCATTAGCGTTACTTAAGCCTGAAGGTTTAAATCCACGATATACTTTTAAGTTTTCATTGATATTAACTAATCCAGACAAATCAGAAATCTCTGGTGCTTTTTTCCAGTTTTTCTGATCTTTAGATATATAGTTTTTTCCAGCAAGTGACTTTACATAATATTGATGTGCTGACTTATCTTCAGCTGAAATATTAAAACTTACAGCGCCACTTTGTGTTCTTTGGCTTGTTGTAACGTCAAATGATACTTCTTTCCCTTCGGAATTAATGATGTAGTATCTCATAATGTACTCTCTACTCTTCTCTACTTTATAAGATTCATTTCTATTGCAACAGCTTTCTCGTACAAGTTCTCAATTTGTACAAGTTCCGCTACAGAATCTTGTGGTTTAATTTCCGCAATATAGTTAGTTGTATACTGTCCGGCAACAAAATTTTCTTCCCCTAAAATTTTTTCATGGAGTGGAATATTTGTCTTTATACCTTCAATATATAAGCCTTTGATTGCGTTACGCATCTTTCTTAACACTACGTGTCTGTTATGTCCATAGCCAATTAGCTTTCCAATCATTGGATCAAAGTCAGGTTTAACCTCTAAACCATTGAAAATACAGTGATCAAATCGAATTCCTTGAGGGAATGTCGTCTCAAACCCGTTGATTGCTCCAGGTGCAGGAAGCATTGTAATCGGATCTTCAGCACATATACGACACTCCACTGAGTGACCATTGCGCTTTATTTCATCTTGTGATGAGAAATCTAAGTCTTCACCTAGAGCGGCCTTAATCATATTAGCAACAAGATCCACTCCAGTAATTTCTTCAGTTATAGGGTGTTCTACTTGAATACGTGTATTCATCTCTAAAAAGTAAAAAGATTTATCTTCTGCCATAATAAATTCAACTGTTCCCGCTGAGTTATAATTAACGGCCTTAGCTAAACTAACTGCTGTATTGCAAATTTGTTGTCTTACTTTTTCATCATTACCTATAAAGGGAGATGGAGCTTCTTCAATAATTTTTTGATGTCTTCTTTGCACAGAGCATTCTCTTTCAAAGCAGTGATAAACATTTCCTTTTTTATCAGCAATGATTTGAACTTCGATATGATGTGGGTTTAAAATAAATTTTTCTACTAAAACACCTGGATTACCAAAAGAAGATAAAGCTTCACGCCTAACCGCTTCAAAGTTTTTTTCTAATTCAGCTGCAGTAAAACAAGTTCTCATCCCTTTACCACCACCACCGGCAACAGCTTTTAATAATACAGGATATCCACATTCTTCAGCTACTTTTGCAGCTTCAGCAGCAGATTCAATCTCTCCAGTTGAGCCTGGAACAACAGGAACACCTGCATCTTTGGCCATTTGTTTTGATATCGCTTTATCACCCATTTTATGGATGGCATCAGCATGTGGACCAATAAATGTAACTCCAAGTTCTTCTAGTTTTTCACAAAATATTGTGTTCTCAGAAAGAAAACCATAACCGGGATGAACTGCATCTATTTTTTCTTCTTTAATAACTGAAATAATTTGATCCATATTTAGATATGTCTCAGTATTATTATTGCCTTTAAGGTGTAGCCATCTATCACAATACTCAAGGTGAGCAGGCTCTGTTTCATTATCAGTCCAAAAACCAACAGCTATATGACCTAACTCTCTAACTGCCTTAGCAACTCTAATGGCAATTTCACCTCTATTACAAATTAATATATTTTTACTCATTATAATCTCTTTTTATAAAGGAATGTTTCCATGCTTTCTATTGGGTCTTGCTTCATTTTTATTTTTTAAGAATTCAAGATAAGTGAAAATTCTTGACCTCGTATTCTCTGGAAAAATAACTTCGTCAACATAACCTAAACTTGCGGCCTTATACGGGTTTGCAAATTTTGTTTCATACTCTTCAACTAATTCAGCTTTCTTCTTATCAAACTCAGCTCCACTTAAACCTTTAAGTTCATTTCTAAAAATAATATTAACAGCACCATCCGCTCCCATAACTGCAATTTCAGAAGTTGGATAAGCTAGATTGATATCTGCTTTAATATGCTTAGAGGCCATAACATCGTATGCTCCACCATAAGCCTTTCTAGTAATTAATGTAATTAACGGAACAGTTGCTTCACTATAAGCATAAAGTAATTTGGCTCCATGACGAATAATTCCACCATACTCTTGAGTTGTACCAGGCAAGAAACCAGGAACATCAACTAGAGTTAAAATTGGCATATCAAAAGCATCACAGAATCTAATAAATCTAGCAGCTTTTGTTGATGAGTCGATATCTAAACAACCAGCAAGAACAGCAGGCTGATTTGCTACGATTCCAATTTTATTTCCACCAACACTAGCGAATCCACAAATTATATTTTTAGCATAGTCTCTTTGGTATTCTAAAAAATGTTTATCATCAATTACTTCCATGATGATTTCTTTCATATCGTAAGGCTTCTTAGCATTTACAGGAACAAAATCTTTTAGCTTATGATTTTCTCTTGTAACTGAGTCTGCAGTATAACCTTTTTCTTGCTTAGTGAAGTTTCCAGAAGGAATAAAGTAAAGTAGTTCACGAACTCTTTCTAAGCAGTCATCTTCATCACTACAAATAAAATGTGCAACACCAGACTTTTCATTATGAGTATGAGCTCCACCTAACTCATCTTTTGTTACTTCTTCATGAGTTACAGTTTTAACAACCTCTGGTCCAGTTACAAACATGTATGAAGTCTTATCAACCATAAAGATAAAGTCAGTCATTGCCGGAGAATAAACAGCTCCACCAGCGCAAGGCCCCATGATTAGTGAGATCTGAGGAATAACACCAGAAGCCTGAACATTTTTATGAAAAATTTCTGCATAACCAGCAAGAGACTCAACACCTTCTTGAATTCTAGCTCCACCTGAATCATTAATACCAATCATTGGAATTTTGTTTTCAATTGCAAAATCCATAACTTTACAAATCTTTTTTGCATATGCCATCCCAAGTGCACCACCCCAACAAGTAAAGTCTTGAGAAAAAACTGCAACCTGTTGACCATTTATAGTACCGATACCTGTAACAACTCCATCACCTAAATACTTTTGTTTCTCTAGACCAAAAGAATTACAGTTATGTTTTACAAACTTATCAAACTCTAAAAATGAATTTGGATCTAGTAACTTATTAACTCTCTCACGAGCTGTATACTTTCCTTGATCATGTTGACGGGCCATTCTTGCCTCGCCCCCACCAAGTTCAGCCTCGGCATTTAATTGTGATAAATAATCTCTTTTTTCCTCATTGGAAAATGACATATAAACTCCATATACTTCTAAATTATTCTTTTTTAATTTAAGCTTCTTTATACCCTCAGAGTAATGACATTTCAATTATAGAGGAATAGACTTCAATTACACACTGCAACCTAAAGAGAGACTATGAAATATTTATTCTTGCTACTCATCATTTACTCTTGTGCCACGCACAAATCAAAAGAAAAAACTGTAATTAACAAATATGAGTATCTTCAAAACTTTTACAAATTAAAAGATCAACTTAAACTTCAAAACAAACTGTGCACAGATTACACTAGATCAACGTTAATACTTTCAATTACGGAAGTTAACAATCAATTCCAATTAAAAGAGCCTGGTAGGCTTTTAGCAGAATCTTTCAAGCCTCAAGTTTTTGATTGGCAACTCAGGGCTAAAATTCACAATCTACACCTTAATTATGATTTTAAAGAAGATATTTATCGAGAGTACTTAGATATCTCAACCAATATTAAAGAGTGCTTAAATGATTTTACTGTTTTAAACTTTATGCGTGCTATTGCATTTGAAGCTGATCAAAACCAGAAGTTTAAACCTATTGCAAAAAAAATCTTAAAAGCATATATCTCCTATATATCAAAAGATGAAATGCCCATTCTTTCTGTACTAATAACTGCCTCTATAATTGGTGAGTTTAACAAAGTTGGTATTGTAGAGATTAAAAACCCTAATCTTTTTAAGAGTACTTCAAAATCTATGAATGACCTGATTAATATTCAATCAAAAGCAATTAAAAAGTTTAATAAACTAGCAAACTATAAAAAGCTCTACGATATTTATAAAATTATTCGAAAGACTAAAACAAATTATAAAGCTTTTCTAGTAAGCTCATTTCTATACAAATAAAAAAAGGAAGCATTAGCTTCCCCTCTTAACTGTTAATGTTCTATTTTTATTCGTTAACAGCTTTATTACGCTTATCTAGTCCGTATTTTTCAACTTTCATGATTAAACCAGCTCTACTAATTCCAAGCTCTTTTGAAAGCCTTGATTTGTTATAGTTACATCTCTTTAGACCTTCTTTAATCATATAAGCTTCTAACTCTTCTAGGGCTGCTTTCAACCCACCTTTAGTATTAATACCTTTAAGGTTTCCAACCATTGCAGGTCCATCTACAGCATCAGTAATAACAGCACTTAAAAGATCTGGAGTTATAGTTTTATCTTCTCCAGTTAAAACGACAAGCCTTTCAACTTCATTTTGTAACTGACGAACATTACCAGGCCACTTGAAATCAATCATTTTTTCAGTAGTTTTCTTTGCCCAAGTTTTCATATTATATCCCATTTCAGCACACTTCTTATCAAGGAAATGGTCCATAAGTACCGGAATATCTTCTCTTCTATTTCTTAGAGGTGGAAGAGCTACGTTAATTACATTTATTCTGTAATAAAGGTCTTCTCTAAACTCACCTTTTTGAATCATCTCTTTTAGCGGTTTATTTGTTGCAGCCACAACTCTTACATTTACCTTTTTAGCTTGAGTAGCTCCTACTGGTAAAAATGTACCTTCTTGGAGAACTCTAAGTAATTTAACCTGCATTGCAAGAGTCATATCCCCGATCTCATCGAGAAATAAAGTCCCACCATTTGCGACTTCAAAGAAACCTTTTTTATCTTTTACAGCACCCGTAAATGCTCCTTTAACATGTCCAAATAATTCAGAGTCTAATAGATTATCATTAAAGGCTGAACAGTTAACAGCTAAGAAGACTGTGTCTTTTCTTGGTGAGTTATAATGAATTGCCTTAGCAACCATTTCCTTACCTGTACCATTTTCACCTTGAATCAAAATTGTTGCTTCAGAGTTAGAAACTTTTGTAAGTAAATGATAAACCTCTTGCATGGCCTTCGATTTACCAATAATATTATGATATCTATATTTGTTTCCAAGTTGCGCATTAAGATCTTGAATTCTTTCTTCTCTCTTTGCAACTTCAGATGTTACAACTGAAATTTCCTCTGCGACTAAACCAATCAACTCTCTTAAGTACTCATATTCGTGAACTGCTAATTTTTTAAGGTGATCGCATGCTGACTGAGCATCCTCTTCGGTAGCACCACAAGTCACCATCTTAGCTACTACCTCTTCAACTTCATCAGCAGTAATCTTATCTGTTACATATGGGTAGGCAAACACAGCCCCCATGAACTCACCATCAACTTCAATTTTAGCTGTAAGCATACGTACATGTGGAAAATATGAATCAAAATAGAAGCATTTACCATCTGTATTCTGAACTTTTTCAATACCTTTATGAATATCTTCAGCTAAAAAATCCTTACCATGTGGCATGTGAAGCTGAACCTTAAAAAAGTGATTAACAAAGTCATAGTCTTTATCAAGTATTTCAGAATGAATATTTCCATGCTTATCTGCATAAAAAATATCAACCCCAAACCACTTACCAATAACTTCTTCTAACTTCTTATTTGCATGTAGGTCTTTTATTGCTTTCCAATCAATCATAAATATCTCCTGACTTATATCTGTCAAAAATTGTCTAAAAACTAATCGGTACAATTGAGTGAAAACTTGACGATTATCAAGCTAGGATAGCTAGAAATGTTACGAAATGGATTTAAAGGCTATCTTTTCAACAACTTACAGGCTGTATAAAAGATCGACAAAGTGCTTCTGAGTCCAGTCTTGAGAACCAACATACTTTTTTAATAGCGATGAATCTGACTTAAATATAAACGTTTCAGGAAGTCTAAAGGTTCCAAAAGACTTTTGGTGAATACTTTCATCATCTACTAAAATAATAAAGTTATTATTATTTTTGAATTTTTTAAGAAATTTTTGAACATCTTTTTTCTTATCGTTAACAGCAATGAACAAAAATTTTACATTATTTTTCTTTGAAAGCAGCTCTGTTAATTTAACAAGCTCAGGAAACTCTTTCTCACATGGACCACACCAAGTTGCCCAAAAGTGGACCACTAAGTGGCTTCCATCGTTGGCCTCTTGCACAAGATTAAACTTCTGATCAGAGTTGAAAACAGGAAGAGTAAGGTCAGGTAGCCTTGTAACCACTGTGTTAGACTGAAGTTTACCGTATTCAGTAAATTTATTTTCTAGTTTTACAGCTTGATATGTTACATAACCAAATGTCACAGCAATTATCAACAATACAAATAATACTTTTTGATTCATATAAAAAAAAACCTTCTAGTTTATCACTAGAAGGCTTCCTATTTTAATTAATTAAAACTGATTTTAATCTACAAATGAGATGTATGCCATCTTAGATGCATCACCAACTCTTTGATCAGCAAGCTTAACGATTCTAGTGTACCCACCTTTTCTTTCAGTGAACTTTGGTCCAACTTCAGTAAAAAGTTTTGTTACAGCAGCTTTATTATCAAGTTTGCTTAAAGCTAGTCTTCTGTTATGAACAGTATCTTCTTTTGCAAGAGTCACTAATTTCTCAACAAAGATTTGTGTTGCTTTACACTTAGCTTGTGTCGTTTTGATTTTCCCATGGTCAATTACTTCAATCGCTAAGTTTCTCATTAACGATTTTCTGTGAGATGGGTTAACCCCTAATTTATATTTATGTTTAGAATGTCTCATTATATTCCCCTAAAAAATTTTAGTCGTTCTGAACTTGTTTCATAATACTGTCAACTTTCATACCTAAACCAAGACCCATTTGAGTAAGAATTTCTTTAATTTCATTTAAAGACTTTCTACCAAAGTTCTTAGTTCTAAGCATTTCACCTTCAGTCTTAGAAACTAATTCGTATATATACTTAATATTTGCATTTTGTAAACAATTAGCTGAACGAACTGAAAGTTCTAACTCAGAAACTGGCTTTAACAATGCATCATTTGTTGGTGAGCTAGAAGCCTGTGATGTTACTTTTGCAACTTCCACTGGTGCATCTTCATCTTCAAAGTTTAAGAAAACATTTAACTGATCTCTTAAGATTTTTGCAGAGAATGCTACAGCATCTACAGGATCAACTCCTGCATTTGTCCAAACCTCTAAAGTAAGTTTATCATAATCTGTTCTCTTACCAACTCTAGCGTTAGTTACTGTGTAATTAACCCTATGTACAGGAGAGAAAAGAGTATCAATATAAATCCAACCGATTGGAAGGTCAAAGTTCTCTTTATTATCTAAAGCAGAAACATAACCTTTACCTCTAGCAATCTTAAGCTCAATTCTAATTGATCCACCAGAAGAGATATTACAAATTGTATGATCTGGGTTAAGAACTTCAATATTAGATGTCTCAACAATGTCTTTCGCTGTTACAGCACCTTCACTGTTTTTCTCTAATACTAAGTTAACTTCTTCTTTATCAATGATTTTAAACTTTACTTCTTTTAAGTTTAAAAGGATTTCCGAAACTTCTTCTTTTACGTTGTTGATTGTTCCAAATTCATGGTCAACACCTTCAATTTTTACAGCAACAATTCCCGCTCCCTGGAGAGAAGAAAGAAGAACTCTTCTTAAAGAATTCCCTAGAGTTAATCCATACCCTCTTTCAAGAGGTTTTGCGATAAACTTACCGTAACTTGGTTTTAATGCGTCATTATCAACTTCTAAAGCTGTTGGACGGATCATATCAACCCAATTTTTTGATGAAAATGTATTGTTAATAGACATCGAAGTATCTCCTTAATTATTTATAGATTAAACTCTTCTTCTTTTTGGTGCTCTACAGCCATTATGTGGCATTGGAGACTTATCTGCAACAGAAGTTATTTTGATACCAACACCTAATAACGCTCTAATTGCATTTTCACGCCCAGCACCTGGACCCTTAACCTTAACGTCTACTGAAGATACCCCATGCTCAATTGCTTTCTTAGCAGCTTCTTGAGATGCAACTTGCGCTGCAAATGGAGTTGATTTTTTAGAACCCCTAAATCCCAATCCACCAGCAGAAGCCCATGAAAGAGCGTTACCCTGAGGATCAGTAAAAGTTACAATTGTATTATTAAAAGATGCTTGAATGTGGCACACAGCGTGCGATACATTCTTTTTAACCTTTTTCTTACCTGTTTGTTTAGCCATAATTATTTTCCTACTTATTTATTATTTCATTGATTTAATAGATTTCTTACCTGCGATTGCAACTTTTTTACCTTTTCTAGTTCTTGCATTCGTGTGAGTTCTTTGCCCTCTACATGGTAATGATTTTCTATGTCTCATTCCTCTATAACAACCTAAGTCCTTAAGTCTTTTAATATTAAGACCAACTTCTCTTCTTAAGTCACCTTCTACAGTATAAGCGTCTAATACTTTTCTAATTTCGTTAGACTCTTCTTCAGTAAGCTCGTTAGAGTTCTTTAATAAATCAATTCCAGCTTTAGCCAAAACTTCTTCACCAATCTTTGGACCAACTCCATAAAGAGATCTGATCGCAATTCTCATAGCTTTATTTCTTGGTAAATCTACACCTAATATTCTTGCCATAATTCTCTCCTACTAACCTTGCTTCTGCTTGTGTCTTGGGTTTATTTTACAGATTACTCTTAAAATACCCTTTCTTTTAATAACTTTGCAATCTTTGCAAATCTTCTTAACTGATGCTCTTACTTTCATAATTGTTACCCTTTACTTCTGTAAATAATTCTACCCTTTGTTAGGTCATACTTGCTTATTTCAACAAGAACCTTATCTCCAGGTAAAATTTTAATAAAATTCATTCTCATCTTCCCACTAATATGGGCCAAAATTATATGTCCATTTGGTAATTTTACTTTAAATTTCGTATTCGGAAGTAGTTCTAATACTTCTCCTTCAACCTCTAAAATGTCGCTCTTAGCATCTGCCATAATTAAATCACACCTATTTTTGAATAAGAATATATATATGACTTACGGCCCAATGGCAATAAGTAAATAAATACTAATTATTCGATTTTTTCTAAAATATCTTTGTATACTTGATCTGGAGATTGAGTGGCATCAACTACAACTAACTTATTGTTATTACTGAAGTATTCTAATATTGGATCAATAGTAGCCTCAAAAACATTCATTCTTTCTCTAACAATTTCTTCCTCATCATCATTTCTTTGAATTAAAGGCTCACCTGTTACATCACAAACCCCATCAACTTTCGGTGGGTTTGTTTTAAGATTGTAAATATTCTTACCATCTTTAGTAGTTCTTCTATTAGTAATTCGCTCAATAAGGATATCTAAGTTTAGTTTAAAATAAACAGCTACGTAATCATGGCCCTTCAAAATGCCATCTAGTGTATCAGCTTGCTTATGATTTCTTGGATATCCATCAAATATATACTTATTATTTTCTAAATCTAAATTTGCTTTAAGAAGTTCAACAACTAGATCATCTGAAACTAGTTGTCCTGCACCCATAACACTTTTTACTCTTTTACCTAATTCTGATTCCTTGGCTATTTCTCCTCTTAGGAGATCACCAGTTGAAACATGATTCCAATCTGCTTTTTTTAAATTAGAAGATTGAGTTCCTTTACCAGAACCTGGTGCTCCAAGAAGTATTAAGTGCTTTTTCATCTAGAACCTTCTTCCTGCACCATTGTATTTACCACGAGCTTTATAAGCAGAATCATATCTTTGAGAAATCATGAAACTTTCAGCTTGTGCCATAGTATCAATTGCTACACCCACCAAGATTAATAGTGACGTTCCACCAAAGTAGAAAGGAACTTTTGCAACATTAAATAATATTGCAGGCATTATACAAATGATTGTTATATAAAGACTTCCTACTAAAGTCAGTCTGTTTACTACCATATCTAAGAATTCCGCAGTCTTTGCTCCTGGTCTAATTCCTGGAACAAACCCACCATTTTTCTTTAGTGATTCTGATACATCTTCAGTTTTAAACTGAATTTGAGCATAAAAATAACAAAAGAAAATGATTAAACCAGCAAAAACAACATTATAAAGTGTTTTTCCCGGATACAGTGACTGTTGAATTGTATCAAAATACATTTTCAGTGGTGAGCCCTCTGGTACAAATTGAGAAATTGTAGCAGGAAACCCTAAAAGTGCAGAAGCAAAGATAGGAGGCATTACACCTGAGATATTTACCTTAATTGGTAAATGTGATGTTTGTCCACCAAACACTCTATTGTTGACAACTTTTTTAGCATACTGAACTGGAATCTTTCTGAATGCTTTTTCAGTAAAAATTATAATCCAAAAAGATGCTAACATTATAACGAAAACTAGACCTAAGTTAAGTCCAGATAATTCACCGTTTTTAAATAAATTGATTGTATCTCTCATACCAGTTGGAATACCGGCAGCAATACCCGCAAAGATAATTAAACTGATTCCATTACCAATACCACGTTCAGTAATTTGCTCTCCAAGCCACATAACAAACATTGTTCCTGCTGTTAGCGATATTACCGTTAGCATTCTAAACGACATCCCAGGCTCTAAAACAATCTGCATTCCACTTGGACTCTTTAATGCTTCTAGACCTACAGCTAATCCGTAACCTTGAATTGCACACAGTAGAACAGTTGCATACCTTGTCCATTGTTGAATTTTTTTATGGCCATCTTGCTCTTTCTGTAGCTCTGCCAAAGAAGGAAACGAAACAGCTAATAAACTGAATATAATTGAAGATGTAATGTATGGCATGATTCCTAACGCAAGAACGGAGAACCTCTCAAGAGCTCCTCCTGTAAAATTGTTAAATACACCAAAAACAGAACCTTTCATTCCATCAAAAAATGACATAAGAGCAGAACTATCCACGCCTGGAGTTGGAACCTGCGTTGCCATCCTAAATACTCCAAGCATTAATATAGTAAAAAATATTCTCTTACGTAGTTCTTCTAGCTTTCCTTGCGTAGTTGACATTTATTAAGCCTCTTTTTTAACTTCTTTAGTTTCAATTTTCCCACCAGCTTTAGTTACTGCTTCTTCTGCTGTTTTAGAAAACTTTGCAATATTTACAAAAGTAAGTGCTTTAGTTAAGTCACCTTTTAGTAAAATCTTGATTGGAAGTCTTTTATTCTTACCGCTTAATAGTCCTTTGGCAACTAAAGTCTCTCTATTTACTTCTTCACCATCAAACTTAGCAGCAATTTGTCCAGTTGTAACAATTGCATACTCAGTTTTAAAAGGAGCATTTGAGAATCCTCTTTTAGGAAGTCTTCTATAGATAGGCATTTGACCACCCTCAAATCCTAGCATAACGCCACCACCAGATCTTGCTTTTTGACCTTTGTGACCTTTACCGGCTTGAGTTCCCCATCCAGAACCTTGACCTCTACCAATTCTTTTCGTATTTTTTGTAGCCCCAGGGCTTTTTAAATTATTTAAAGTTAACATTATTACCTCAGATTATTTTTCTTCTACAATATCCAATAAATGGATAACTTTTTTAATCATACCTCTAACAGCAGGCTTATTTTCTAATGTTTTAACAGATCCAGTTTTTCTTAAACCTAATCCTCTAACATTAGCCTTTTGTTTTTCAGTGCATCCGATTGTACTCTTTTTTAATTTAACAGTAATCGTACTCATCTTATTTCTCCAATAAATCTATTATTTGTTTGAGATTCTTAAGCTTTTAGCTTCTACGCCTCTAGCTGCCGCAATCTGCTCTACAGATCTTAAACCTTTAAATGCTGCAAATGTAGCCTTAACTACGTTATGTGGATTAGATCCTCTTAACGATTTAGTTAAAACATTTTTAATCCCTGCAAGCTCTAGTATAGAACGACATGCTCCCGCAGCCTTAACCCCTGTACCCTCACTTGCTGGCTTAAATAAAATTTTACCTGCATCAAATTCACCTAAAATTGTGTGAGGAATAGTTCCCTTTTCAATTGGAATCTGGATCATTTTTTTAGTAGCTACTTGAGAAGCTTTTCTGATTGCATCAGGAACCTCTTTAGCTTTACCTAAACCATAACCAACTCTACCTTTACCATCACCAACGATTACTAAAGCAGAGAAAGAAAATCTACGACCACCCTTAACAACTTTTGCAACTCTGTTTACAGCAACAACTCTTTCCTCAACGTCCGGAGCTGAAGTAGCTTCTTGTTTTTTAGCTCTTGAAGGAGCTCTTTTCCCTTTAGAAGCTTTTTTCTCTACAGTTTTTTCAGTGTTTTCGCTCATATTATTTTCCTTAATTAAATTTGAATTCCACCTTCTCTAATAGATTCAGCTAAAGCAGCAACAACACCTGTATACTTCTTTCCATTTCTATCAAAGACTGCATTTTTAATATTCTTCTCTGAAAGAGATTTTGCAACAGCAGCACCAACAACTTTAGCACTGTCAACGTTTGATCCTGCAGAAACTGCATTTTTACCAAAAGTTTGAACAGATAAAAGTGTCGTACCATTCGAATCATCAATAACCTGAACAAGGATATTCTTGTTTGATTTCGTAGCACAAACTCTTGGTCTCTCAGTAGTACCAACAATTTTCTTTCTAATCGAAAGTTTTCTTCTTAACTCTTTAGCTTTCGATTCACTTTTTATTTTTTTTAATGATTTTCTCATAAGTTACCTACTATTTCTTACCACCAGCTTTACCAGCTTTTCTAATAATTACCTCATCAGAGTATCTAATACCTTTACCTTTGTATGGCTCAGGCTCTCTGAATGATCTAATCTTAGCTGCTGCAAAACCAACTAGTTCTTTATTCGTTCCACTTAAATCAATTTGATTTTTAGTTACTTTAGCTTCAACACCTTCAGGTAGCTCATAATCGATTGGATGCGAGTATCCTAAATTTAAAACTAATGTTTTACCTTTAACTGCGGCCTTGTAACCAACACCATTAAAAATAAGACTTTTTGTAAAACCATCAGTGACACCAACAACCATGTTGTTTACAAGTGTTCTTGTTAACCCCCATAGTGCTCTGTTTTTATTTGAAGCATCTATAGGCTTAACTACTAAAGTTTTTTCTTCTTGAGCTACTGTTACGCCTTCGTGATGCGTAAAGCTTAACTGACCCTTTGGCCCTTTAACATCAATAACTCTATTACTTATTGTTACATTTACTTTTTCCGGAACTGCAACCGGTTGCTTACCAATTCTTGACATGGTTTTCTCCTACCAAACGTTACAAAGAACTTCTCCACCTAACTTCATAGCTTTCGCTTTTCTAGATGAAACAATTCCTGCTGAAGTAGATACAATTGAAACACCTAATCCACTTAATACACGTGGCATGTCTTTGTATCCCTTATAAACTCTAAGACCTGGCTTAGATACTCTTTGAATTCCAACGATTGCGCCTTCTTTAAGCCCAACTCTAATGTGAAGTCTATCTTCACTAGCAACTAGCTTGAAGTTTTTAATTAGACCTTCTTCTTTAAGAACTTTACAAATATTTGCTTTGATCTTACTTGCTGGAATATCTACTTTTGTGTGGTTCGCACGCACACCATTTCTAATTCTTGTTAGCATATCTGCTACTGGATCAGTCATCATAGTTAATTTCTCCTACCAACTTGACTTTGTAACACCTGGGATTAATCCTTGGTGCGCTAAATCTCTGAATTGAATTCTACATAATTGAAAATCTCTATAGTATCCTCTTGGTCTACCAGTGATTTCACATCTATTTCTAACTCTAATTCTACTTGTATCTCTAGGCATTTTTTGAAGCTTTTTCTGTAGAGCCATAAACTCTTCTTCAGTTAGATTCTCATCTAAAAGCTTTGCTCTTAGTTCAGCCCTTTTTGCTTCACCAGATGCTGCCATTTTTTTTCTTCTATTGTTTTTAGCAATTGAACTTACCTTAGCCATATAATATTCCTTATTTTTCTCTGAAAGGCATTCCAAACATTTTTAAAAGGTCTCTACCTTCTTCATTGTTTGAAGCAGTTGTTACGAATGAAATTCCCATACCACGAATTTTATCAATTTTATCATAGTTAATTTCTGGGAAAATAATTTGTTCTTTAATACCTAAAGTATAATTACCTTTACCATCAAATGCTTTAGGGCTTAAACCTCTAAAGTCTTTAACTCTTGGTAAAGTTAAAGATATCAATCTATCAAGAAATTCATACATTTTTCTACCTCTTAGAGTTACAGATGCTCCAAGGGCCTGACCTTCTCTTAACTTAAAAGAAGCGATTGAATTTTTCGCTCTCGCGATTACTGGTTTTTGACCTGAAATAGTCGCGATGTCAGTTACGATACTCTCAACTACTTTTCCGTTAGTAACTGCATCTCTTGTAACACAGTTAATAACTATTTTTTCAAGCTTTGGAATTTGATGAACATTTTTATACTTAAATTTGTCCATCATGTTCTTTTTAATCTCTGACGAGTACAGAGCTTTCATTCTATTTTCCATGACTTCCTCTATTTATTTTAAAACAGAACCGCATTTTGTTGCGACCCTAACTTTTTTACCATCTTTTTCTTCGATTCTAACTCTTGTAGCAGCTCCAGTCTTTGGAGAAACAACTGCGATATTACTTAAATTAATACCTTTTTCAATTTCAACAAATCCACCATTCGGGTTTTCTTGAGAAGGTTTAGTTGATTTTTTAACAAGGTTAACACCATCTACCATTGCTGTTTTCTTTTTAAAGTTAAGACTCTTTACAGTAGATTTCTTACCCTTATCTTTTCCAGCAATAACAATTACTTCATCATTTAGTTTAATTTTTTGCATAATTCCCTACTTTCCTAAAGAACTTCTGGAGCTAATGAACAAATTTTTGTAAAAGACTTGTTTCTTAACTCTCTAGCTACAGGACCAAAAATACGTGTTCCCACTGGATCTTGACCTTGAGCCCCAAGGATTACAACACTATTAGTATCAAATTGAATATAAGATCCATCTTCTCTTCTAATAGGGTATTTTGTTCTTACGATAACTGCTTTTTTTACATCACCTTTCTTGATTTTTCCACCAGGAAGAGCTTGTTGAACAGCAACTACGATTACATCACCAAGGTCAGCAGACATTCTTTTTGATCCACCTAAAACCTTGATACACTTCACTAACTTTGCGCCTGAGTTATCAGCAACTTCAAGCTTACTTTGCATTTGTATCATTGATTTCTCCGACTACTTTGCTGTAATCAATTCCCATTTCTTTAATTTAGAATATGGTCTTGATTCGATAATAGTTACAACGTCACCAACTTTAGCAGTATTTGCACTATCATGCGCGTGATACTTCTTAGTTTTGTTTACAAACTTACTATAAATTGGGTGCTTGTAACGTCTTTGTACTTTAACAACAATTGTTTGATCAGCTTTATCACTTACAACTGTTCCCTTTAATGTTCTTTTAAAAGTCTTTGCTTCGCTCATAACTATTTACTCGCTTCTTTACTGTTTAAAACTGTTAACAATCTAGCAATATCTTTCTTTACAGTTACTAGTAAGTGAGATTTTTCAACACTTGTAGTACTCTTTTGCAGTTTAAGATCAAAAAGTTCTTTTCTTAATTCAGAAACTTTTTGTTTGATCGCTGTTGCATCTAATTTTTTAACTTCGTTCATTTTTAACATAATAACCTCAACAGAATTATTGGCCGTATATACAATATCCGGCCCAATTTTTCTACTGTTCTTTTGCTATAATTTTAGTTTTTATAGGCAATTTATATCTAGCTAAGTTTAACGCGTCTTTTGCAAGACCTTGTTCAACTCCACCAACCTCAAATAAAACTCTTCCTGGCTTGATAATTGCTACCCACTTATCAGGTGAACCCTTACCTTTCCCCATTCTAACTTCAGCCGGCTTACTAGTAAGTGACTTGTCTGGGAAAATTTTAATCCAGATATCACCAGCTCTTTTTGTTTTTCTAGAAATACAAATACGTGCTGATTCAATTTGTCTGTTTGTTATATAACCACATTCAGTAGCTTGAATTCCGTATTCACCAAACGTAAGAGTATTCCCACGCATAGCTTTACCTTTCATTCTACCTTTTTGCTGTTTTCTCCACTTTACTCTTTTTGGACTTAACATCTTTTACCTCAATTCCCTGCAATATTAAATACTTACAGTTTTTAACATTATAAAATTGTTTAGGAGTAGTGTATGTACAAGTAATAATTTGCTATGTAAATAGCAAAATGCATTATTTGTAAATTTCACCTTTATAAACCCAAACTTTTACACCAATAATACCGTACTGTGTCTTTGCTTCTGCAATTTCATAGTCAATATCTGCTCTTAAAGTATGTAAAGGTACTTTTCTTTCTGAGTACCCTTCACTTCTTGCCATCTCAGCACCACCAAGACGACCTGAACATTTAACTTTAATACCTTTAACACCTGACCTAAAAGCTGAAGTCATAACTTTCTTCATTGCTCTTCTGAATGCAACTCTTTTTTCTAATTGAGCAGCAATATTTTCAGCAATAAGTTTTGCTTCTGCATCTGGTCTTTTAACTTCAGCAATATTGAAGAATAAAGTTCCTTTAGCTATCTTTTTAAGATCATTTCTGATTTTATCGATTCCAGCACCTTTTTTACCAATAGCAACACCTGGCTTAGCAGAGTAAACTGTTACTTTTACCTGATCAGACGTTCTAGTGATTTCTGTTTTTGCAATCGATGCATTCGCTAGGTTTTTAGCAACATAAGCACGGATCTTAATATCTTCTTGAAGAGTTTCACCGTAGTTATCTTTTGCATACCAATTAGAATGCCAATCCTTAATGTAACCTAATCTAAATCCATATGGATGTACTTTTTGTCCCATTATCTATTCCTTATGCTTCTTTAAGAGCAACTGTTACTTTACTAGTTCTTTTTTTAATTCTAAAAGCTCTACCCTGTGCACGTGGTTGAACACGTTTAAGAGTTGGCCCCTCATCAACACTAATAGTATCGATTACCAAATTATCCAAATCATACTTATCGCTTTCAGTTGCAATCTGAAGCCCACTGTTTACAAGTTTCGTTAGCATAATAGCGATCTCTTTCTTTTCATTGAAACGTAAAATTCTAATTGCGTCTTCAACTTTTTGTCTTCTTATTAGATCACATACTTGTCTTACTTTTCTTGCAGACTTATTAACCTTGTTATTTTTTACAACGATCATTTCAACCTACCTATTATCTTTTAGATTTCTTATCAGCACCGTGGCCGTAGAAAGTTCTAGTCAAAGAGAATTCTCCAAGCTTGTGACCAACCATGTTGTCAGTAACAAATACAGGGATAAATTTCTTTCCATTATGAACTGCAAAAGTTAATCCGATAAACTCAGGAAAGATCGTAGATCTTCTTGACCATGTTTTTATAACTTTATTAGCTTTTCCTTCGGCTTTAGCATCAGCAACTTTTTTAAGTAAGTGATGGTCAGCGTAAGGTCCTTTTTTAAGTGAACGTGACATTTATATTCTCCTAAATTACTTTCTTCTCTTAACAATGAACTTATTTGTTCTTTTGTTCTTTCTAGTCTTAGCACCTTTAGTTGGTTTCCCCCAAGGTGTAACTGGGTGTCTACCACCTGACGTTCTACCTTCACCACCACCATGCGGGTGATCTACTGGGTTCATAACAACACCTCGTACACTTGGTCTAATCCCTCTAAGTCTACTCTTACCAGCTTTACCGATAACAATTTGCTCATGTTCAAGATTTCCAACTTGTCCGATTGTCGCGCGACAATTGATTTTCACTTTTCTCATTTCACCAGATGGTAATCTAAGAAGAGCTTCTTTTCCTTCTTTACCCATTAATTGTGCGTAAGAACCAGCAGATCTTGCTAGTTGTCCACCACTTCTTGGATGTAATTCAACATTGTGAATTAGCGTACCAACAGGGATATCTTTTAATAGTTTTGAGTTACCAACTTTAATGTCAGCTGAATCAGAAGCGATAATTGTGTCACCAACATTTAGTCCATGAGGAGCTAAAATGTATGTTTTTTCACCGTCAGCATAACAGATAAGTGCAATATTACACGTTCTGTTTGGATCATATTCGATTGACTTAACAGTCGCTGGAATATCAGCCTTTTGCCTTTTAAAATCGATAATTCTGTACTTTTGCTTAACACCACCGCCACGACGTCTTGAAGTAATACGTCCTAAGGCATTTCTACCAGCAGTCTTTTTCTTAGTGGCTAATAATGACTTTACTGGTTTTGCGCCTTTAGTTAAAGCATCGCTGTTCATAACAGCCATGCGTCTAAGAGATGGAGATGTAGGTTTAAATTTTTTAATACCCATAATTCCTTTCCTTTATATCTATTAGATACCTTTAAATAGTTCTAATTTTTGTCCGTCTGCAATCTTTACGTAAGCTTTTTTCCAAGAAGCGCTTTTCTTTAAAGCTTTCCCTGCTCTTTTAACTTTACCCGCAGTTACAGAAGTTCTAACGTTAACAACTTTTACATCAAACATTTTTTCTACAGCATCTTTAACTTGATATTTGTTTGCTTTTCTTTGTACTTTAAATACATATCTATTTGCATTTTCAGTAACAATTGAGCTTTTTTCAGTTAAAAGAGGCTTGATTAATACTTCTTCAATATGCATGTTACACCAACCTATTTAGTAGTTGCTCTAAAGCAGCTTTTTCGATGATTAGGTTTTCAAACTTTACAGCTTCGTAAATACTGAAACCTTCAACGGCCATAGCTTTAGCGTTTCTAATGTTTCTCGCTGCTAAGATTGCTTTTGAATCTTTGTCAGCAGTTACAACTAATCCTGGTAATAAGTTTCTTTCACTTAAAGAAGCAAACATCTCTTTTGTTTTACCAGTTGAATCTAAAGTTTCTACAACAGTTAATTTTCCACCTTGAAGCTTATCAGCAAGAACTGATTGAAGTGCTTTAAGAGTCATTTTTTTATTAACTTTTTGAGTATAATCTCTTTTTTGTGGTCCAAAAGTAGTTCCACCACCAACCATGATAGGTGATCTAGTAGAACCTTGTCTTGCACGTCCAGTACCCTTTTGCTTGAATGGCTTAGCACCACCACCAGAAACAAGACCTCTTGTTTTTGTTTGAGCATTACCTTGTCTTCTAGAAGCAAGTGTCGCTTTTACAATTTGGTGAACAGCTGGAACGCTAATTACATCAGCGTCTAGGTTTACGTTAGTGTCTAAAGAACCAGATTTTTCAAATTTACCATTTAATACAGTTATTTCGGCCATTTCTTACTCCTACTTCTTTATCGCTTTAGCGATTCTAACAAAACCATTTTTAGATCCAGGAACAGAACCTTTGATTAACAAGTAACCTTGCTCTTCATTTAATTCTACAACCTGTAGGTTTTGAACAGTTTTAGTAATCACACCCATATGTCCTGGCATTTTCTTTTGTTTGAAAACTCTACCTGGAGTAGCACGGTTACCGATTGAACCTGTTGTTCTATGGAACTTATGTCCGTGAGATGCTGGTCCACCAGAGAAATTATATCTCTTCATAACACCGGCAAAACCCTTACCTTTTGTTGTTCCAGTTACGTCAACAAATACGTCTTTAGAAAAAGTGTCTAATGCAAGCTCTTTACCTAAGTTTTCTTCAGATACTTCTGTAGACTTAAGTTCAGCAAACTTACTTAATACTTTATCAACATTTGCTTTTTTTAGGTGACCTTTTAGAGGTGAAGTTACTAACTTCTCTCTTTTTTCACCATAAGCAACTTGATAAGCATTGTAGCCATCTTTTTCTGTTGTTTTTACTTGAGAAATTACATTTGGGATTAGCTTGATAACAGTTACAGGAACGTGTTTTCCAGATTCATCAAAAATTCTCGTCATACCAGCTTTTTGACCATAAACGGCTTCTAAGCTAACTTTCGCTTCTGACATTTTTCCTCCACAGCATCACCCCTTTCTGGGGATGCATTCATGGTTAATATTTTAAACAATAAAAATTGTTCGGTACTTATACTAGTATTTAATCTCTACGTCAACACCAGCTGATAGGTCTAACTTCATTAAACTGTCTACAGTTTGTTGAGTTGGATCAATGATATCAACTAATCTCTTGTGAGTTCTCATTTCGAACTGCTCACGTGCTTTTTTGTTTACGTGTACTGATCTAAGAACTGTATATTTATTTATTTCAGTTGGTAGAGGGATTGGTCCAGCTACTCTTGCACCTGTATTTTTTGCAGTTTGAACAATTTCTTGTACAGACGTGTCAAGTACATTGTAATCGTAAGCTCTAAGCTTGATTCTCAATCTATTCGTTTTCATTCTATCTCCGTTAATTTTAAAATGAAGTCTTTGATATTGCATGGAATAAAGTATGTCAACAATATTCCATGCATTATTTTACATTTTCCCTATAATTACAGGATTTCCGAAACAGTTCCGGCACCAATTGTTCTACCACCCTCACGGATTGCAAAACGAAGTCCCTTCTCCATTGCTACATTTGTGATTAGCTCTACGTCAAACCCTGTATTATCACCTGGCATGATCATTTCTACACCCTCA
>CAKZUQ010000029.1 GCA_937923325.1 uncultured Bacteriovoracaceae bacterium
CTAAAAGAACTCCGCAGCATCTATTAAGAACATAAATCTATCATCAACCCTAGGATGCATCGTTCTAGAAAAAATGACTTTTAAACTTGTATCCCATCTATAGGCAATGAGGTTATTTAAAAACAATCCAGCATAAGCACTAGTTGCATATTCATTCTTTATAAGATCATCACCAAAATAGAAGTATTTTGCTTTTGCATACTCTGATCCAATAAATGCCCCTAGATCTTTATTAAAAAATGGAAACATATCATCACCGTAATACATATCCAGTAGTGAAGAACTAAGTTCGAAACGGCCACTTATGACATCATTTCCAAACATATCTCCATAGCTAAACATATAAAGAGGATAGCGATAAGTCCCATTAAATGAGTCAGAGCCTCCTCCTTTAATGACTCCATCTGTATTAGTCGTTTTATTTAATTTTCCTAAATTCAAATCAAATTTTAGAATTGATCTATCTGTTAGATAAAACTCTGATTTAGTTATGATTTCTCCACCAAGGTATCTAGAAGTAAATGGCTTTTCAAATTCATACCCACTTAGGTCAAAGAGAATATTAAATTTTTTAACAACCTTTGTTAATGAAGAATCTTTTTTTCCCATCAATACCGAGATAGAACCTTTTTTATATTCTTTTTTAGAAAGAAAATCTCTTTGTTCATTTTGAGAATAATTATAGTTGTTTTGTAAAAACCAATTTTTATTAGCAATATTAACTTCAAAGTTAGATCCAGTTGACTTGGTCAAACTAATATCTTCATAAAAGCTATTATAAGAATATCTTGTTAAATGGAAGCCTGATATGGCCCAAAAACCTTTTCGATATGTGTAAGACAACTCTCCACCTTGATAACTCTCCCCCTTATGGGTAACAGCTGCAACAGCGGCACCTATAGAATGAATATTTAAAGGATCACTGATACTAGTAAAAGCATCTAAACTAGTTAAGCCTTCATAGGTACTACTCGTAAAAAGGAAAAATTTAGGAGTTAAGTACTTTCCTCCATTATATTCTTGATCTTTTTCCTGGTTAAAAGCTGTGGCTTTCTCTTCATTTTTTCTTTCATTATCAATTTTTGTTAGCTTAAACGTTTTTGAATTAAACTCTTTTAAAATGAAGTCATTTTTCTTAGCACACTTTCCATAATGAATTTCTTTTACGACGCATTTATTATTAATTTTTTTAATATTATAAATAGGATAGTCATGCGAATAAGTCTTAATCGTTTTTTCACTTAAATTTAAAATTTTAAGTTCATGATTTGTATTTTTTCTTGTTCGTCCTTCAAATCGTTTATCAATATAGATGAGTTCATTTTCTGTCTCACAATAACCAGCATCTAAATTTGCATTTAATAGTTTCTCTTTATCCATTTCACAGAATTTACTGTTAACGGGACAGTAATTCTTTAAATCTTTATTTGTCTCTAAGAAATTCTTTCTAAACTCTGAGTAAGCATGGTGCACCTTAGTGCTTCTACACCTGATAAACATTGTGTCTATCCTAAATGGAACAGAGCCTGAGTTCTCATTATATAGACATTTAAGAAATCCAGGTTTTTGTTCTTCAAGATATTTTAAAAAGAATCCACCAACCCAATATGCTGCATGTCCATAAGGATAGGTTTTGGGAGAATCTAGACAACTAACAGAGTCACAGAAATTTGGATTTGATAGTGCTTTATAAGTTTCCCACTTAATAATCTTTTGATTTAATCTACCTTGCTCAGGTTCAAGACTCTCCCACCAAGTTGCAACTCCTTCAGATAACCATCTTGGTGCCACACCAGTAGGTTTTATAATTCCACCAAATACTGATCTCGCTGTATCTACCCAGCCAGAAGTCATATCTAAAGTCACAATATGAACATACTCATGGATAATAAGATTTTTAATCCAGTCTTTAGTTAGACCAAGATAACTATGTTCTTCTGGAGCATAGTCATATAGTTCAATTATATTATAAGGAATGGTTTGAGCACTTCCATTAGACATTTGAGCAAAACCAGGAATTCTAATATGAACACCACCTTGAGGCTTATAGCCAAAATAATTATGAATTTTCTTAACTTCAATCTCTAATGTAGAGATAGTTTTTCGAGTAAAGCTTGTCTGTTTTTTATTTTTTGCATAATGAAGATTAAACTCAACGCCATCAATCAAGAGCTTTTCGCTCATGTATTTACTTGAATCATTATACAAATCTGTATATTCAGAGCAACTATCTGCATAAGACAATTGAGTTGTGAACAAAAACGATAATCCGAGTAGAACCCTCAACATTAGTAATTCCTTTATTTTTCTTTTTAAAAATTAATATAATTATGCGATAATAAAGCTCAAACATAAATAAGATATTAGTAATATAACGAAAAAAGGATTTTTTAGGATGAGAATGTTACAAAGAAAAAGTTTATTTACAATTATTATGATGATGTCACTAGTACTAACTGGTTGTGCTACTGACTCTAAAAAAAGTGACGGAAGCAGTGCTGATAGTGTTATGGGTGATGCTGCTGAGAATTTTTCTCTAGAATTAAATGGTTCAAGTGATGAAAGTTCTGCTGGACCTCTTCAAACTGTATTTTTTGACTTTGACTCTTCTTCACTTTCAAGTGCAGCTAGAACAGCTTTAGAAGAGAATGCAAATTGGTTAAAATTAACTGACAAAGTTGATATCCAAGTTGAAGGTCATGCTGATGAAAGAGGTGGACACCAATATAACCTTGCTTTAGGTGAAAGAAGAGCAAGATCTGTTAAGGATTATTTAGTTGCTTTAGGTGTTAACGAAGCAAGAATCTCAATTATTTCATACGGTAAAGAAAAGCCAACTTCTTTTGGTCATGATGAAGAATCTTGGGGAAAAAACAGAAGAGCTAACTTCGTAATTACTGCAAAATAATTAAATGATTAAAAAAATAGTATTTATATCACTATTTTTTATACTTACGGCGTGTGGTTTAACTACCACACGTCCTAAACTCGATATGAGTTACGCTCAAGCAGCCTTTTTAGCGGCCAAAGAAGCAAAAGCAGAAATCTATGCATCAAATGTTTATAGAAAAGCTGAAATCTATTATTTAAAAGCAAAGTCTGCTTATAGAAGAAAGTATTTTAATAAAGCAAAAAGTTATGCCCTACTTTGCAAAAAATTTGCAGAACAAGCTGAATACGAAGCTGTCAAAAAAACAATTCTTTCTGAATAAATTAACAAATAATCTAACCAATATTTCTTACAATTTAAAAGTTCTAATGATAATCTGTATCTAGGTTTTATTTAATATCAAGGAAGAAATATGTATAAAATTATCACTCTACTAACACTATCTTTACTCGTAAGCTCTTGCTTTAAAACTGCGGAGCAAATAAGAAGAGATAAAATGGTTGATGGTATGCAAGTTCAACTTCAACAATCTTCATCTCTCGTAGCAGACCTAACAATGCAAGTAAGTGATCTTCAAACAAGACTTGCAAGTGCAACAGGCCAATTAGAGGAGATTGATCATAAATCAACAACAAGAACTCAACAAACCGCTCAAACCTTTACACAAACAATTGCTTCTCTATCAGAACAGGTAGCGATCCTAACAAAAGAAAATACAGAAAATAAATCGAAAATTATTTCATTATCTAAAGAGTTAGAATCACAAAAAAAATTCATCTCTAAGGTGACTGGAACACTGTCAAAAATCACTGGTCCAACAAAGTCCTCTTCTGGTAATAAATTAAAACAAGCTCATAAAGCTTTTGAAAAGAATCATCAAAAGTCTGCAATGAAGTTATACTTGGAAGTCTTAGATGAGAATAAAATCAATGCTCGTCAAAAGAATCATGTTAACTACAATATAGGCTTACTTCATTATTGGAAAAAAGACTATGACAATGCTCTAGCTCACTTTGGTCCAATTTACACAAAGTGGCCAAAAAGTTCATGGGCACCAAGAGCATTGCTTCAAATCGCCAGAACATTTAAAAAACAAGGTAAAAAAGATGAAGCAAATGCTACATATGAAGAAATAATATCTAAATATCCTAAGTCTTCTCAAGCAAAAACAGCAAAAAAAGAGCTTAAATAATGTTGAAAAATTTAGTCACACTACTGATGCTTAGTTCATGTACTCAATTTTTACAAAGTACTGATGATAAGTACTATGAAGTAATTGATAATAAAACGAAAAGCGAAAGCTTAAATATTATGTTTTCTCATAATATTAATGGTGAAACTCACCCTTGTGGTTGTCGTAATTTCCCACTAGGAGGAATACCTCAAATTGCTGGTTCATTACAAAACCCCTCAAATTCACCGCTAGTTTATGTTGATACTGGAGATGCCTTTTTCCCTAGTACACAAGTTCCAAAATTACTTGAAAAGTCACAAGTCTTTACTGCTAACAAAATTGCTGAGTCTTTTGATAAGAATGGGCTTGAACTATTTTTACCAGGGGATCAAGACTTCGCTTTCGGAGAAGACTTTTTAGCAACAATATCTACGAAACATAAATTCCAATTTGTAATTAGTAATTTAAACTCGAAAAAAATAAAACATAAAAAATGGGTTGCCAAAAAGTTTGGAAATCAAAATATAATTTTTCTAGGCATTCTTCACCCTACTTTATTAAAAACTGAGTACCGTCACTTAGTTAATAACCCTGAGAAAAGCATAAGAATGACACTTGTAGAGATTAGTGAAAAGTTCGGCGACCTTGATGATTTAAAGCTCGTTCTACTCTCTCACAGTGGAATGGATATAGATAAAAAACTAGCAGCACAGTTCCCTATGCTAGATTGGATTATTGGATCTCATAGCCAGGCATTTACTCAACTAACTGTGGATGTTGGTAACACAAAAATCGTTCAGGTTTTATCTAGGAACCACTATCTTGGAAATATTAAAATTGCTGCTAATAAAAAAGGAAAAGATTCTTTTAAAGTGATTGAAATTAGAGACGAACTTAAAGACAAAGTAAAAGACAATAAAATGATTCCTTGGCTTGATGCTTATAAAGATCAACTAGATAAGATTCAACTTGAGGAACAAAAATTGATGACAGGTGACAGTAATGAGTTTAATCATAAAGCTAATACTGCTATTAGTTGTATGGAATGTCATAAAGAGCAAACAGAGTTTTGGCAAGAAACGCCACACTCAATTGCTTACGTTACCTTAGAAAATGCAAAGGCCACAAATAATCCAAACTGCGTTGGTTGCCATAGTCTAAACTATAAGAAGCTAAATGGATTTCAAAACTCCGATGATATAATTGTTTCTAACAAGAAACTAGATCAATACTGGAAAGAGTGGGAAACAAATGTTCATCCTATAAAATCAGTTAGAAAGCTGTCAAAGAAGCAAATCAAAAAACACGCTAAAGATTGGATGAAACTAGATCAAAAATTTGAAGTGACTCATAATTTTGCAAATGTTCAATGTCTTAATTGTCATGAAAAAGCTGGTGATCATCCTTTTGAGATGGATGATATTGTGAAAACGACTAAAGACTACATGTCTAAGTGCTTAGAATGTCATACTAGTGACCAGTCTCCTGATTGGTACAGTAAAAATGACAAAGGTATTGCCACAACTGTCAATAAAGCGTATGTTTCTGGAATTATTAAGAAAATATCGTGTCCTAAGCGAGTTGATTAAGACCAGAATAAGAGTTTATGAGTAAGATCGTACTAGGAATAGAAACAAGTTGTGATGACACCTCAGTGTGTCTTTTAAAGGAAACTGAATCGTTTCCAGAAATACTTGCGCTTAAAAGCTATGAACAAATTGAAGATCTAAAACACTGGGGCGGTGTTGTTCCTGAGATTGCAGCGAGAAATCATCTAAAAAAAATAACTCCACTACTAGAAGAAGTCTTCAAAGAAGCAAAGATTCATCCAAAAGATGTTGACCTTATTGGTGTTACTACATTACCTGGACTCCTTGGCCCTTTATTAACTGGTCTCAATGCTGCTAAGTCTTTAGCCCTTCTTTATAAGAAGCCAATTGTACCAGTAAACCATTTATTTGCTCACCTTGAAGCAATACATATTACCAATAAAATTAACTATCCATATATGGGTCTACTTGTAAGTGGTGGTCATTCTATTTATTTTTGGGTTGAGTCTGAAGTTAAATTTACTGTTATGGGATCAACAATAGATGATGCTGCAGGAGAAGCATTTGATAAAGGTGGAAAACTTATGGGACTTGGATATCCTGCTGGAAAAGTTATCGATGATTTGGCAAAGACTGGAGATAAATCTAAATTTGATTTTCCAATTGGGTTAAAGTCTAGTGCTGATGCGAGGCTTAGTTTTTCTGGATTAAAAACGGCAATGAGACTAAAACTTGAGAAACACCCAGAGTTATTAGCTAGTCCAAACCCTGACTTATGTGCATCTTATCAAGATGCAATTGTTAAAGCTCTTCTATTAAAAGCAAGATATGCCATAAGTTCAATTAAGGAAAAGTTTAAAGTTAAGGACTTTCCAATTGTTATCGGTGGTGGAGTTGCTTGTAACTCTGAACTAAGATCTGCTTTTAAACTCAAATACCCAAATACACATATTGTGCAACCAAAATACTGCACAGATAATGGAGCAATGATTGCAAATTATGCTTTAAGAATAAATTCGCAAGCAATCCCCTATCCAGAGTGTCTTGAACTTGATTCAAGAGGAAGATATATCGATAAAAAGCAGTTTAATAAATAGGAAAATATAATGGCCAATTTACCAAAGGCAGATAAAGATCTTGGACAACACTTTTTAAGAGATCAAAAGGTTATTCAAACAATTACTGAAGATTATAAAAATGAAGCTGATGTTATTGTGGAAGTTGGACCTGGTCCAGCCATTCTTTCTCAACACTTAGTAAAGCATGGTCTTCCGTATTTCTTTATTGAAAAGGATGAAAGATTTCATGAGCAACTTGATCCAATAGTCCCAGAAGAGAATAGAAATTTTACTGATGCTGTAAAGTTCAACTGGCCTGAGTTCATAGAGAAACATAACTTACAAGACAAAAAGATTTGGCTTGTTTCGAACCTTCCTTACAATGTCAGTTCTCCACTATTTTTCTCTTTCGTAAAAGTTCCTCAGATCAATCTTATGACACTTATGTTTCAAAAAGAAGTTGGAGAAAAAACTTATATAAGGCAAAATGAAAAAAACCAGATGAGTAGTATCCTCTCAATAGCGATTAATTATTTTCAAACAAAACAATTGATTAAGGTTCATCCAGGAGCCTTCTCACCACCACCTAAAGTTGAATCTATAGTTGTTTCATATAAAAGACATGACTCTCCGGTTGTTCCTCTAGACGAATACAAAAAATTTGAGTCTTTTTTAAGATCAACTTTTCAACAAAGAAGAAAACAATTAGGTTCAGTTTTAAAAAGTATTATACCAAAAGAAAAAAAAGAAGAATTCTTCTCTAAAGCAAATGTAGAGCCCACTCTTAGAGCTGAGGCCCTAAGCCTTGAACAAATATACGCTTTATATGACAGTTTTAAAGGTATTGAATGAAACTCTTAATACTCCTATTCGCTTTTCCAATTCTTTCATCTGCATCTGTAACAGAATTTTTTGGAGCAAGCTCATCCACAATGGGAATAGGTAATCAATCAAACTTCAATAGTAATGATCCTGCAAATAATATATATGCACCAGCTCTTTTAGCAGGCTCAGATCAAAATAGTTTTTCTTTCAATCAATTTGCTATTGATACAAACTTTAAGAGTATAAAGAACATTGTTACAACGAGTCCAATAAACTCTGGGGAGCTATCAGATCAATATGGTGAAGTTGATACAAATTACGACAATCAATACATCAATGCCTACCATGGTAGCTTTAAACTTTTTAAAGCTTTAAAGTCTAAAGTTAATATCTCCTTTTTTGTCCCAATGGAAAAAATCATAGAAGCAAATACAGGTGATCCCTACAGGCCAGAGTATGTTATGTATCGGGCCAGACTCAAAAGAACTATTGGCTTCTTCTCTTATGCTCAACAGCTCTCTAAATTTTCTTTTTCTATCGGATTTATGTCTGGTGTTCAATCAAACGGAGAAACTTATGTAGTGGCAAAAGATAATGGATCATCAACACCAAGTTCAGGAAAAATGCAATTTAATGCTAGGCCCAGTGCTTCTTTAAACTTTTCATTAGCAAAAACACATAGCTGGGGACAGATTTATATATCCTTCCAAGATGAAATGAAATCTAAACTTGAAAATACAGCCAGTGGCTATACTCCAATAGGAGCATCAAGCTTAAAGTACTCTTGGGACCTAAGCACAATGTTATACTATGATCCTAGGATTTATAGATTCGGATTTAAAAGGCATAATCTAATTGCAACCTTAGAATATCAAGACTGGTCAGGTTATGAATCCCCTATCTTAAAAATGGATAGTACAGGTGGTGTTTTGGTTTCTAGTGAAGGTGTTGAAAACTTTAAAACAAGAAGTATTTTAATCCCTAAAATTGGATATACTTTAAATGACTTTAGTTTTGGCTTAAGCTACAGACAATCTCCCCTAGAACTTATTGACGGGGCCAGTGGGAATTCTATTGATATTGACTCAACAATCTTCTCTTTTGGTCATAAGTTTCAATTTAATGCACTTGAGCAACAATTTACATTCTCAAGCGCATTCCAATACCATGAACTCAAAACAACTAAAATTACTAAAGACCCTAATAGAGAAAATGGTAGCTCTAGTGGTAATAAAATAGGCTTTCCAGAATATAAAGCAGGTGGAAGTGTATATGCTTTAAGTTTTGGTATAAGTTGGGTATTATAAACTTTTAGGAGAAATGATGGCCGGTATAAAAGTAATTGCTAAAAATAAAAGAGCTGGATACGACTACTTTTTAGATGAAGAGTATGAGGCCGGACTAGTACTTCAAGGAACTGAAGTTAAGTCACTTAGAGCTGGAAAGTGTGTGATGACAGAAGCATATTGCACAATTGATGAACGAAGTGAAGTTTGGGTTCATCAGCTTAAAATCGCTCCTTACGAGTTTGGAACTTATGCTAACCATGAGGAATCAAGGAAAAGAAAACTCCTTTTAAATGAAGCTGAAATCATTCAATTAGAAAAAGCTCTATCCGTTAAAGGTCAAACTCTTGTTCCAACAAAAATTTACTTTAAGGGCTCAAGGGTAAAGCTTTCCATTGCAACAGGTAAAGGTAAGAAGCTTTATGACAAAAGAGAAGCAAGTGCCAAAAAAGATGTTGAAAGAAAACTTCGCCAAGGTAAATACGAATAACGACTTTTAAATTTATATAAAATCAACCACTTAGATTTTTCAACTTGCCACATCATCAGTGAGTTTGGTAACAAGTCTTAAGTTTAAATTTATTAGCTATAGGTGTAAAAATGCAAGGTCAAGTTCATACTATCTTCCCACTAGATACAGAAAAAAAATTTACAGAAGATGAAGCAATAGATCTAGTTAATTTATTTTTGGCAGTAACTCAAAAAGCAAAAAATACAGTTCAAGGTTTAAATTCACAACTTGAATATCACAAAGCACAGCCCCATGAGGCGAACCTTATTCAACAAAGATTAAATACTGAAATTCAAAAGTGGTCTGACAAAATGAGAAGATTAGGTGGAACTCCACTAGCTCTTTATAAAGTCAAAATACCTGCGGCCAAAGGCTTCTTTATCTGGGAATTTCCAAGTGCAGATATTGAGTACCATATTTAGATAACCCTAACTGTTAGACCAAAATAACTTCTTGTAGATCCTTATAATTCTTCATAATATTGTAAGTATTTAAAAGGAGAAAGATGAGATTCTTACCAATATTACTATTACTATCAAGTTGCGCCATGATTCATCATGTCCAAGTTGGAGATGTCGAATCTAAGAAAGGTTATGTTAGAATGCCTTTTGAGATGAAGGTTAGTGAAACCGGAGTTGATTTTCGCCAAGCAGGAAAAGTTGCCCAGCTCGTATCAAATAATAAAGCAGGAAACCAAATCAAAGAAATTGCTGATATTATCGCCTTATTTCAAATGGGACCAAGAACTGGAAAACCAATTTTTAATGACAAGTATGCAGACGGTCTGGCCATAAGTATATATGAAAAATGTCCGTCTGGTCGTATCACTGGACTTGTACTAATTAGAGAGACTGCAAGCTATCCTATTGTATCAGGAGAAATTGTAAAAATTAAAGGCCACTGTCTTCATAAAAAAACGAAAAGAAATTCTAAAAGGAAATCATAATGAAATTTTTAATAATTCTTACTCTATTTGTAACTTCAAGTTGTACTCATCTTTCAAGTGTTTCTCAAACTTCTATTCCAGCAAAAAAAGGAAAGATCGTTAAAGCTCAAGTAGAAAAAAATATTATTTTTCTTTTTAATTTTTCAAATTCATATGTTGATGCAATCAATGAGCAGTTAGCAGCAAAATGCCCAAATGGAAAAGTTTCAGGAATTTTAACTAAACATGAAAGCATCACATATTTCCCTATTGTTTTTCATAAACAAAAAGTCATAGCAGAAGGTTTTTGTAATGAATAAATTAATACTCGTTTTTGTTTTTATATTTTCTAGTTGTTCTTCTTCTGTACACTTAGTTAATATGAGTGATTTTGATACAAAAGAAAAATTTACATCTGGTAAATGGGTACAAGTAGAGGCCACTCAAAAAGTAATTATGGGATTTAAATTTGATACAAACTACGTCAATCAAGCTAAAACAGATCTAATCGCTAAATGTGAAGACGGAGATATTCAAGGGATTACAACGAGGTATTCAACAGATCACGGATTCTTTCACTGGATTAATAAAATAAATATGCAAGGCCTATGCTTAAAATAGGCCTAATTAAAGTTAAAGTTCAGCAATAATAAAACACATCGCTATAATTCCAACTAAATCTAGTCCATAGTCTATTAAAAATGCTTTACCTTTAACTCTTGCAAACGAATAGTGTTTTGCTGAGAAACCAACTAAAACAAATAACCAAGTCCCAATTGCAATCGTTAGTAGTTCTTCTATATTTTTAGGATGGATATGTTTGATAATTAAAAACAAACCATACGATCCCCATAGTGAACCTATAAAGCCAATAAGATATGGCTTTGGATCTTTTCGATTAATATTCTCTTTAGAAATATTCCAAGCACTTAGCCATTGTTTTTCAAAAAGGCTGTACCAAATTCCTCCAAGAACAAAATTAAAAAATGCTGCCGCTATTACAAGTATTGCTTCCATATTATACTCCAATTTTTACTAAATTAGTTTTAACCAATGTGCGACAACAGCGCCATAACAAATGAGGAAAATTCCTGCTGTAAATCTGTATAAATCTCTTTTAATAAAGCTTAATAAGATAAATACAACAGCTCCACCAATTAAACCTAACAACTCAAAGCTAAATGACTGCTCAATATTAAAGTTATAAACTCCAAGACTTCCTAGGATAAAAGCGCAGTTAAACATATTCGAACCAACAATATTCCCAATAATAATATCTGTATCTTTCTTTTTTAATGCGGCCATAAGAGCTGTAACGAGCTCAGGAAAACTTGTTCCAAAAGCAATAAAGATTGCTGAAATAATATAAGTATCAATTCCTAATTGAATACCAAGGTCTGTACCACCTCTAACTAAAAGTTCACCGCCCACGTAGAGCATTCCAAACCCTAAATTCATTTTTAAAACTAAAAGGCCTGTGTTGTCTTTTTTCTTTGGTTCATCTGGATCTTCTACAAGAACAGCACTTTCCTTTTTCAATTTCTCTCTTTTCATATCTTTCATTATGAAAAATAAATAAACAGCTAAAAGAAGTAATAGAGGAGAAGTTGTTAAGAAACTTAGAACTGGTTGAGACAAAACAAAAACGAGTATTAAGCCTAAGGCCAGATGAATAAATAAATGCTCTCTTAAACTTTTACCTTGAATACTCAGCCTTGCAAACATTCCACAAACACCAAGAATCAAAAACATATTTGCGATATTAGAACCAATCAAACTGCCGATAGCAATACCTGACTCACCTCGAACACCAGCGATATGGCCCACAAAAAACTCTGGTAAAGATGTACCAAAACCAACTAGAAGCATACCGATTACAAGTGGGGATAATCCGAGTTTTTTCCCAACTTTTTCAGCAGCTTCTAAAGTTAAATCAGCTCCAAAATATAAAACTATAATTGCTGCTAAAATATATAAAACTGGAATCAGCATTTGTTACCTTTGTTAATTAATTGCTATTTAATTTAATATCTATAATAATATAAGGCATGATAAGCTTTCTCAATGACAAATTTAAAAAAGACGGTAAGAAAAAGTTTTTATCACAAGCTGCGTTACTGTGTTTGATTAGTGATATCATCAATATTGGATATCTAAATTTCTACTTTTTTCAAAAGAAGATAACAACAACATTTCTTATCAATGCTGGAGCAATCCAGGGACTTAACCTAAGCTCACTTCCAAGGCAAGACCTCTTGGCCTACAGACACCTATTAATTAGTACTCTAGCAAATGTTTTTCTAGGCTTTTTAGTCTATCATGCAATTGTTTACTTCAAGTTAGCAAAAGATAAAAAATGGGCAAAGAAGTATGTTTACGGCTATGTCATAACTGGTGGAGTACTTACTTTAATTGAAATCCCTTCATTACTCAGTGACCATCTTTTTTGGGGATTATGTATGATTGTTACAGCTTCAATCTATGCCTATACCTTCTTAGGAATAAAGTTCTTTAAAAAACAAGAAGAATAAATTTAAATTAGGAAAAAAGTGGAACAATAAATTTTGGTGGTTTCTTCTCACCAAAGTCAGATATTTTTTTAGTCTTACCCTGAACAAGTTTTTGGCCAGCAATAGCAAGTAAAAAAGAGTCAAATGCTTTTGGATTTTTAGCTATCAACTCAAGGTCCTTTTCATAAATAAAAATATTTAACTTCTTTTCGATTTCTTTTACGACTTGAATTCTAGCAAGTGGGGCCACATTTAAGTCATCTAATTCTATAAGATGTTTTTTGGATATAATTTTACTTCTAAATAACTCAAGTAGAGTGATATAAGTATTAGATTCATAAAGAGAGAGATCCGTTGGGAAATGACGAAGTAAATAATGGAACCTATTCATAAGCATTATTGAAACATTTCCGTATGAATCGTATGAAACATTAAAAGTTCCAAGAATCTGATCATAGTAATTTTTCCAAATCCAATAATCAAGAGGTCTATTCCAATAAGGTATAAAGCCTTTTTTTAGTCTTCTTTTAAAGGATTTAGATAAAATATGTTCAGTAGTTTCTTTATCTAAGATATTTTTAGAATAGTGAACTTCATCGTCATAGTTTCTTTGTTGCTCATACCTTTTTGGATTTTCATTCCTTAAGCGCTTATCTTCATTAATTAATTCGTCAATTTCAGATCTTACCCCAAGCACAACAGGGTGATGACAATTATCGGTACCAGGGCAATTAAGATCGCATGATTCACAAGTTGGCTTAGTAAGGGGAAAATCGACTATTAGCTGTTTTAACTGATAATTATCTACCCAATGAGTTATCGCTGAGTCAGAGTCGAGCTTACCTTCATCTCTAACTTGCTTTAAAGTTGTAAGGAACCACCTATCTTTTTCTTCAAAAAATTCTAGTAAGCAAAAAAAGAAGTTCTCTTTTCTTCCTCCCCCTAAACTCATGCCTGCAATAGATTTTGGTGTTTTTACATCCATCTAATATATTGTATCTGAATTATAGACTAAGATTCAAGTGGAGATTCGATAGAAAAGTCTAAAACTTGCATATTTGCTTCTTTAACTAGTTTTGAGATAGATTCTGCATCTTCTTTATTGTGAGTAAGAATAAAACATCCTCCTCCACCGGCACCACACATTTTAATACCAACATTATTCACTTCATGCATTAAAGTGACAAAAAGTTCTTTAATCTCATACGGTGTAATTCCTGCAGCAAGCTTTTCACGGCTTTGTCCTTCTTCACCTATTAATTGTACAAGCTTTGGAAAATTATTCTCTTTAAGGGCTAAATAAGCTTCATAACTTATTCTAGCAATTTCATTCATTGAGTCTCTTATACCTTCTTTTTTATCAAAAAAGCTCTTATAGACATCCCAATTATTAATACCACTGTCGCGACTTATACCAGAATACACAAGTGTGATATGGTCTTCTAAATATTCTTTTAGCTCATTAGAGTATAATTGCTCACAAAGAATATCTCCAGGAACTCCTTTTAGCCCAAGAACTCCACCCATTAAAGCTGGAAAATAATCTTGATAACCAGGTACTCCTTGATTTAGGATTCTACTCTCACAGCCTTTAACTTTTAAAACTGCTTCTTTAATATCTAATTGTGTTTGAGTAAAATCACAAAGAGCTTTATATAGGGTCACTCCCATTGCACTTGAACCACCAAGTCCACTGCCAGCAGGAGCTCCGCTTGAAAGCTCAATTTCTATATTTGAGTGAATTTTAAAAAGGTCTAAAATTTGGCAAATAAAAGTCATCTCTTTAAAATGATTAGATTGAAAAAGTTTTTCTTTAGTAAAATCATTTTTATTAAATGAATAAGACTTATTATAATCTTTAGAAATAATTAATACTTCTTCGATATTTGTTTTATTTAGAACAACATTTGCTTTAAGTGAGGTTGCTACATTCATAGTGACAACATTTGGAAGAATTAAATTGATTGGCTCTAGATCTAAAGTTCCTCCAACTAAATCAACTCTCACACTTCCTGAAGCACTTGCAGTATCTTTAGTTTTAGTTACCGGCATTTAAAACACCAATATACGGAAGCTCTCTATATCTTCCAGCATAATCAAGGCCATAGCCAATAACAAACTTGTCTTCAATTTCAAAACCTAGGTAATCAATCTTTGCAGGGTGCTCATTACGAGTAGGTTTAAATAAAAGTGAAGCAAGTTTTAATGATTTTGGATTTCTTACTTTTAACATTTCAGTTAAAGTTTTTATTGTTAAGCCTGTGTCTACAATATCTTCAACAACAAGGACGTTCTTATTTGCAATGGATCCAGATAAGTCCATTTCTAGCTTAACATTTCCAGTAGAGCTTGTTCCGTCTCCATAAGAAGAAAGTGAAATAAATTCTAGCTTAACTGGTAAATCAATTTTTTTCAAAAGGTCAGAACAGAACATAAATGCACCTTTTAACACACATATCACAACAACTTCTTCTCCATCGAATTCTTCAGTTATTGCTTTACCTAAAGCTTCAACTCTAAGAGCTATTTCTTCTTCAGATATTAATACATCAGGTGTAAATGCTTCCATAAATCCATCCTTTTTTATTTAAAAGGTTACAGACTTTTAAATAGCTTGTCATGGAAATTTTAGAAGTAATAAGAACTACTAGTTCATAGTTGTTGAGGCAAAGTTCTCAACCTCAGGCTCTAAAGGAAGTCTTTCTTGGGACTCAACTGGCTCATAAAAATAATGCCCTCTACACCTAGCTTCATAAGCATCAGACTCTCCTAATAATACTGTATCTTCACAGTCTGACAGTCTTTGACTTCTTGTTGCTGGAGCTCCACACACAGTACAAATTGCTTGAATCTTTTGAACATCATCAGCAATAGCAACCAGCATTGGCATAGGACCAAAAGGAATAGCTCTATAGTCTAAATCTAATCCGGCACAGATAACTCTATATCCTCGATTCGCTAGTTTTTCGACAACTTTAATAATCTCCATATCAAAAAATTGAATCTCATCAATAGCTACTATTCTAGTTGTATCTTTTAGTTTTATTAGAATATCAATGGCCTTCTCTACAGGTTCAGAGTGAACTGTTTGAGACGTGTGACTCACAACTTTTGTCTCATCATACCTAACATCAATTGCAGGTTTAAAGATTTGAACTCTTTGCTTAGCAATTTGAGCTCTTTGAACACGTCTAATTAACTCTGAAGTTTTTCCTGAAAACATAGGACCGCATACTACTTCAATAGCTCCATGACGTATTCCAATATAAGACATTCAATTCCCCTTGCTCTCTCGTTCAATTCTCAAATGATATGTGTGTGTGAATGCATAATTCCAAAATTTAGGCACTATGACAACGGAGTGTAAGAAATATTTGGCCATTATTTGACATAAAATCCACAAGATATTGTTTTCATATTAAAGTTTTTTACAAAAAAAACACTAGACGCAACAGGTCAAAATAAAAGTCATTTTAATAATATACAAATAATATTTACTAAATAACTTATTAGGGATAGCTTTTTGAACATGCAAATTATCAACAGAATCAAACAAAAGCTTTTCAAAAAACCAGAACCAAAATTTTTATATGAAGTCATAGGTGAAGAAAAAGGCGTATACGAACTTGTTAAAAATTTTTATCACACAATGGAAACACTACCAAAAGCTCATGATTGTCTTATTACACACCCTTTAATAGATAATAAAGTCCCCGATGAAGTAAAAAAGAAGTTCTTTATGTTCCTGTGCGGATGGTTTGGTGGTCCAAATTTATTTGTTGAGTCTTTTGGCCACCCCAGAATGAGGGCCAGACATATGCACATTAAAATTACTAAAAAAGAAAAAGAACAGTGGTTACTATGCATGAATATAGCCCTTGATATGCATAGGCCAAAAATCAAAATAGATAATAGAGTAAGGTTCGATGGCTCATTCAAGGCCCTCGCTGAGCGGATTCAAAATACTCCCTAAACCACCGTTATCAAACAATAGCCGACAACAAACATCAAGTTAAATACAAATATTCCGACAAGAATAAACATTCTAAAAATCGGAGAATTTAATGAGTATTGAAAAACTTAGGGCAAGACTTGAACTTGAAATGGACAACCTTCAACAAAGTGAAAATTTGTTCAAAGTATTAGAAGAAGGCTTTGCCGATAAAAGACTTTACGGAATCTATTTAACTGAAACTTTTCATTATACATTTCACAACAGTAGAAATCAGGCCATGGTTGCCGCTAGAAAAGACACAATGAATATTAACTATATGAAGTACTGTCTTAAACACGCAAATGAAGAAGCTGGCCATGAAATGATGGCTTTTCATGATCTAAATACTTAGGATTTGAGGTCAAGATTGAAGACCTTCCAAAACCCCTTAAAACAACTCAAGCACTTATAGCTTATCTATATTATGTGGCTGAGTATGGTAATCCAGTGGCAAGACTTGGGTATAGTTTTTGGGCAGAAAGAAGCTATGAGTATATTCAGCCAATTCTAAAACTTTTAAGCGAAGGATTAGATGTAGGTAAAAAATCGATGACATTTTTTAACGAACATTCAGAAATAGACGTTCAACACGCTATTGATGTTGAAAATGCTATTTCAAGATATGCCAAGTCAGAACAAGATTGGCAAGACATAGAAGATTGTATGGTAAACTCTCTTTTACTAACAACGAGAATGATGGATGAAGTTCTAGATGAATTTGTCAAAGTCAAAGAAGAGAAAGAAACTAGATATAAGTTTTTAGGGTAAAAATGAAGCCCGGTCAAATACCAAAAAAAGTAGAGGGAAATTTTCTCCTCTACCCTACATTTCACATGCTTGAGGTCTTTATACTTCTTGCTGTCAGTATAAGAACATTTAATCCATTTTATTTTGCGATGTTTTTATTTGCAGCATTTTTTCAATCTCCATTAATATGGACGTATATGAAGAATAAGTATGGGCAACCAAGTGGTGTTAGCTACTTTGGAAAGCATACCAAGCATGGAAATAATTGGTTTGTGGCATACCAACTTCAACAGCTCTATAATAGCTTTTCATTTTTTGAAAAAGTTTTAAAACTAACTCCTGGGTACTACAGTTCTTGGCTGAGACTTTGGGGCAGTGAAGTTGGCAAAAAAATAAATTGGACTCCTGGATCTAAAATTGTCGACAGGACCCACTTAAAGATTGGAAATCGAGTTTTAGTTGGTAATGAAACCTATATCTCAGCGCATGCTATCAAAAAAAGAGATGATAAATATCTCCTCTATGTGAAACAAGTTGAGATAGGAGACGATGTTGTCTTGGCCTTACAAGTAATTGTCAGTCCCGGCGTAAAAATAAAAAACAAAGCTTTTCTTGAAGCAGGTGCAGGAGTATATCCAAATCACATTGTTGAAGAAGGAGAAAATTATGAAAGATTTAAAGAGTTATTTGAGCCTAGATTCGACGCTCTTTTCCGACAGTCTCCCAAAAAATCATCCCCTAAATAACTTATTAGAAAGAGCTTTAGATAGTTATACTGTTAGTTCTCCAGATAAAGATACACCAAAGATACTTTGGACTCCACAAAGGTATAACCTTAATCAAACTGATGCTTTTAATCACCTTCAAAAAGAGCAAAAAGATGAAGTCATGACAAAAATCACTGAACTTAATTTAGCTCTCTCTTGCTATATCGAAACTTCAGGTCATAACTACGGTGCAAAGATGATTTTACTTTCTGAGACCATTCAAGAGAAATCTATTTATGCTCTTTTTGCAGCAGAAGAGGCAATCCATTTAAAAGAGTTTCAAAACTTTATGAATTTTACACCTGATCCAGAAGTCCACTGGCATCCAATGCTCAATCCATTAGCGAAAGCAATTGAAGAAGGAGAAAAAAATACTTGTTTATACATCATTCAAGTTCTACTTGAAGGTTTTGGGATGGCCCATTACACTGGCCTAAAACAAGATTGTACATACGCACCACTAAAGGCAACGTATGAGAGAATATTAAGGGACGAAGCAAGACATCATGGAACAGGAATAATACTCTCTAAGCAAAACCAAATTTCAAAAATAGAAAAAGAACAAATTTTCGAATATACTAGAGAGTTTATTCTAAGCCTTCAATCAGCAAGTTGGGTTTTAAAATGTATTGAACAAGTTGATGGAAATTTATCAACTGCACAAAAGAAAAAATACTCAGAACAAACAAATCAAGTTAAAACCATGGAGTTTAGACTCTCAAAACTAAGAGAGATGCTACAAAAAGTAGATGATAATAATTTAGTAAATGATCTGGATAAAGATGGTGTCTTTAAATTAAAAGCTTCTTAGAATAGCTGTTAGTGACTTTGCCAACCTTGACTTGATAAAAGTGTTATTTTGGAAAGTAAAAAACCTCATTGTAGACTTAGTGATTAATCTAAAATCAGCCTTAATCAACGAATATTTTGCTCCCGGTCTTTTTTCTAATCGAAAACAGGCCAATTGAGATAATCCAAAGTATGAAAACAATTTTAAGTTTTTCTCTCTAGCAATTGCCAAAAAACCATCATAGAAAGTATCTTCTATTGCCCATACTCCAGCATGGATAAGTAGTCTTTTGCCAATTCCCTTTCCTGGCCTAGAAGTAACTAATCTAGATATTTCTAAATAGTTAGAAAATTGAGAAATTCTTAAATCACTTGGAAGTCCAACTGTACACATTTCGAATGGGTAGGGTAAAAACCTAGAGACAGCAATAATTTCACCAGCTGTTGTTCTCGCGACAGCATGATAAGCATATTCATCATATAGTTTTTCTTTTCTTATTTCAGCATCAGTAACTGCCAAAAGATGTGGAGATCTCTTCTCATAACATTTATTTCTAAAATTAAATATTTCATCTCTTTGTTCTTGAGTCAAAGACTTACCATTAATAATATTTGCGTAATGAACTCCAAAGTCCATTTTAACATACATCTTCATAACAGAATAAAAGGGTGAAAACATCTTTTCACCAAATTTTTTCGATTGTCTTGTTTTTAGACTTAAAAATTTATCCATTTTACTCTACTTTCTTGTTAATTGTTTTAATTGAGTCAATATTTAACTTATAAACTTTATACTTAGCATTTTGTATATTTTCTTTTCCAACAAAATACATACCTGCATCAATTCTAGATGTTGCAGGATGCTTAGCCTTTTTAAGAGAAATATTAGCGTTTTTTAATGTCAGCTTATAAATTTTAGATTTTCTTTCAAGGTTTCTTACAAAAATATGCTTGTTTCCTTCAGGGCTTAATTGACCATGAAAGAATAAAAGATCAGTTCCTGGATAAACTGCTGGGTGCTTGTGATAAGTATAACCTTCTTTATTTATATCATCTAACATAATTCTTTTAGCAAAAACATCATCAACTCCAGAAAATTCTAAATCGTAATACCCAAGGTAGGCTTGCTCTAAACCTCCCTTTTTTCTATCTGAGACTTGATGATGAAATAAAATTTTTGTCCCATCAGCAGACCAAGTTGGATGTTTATCTAAAAAATCCCCTAAGTGAATAACTCTTTTAGTTGAGATATTATAAATATAGATACCTTTTACTCCATAGTTTCCCATCGTATAGTAAGTGATCATACTTCCATCAGGTGAGACTCTAGGGTGTTTAATAAATTCTTTTTTAGACAACTGACCTAATTCAACTGGGCTCAAGCTCTCTAATCTAGTGTTTGTTCTTGAGTCATAAGTTCTCAGCACAGAGTGATATTTCTTTGGTTCAAAGTCACCTGTTAGTAAAGAGCTAATTAAAGTTGCTGTTATTGCTAATGGTCTATACCTTAATTCACTTGTAAGTATGTTATTCTCATTATCAAATGCACACTTTGTATAGGCATTCAATTTCGTTTTCTTAAGCTTACTAGGTAACTCTTCTGGAGATATACCTGTATCTTTTGAATAGATCTCTATTGGATACTGAGTTTTTCTTGTAGAGTCTTTTCCAATCCAACAAATTTTTGAGCTATCTCCACTAACAGAAACAGACTCTATATCATTTTTATGTCCATCAACGAGAGTCAGACCACTTTCAATTTTTAGCTTTTTATAAGTATTTGCTAACCCTACTTCTTCTGAAGCATGGCCAGCAAAAGATAGCAAAAAGATAATTGGCAAAAGTGTAGGTCCTTGCTTTAACTTCATTTATAACCTTGATAGAGTCTTTCTTAAATATGACAATATGAGTCATTAAACTATATAAGCTTGTGCAAAACAAAGAAATTTGAAAGGATTACATAGGTGTAACATCAATAGACAGTCACAGTTAATGTGAAATCGTTATGTTAAGTGTTTTTTTATAGCTTTAGCGAAGCAATTCATACCATTTTCTGAAAATCTTAGAAACAACTCAGGTTCTATTAGCTCAAGCTCCATCAACAAAAGCTTATTATCACACTCCACAAGATCCACTCTCGCATAAATGGTATTAAAGTCGAGATTATCTATAAATACTTTTGCCATACGGATTTCAGATTCAGATGGTGTATATTTACTCACAACTCCACCATAATCATCTTGAACCCTAAATTCACCACATCTAGGTCTTTTAAGCACACAGTGCGAAAACTCTCCATCAAAGAAAATGTAAGAGAATTCACCTTTAGTTTTAATGGACTCTATATAAGGCTGAATCAAGACATCACGCCCTAGCATGTATTCAGGGAGATTTTCAAGACTCTTGATGACAAAAGTATCAACTCCACCAGCACCAATTCTTGGCTTAACAACAATCGCTGAATACTTGTTAATATAATTTTTAACTTCACAAGTCGTTAATGAATGAGAGATTATTGTCTCAACAATATTCAGCCTCTTCTTGGCCAATTCAACTAGATAAGACTTATCAATATTCCAATCTAAAATACTTTTTGGATGAATAATAACTGAGCCTGACTCCGTTGCATCATTAACTTTTTTTATGAAAAGCTCAGAGTGTTCTGTATAATCCCAAACTGTTCTAATTAAAATGTTTTTATATTCTGACCAATCAACTTCATTCCAAACCTTAACTATTGGCCTTATACCAAAATCGCTAAAAAAAGAAATCCGCTGTCTTTCTTCTTCGATGAGATCTGAGTTCGTAGAATCTGTGAGGTATAATAGTTCAATCATAATGACATATTTAAAATAAACAAGAAAACAACTAATGAACTCAAGGCCAACATTATAAATATAGGGAACGCCATAATACAAAGACTAAGTGGCACAGAAGCATTTAGCTGCTTTCTCAACCCAGCATACATCAAGATTAATGATGCAAATTTTTGGGCAATACCACCAAAAATAGGAACAACACTAAGAATACTTGAACTTAAGGCAACTGACATAATATCTTTTGCCTTATTGCCTAGATCTTCTTCAATTCCTAAAGCTTTACCAAATATTTTAATAACAAACTCCCAAAACTGAATAAGAAATAACATCATTAAGGGATAAAAAATAACATCGATTATAGTTTGAAACAAAATAAAATAAAAACCTATAAAACCATCTTCACCTGAAACTAACTTTAAGATACTCCCTTCATCATCAGTTAAATTAAAAAATGAAAAAAAGACTAAATTGATTAGACCAATCCTAAATATTCCGCTTATAACGACAAAAATCCAAGAAGCTCCTAAAGATTCATAAATGCCTAAAATATGTGGTTTAAATCCATTTTCATCAGCACTATTACTAAGATAGAGTTCATGTGTTTTAAAAGGATGAACCAAGCAGTATGTATAATTTCGAAAGAGTTTAAATATGTCCATAATAGTATTAGAAGCCCTTTTTAGTTTAAAGTAAAGAAATCATCAATACTCTTTATATTAATCATTGAGTTATTATGAGGGTAGAAAAACTCTAATCCTTCACTTAAATCACTAACAATCACCATATTAGTATTGAAGACAATTTTTAATTTTTTATTAAAAATATTTACATATAATGCGTGTTTTGATGCTCTTTTGTTGGGTGATTCTACAACATACTTTGCTTGTTTAAATGTCTGTAAATTCAATATAATATTAAAAAGTAAATTAAAGTTTGAGACTTTTATTTTTTTTCCAGAAGCAGACTTAATATCAAAAGAATCAATATCATCAATATAAAAAGAGTGAAATTCTCTGGGATCAAATCCTATTTGAAATTCAACTCTTTTCAGCTTCTTAAAGTCAACGCCCAGATTTAATCTTTTATCCCAAAAGTTTTGAACGTTGGCAAAGAAGAAGTCCTTGGCCTTTTCATTAATTTTATAAATGATTTTAGAGTTATCAACTTTTGCGTAATAACCTTGTTCTCCATTAAGAAGTCCATACAGTATAATCTTATGATTTTTTGAAGACTTAAGCTTAATATCAACAGAGCTTAATTGATCTGAAAGAATCAGGTCTTCTTCATCTATAATTTTATCAACGCTAACCATATTCCATAAAGAATCAAAGACTTGAGAGAACACTAGTTGTTTTATTCCTGAATACCTCTTCGGTGTTGTTATATTATTTTCAAAATCTACTTCAAACCATCGATTTGCCTTGTTATCAATTTTGAGCTTACTTAGTTTCTGAGAATTTAATCCATATATTAACTTAGGACTAATTAGTTCCATCGGATTTGCTGTAACGATATCTTTTAAATAGATATACTTTTGGTAATTAGCTTCTAATTCATTTTTATAAAGGCCATCATATACGTTTATATCTCTACAAAGAAATAATTCTTTTTTTCCAAGCTCAAACTTTTGAATATAAAACATACCTGTAACATTTGAGATATCTCCTAACCTAAATGTAACTTCTTTATTAAAGGTTTTTACAGTAAAGGAATGATCTTGATGAATAAAAAACTCTTTTTCCTTTTCATCTGTCACATCAATTTTTTTTACCTTTGTTATACCATTAAGTGTTTTTAAAATAAACTGAACTTTAGACTTATTTGCCATATAACCCAGCTCACCTATAACCCATTCATTTTGATTTTTAATTAGTTTTGAGTTTTTTAATGTTAAAGACACTACGGAGTTGACATCAAATAGGACTATTTTTTCTTCTTTTACATTATCGGTATAGAATTTTTTTTGACCTCTTTCTTCCCAAAAATATGCGAAACCAATTAGTAGGACAAGACAAAGACCTAATGAAGTATTTTTAATCACTTATTTAACCTTCTTCTATACATATAGATACTAATTCCAAAGAAAAATGTTGGAGAACATATTATCAAGAAAAATAAAATAAGTACTTCTTGAGACATAGAAATAAAAATTCTCTCACTTGATAAACCAGGACGATTAATACTAATGATTCCTTCATCATCTACTAACCAAGCAAGCATATTTAAAACAATATTATAATTATTACTTTGAGTCTCATAACCATTTATAAAAAAAGAGCTACTTCCTAGAGCAATCACTTTAGAATTAAACTCTTTATGATAACTTGATGCTGCAACAGTAACAGGTCCTTTTATATCTAATTTATCATACGCAGCTTTACCATTTAAAACATCTTTAATATTAGTTTCAGCCCAACTTGCAGGAAAGTTAGAAGTTTGCATCAATGAAGAATACTCAATATTCTCAGACTTTGACTTCTCGATAGCACCAGTTAGTGGCATTAATGTTCGTCCAGAAAAGTTCTTTGTTATGTTATGGGAAGTATTATAGTGAGTAATAATGGGGATAGTAGCATTAGAACCCTGAACAGTAGCGAGACGATCGACAACAATTGAATTTCTGTAAGATATTCCAAATTTTGAAACTAAATCGTACAAATTTTTTAATTTGGAATTAGTCATCTCTGGAGCAAAAGTAATAAATAGATTTCCACCTGACTCAAGATACTTCTCTAAAGTTCTAACTTCTAAATCTAAAAAACCCTTTTTGGGACCAAGAATAATAATGACGTCTGCATCCGTGGGTACGGCCGTCACCTTTAAAAGGTCTAGTGGCCTAAGAGAATAATTAGAATCTTTTATTTTTTGAAATAAGAACTTAGATCCTTTTTGCCCAGAGTCACTTGGGTCAACTTCACTATGTCCAATTGTATAGTACACATTGATATTCTTATTTCTTAGGATTTTAATGATTTGATTTGTGACATTAAGTTCACTTAACTGATCAACACTTACCTTATTTGAGTCGTATTCAATAATAACGGTACCAGACTTCTTAATTTTATGTAATTCTACTAAAGCTGGTTGTGTATCAATATCAATTGCTGTCAGGCTAATATTTTTATTTTCAATTTCATATTTTTTTAAAAAACTTAAAAAATGATCCCAATCTCCTCTTCGAGCAAAAAGGGTAAACTTCATTTTTTTGTCAACTTCACTTAGAACCCTTTGGGACTGATCAGATAAAGAATAAAGTTTATCTTGGGTAAGATCAAAATATTTATTATTTTTAAAACCTAAATAATTTATCATTCCAAGAATACACAATACTAAGCCTACTGTGATAATATTTGTCAGTAGATTTCTAAAGTATCTTGTTTGAATATAAGATAAAATCACAACTCGATTTATAAATCCTAAACATAAAAAGATCACTAAAGAGGTCAATAATGTAGAGACTTTTAGCTTAACAAACTCAGGAGTAATTATAAATAGAACAATGGATGTTACTAGTAAAGCAAGAGCTAAAAACCACCAAATGAAATGAATTGATTTATTTTTCATTTACCAATTCCTCGATTCTACAACTTTTTTTGTTAAAAAGATCCACACAAATATAAAAGAGATATAATAAATAAGATCAGAAGTGCTTGCAATACCTTTAACAAACATTTCAAAATGTCTCACGATTGTAATATACTTAAAAAATTCTGCATAAATATAATTAGTACTGATCTGAGATGCCCACGAAATAACCCAAAATCCCATTATGCCAACATAACTTATAACTGCTGCAACAATTTGATTTGATGTTAAACTTGATGCAAATAAGCCCAAAGATAAATATGAGAGCATATTCAAAACTAACCCTAGGTAGCCTGATATTATAAATGAGAAATCTGCTGCCTCAATAGACCAAAGAACTACAGGATAAATAAGAGTAATTGATAACAAGAAGACTCCCATTAGAGAACTAGCAATAAACTTTCCCATCACTAGTTGAAAGTCCTTTATTGGGGCTGCAAAATAAAGATCAATTGTTGACTCTTTTTTCTCTTCAGAAAACATCCTCATGGTAATGATAGGACAAAAGAACAATAAGAATAAATTAATATTACTAAATAGTTGAATTATAACTGTGTTGATAAAATCGAGTTTGGTTTTATATTGACCTGGTATATTCTGAGTATTTTCTACAAATGATATTAAAAGGTTATAAAAAACGTAACCTGTTATAGCTGCGAATAGCCCTGCAATTATATAGGCCATGGGAGATTTAAAAAATGTTTTAAGTTCTTTTTTAACAATTAGAAGCGTCATAGAAGTACTCATTTATGATCCCCTGTTACCTTTAAAAATATTTTCTCTAAATCCATCTTCTCTTCAACAAACTCTAAAATCGACAAGTCATGTTCAAAAATACATTTTGATATTTCTGCTCGATGATCTGAGATTGAATTTGTAAAGATTTTCAACTCAGAAGCTCTTTCAGAAGCACTCATATCAATATGCTCTACAAAAGATAGCTGTTGCAGGCTTTGGATTAAAGAAATAGGACTCCCCTCCACTTTAGCATGAATGATATTTTTGCCTTTTACAGTGCTCGTTATTTCTTCTAAACTCCCTGACGCTTGAAGTCTTCCATTAGCAATAATGGTTATATCATCACAAATCAAACTTATTTCATGCAAAAGATGGCTAGAAAGAAGAACAGTATGATCCTTACCAATCTCTTTAATAAACTCTCTCATCTCTATGACAGCACTTGGATCTAAGCCAACTGTAGGCTCGTCTAAGATTACGATATCAGGATTAAAAACAATGGCTTGGGCCACTCCCACCCTCTGCTTATATCCTTTAGACAAGTTTCCAACTAGTCTCTTTTGAACATCTGTAATATTTAACTTTTCTAGAGCATAGTCCACTGACTCTTTAACTTTATTCCATGGAAGCTGATGAAGTTTTGAGACAAATTCAAGATACTCCCTTACCTCCATATCTTTGTATAAAGGTGGGTTCTCAAGAAGAACACCTAAGTTTTTTTTAGTTTCATAGAGATTTTCTTGAATATTATTACCATTTATATATACCTGACCAGACGTAGGTGGAATAACACCACAGATCATCTTCATGGAAGTCGTCTTACCAGCTCCATTGGGTCCCAAGAATCCATGAATTGACCCTTTAGTTACTTTGAATGACAGACTATCAACAACTTTAGAATGGCCATATTCTTTAGTCAGAGAGTCAACTATTATTGATTCCATAAATACCTTTAAAAGATTTTATAAAGAATTTCTCGATAAGTGAAATACATAGAGCTATTTTTTATTAATATAATTCAGTATTTAGAACTCACTACCGATTAGGTAATTATGCTTATTAAAGAAAACTTTTTAAATGCCATTTCAAAGGCTAAGAACATATTAATTACAACTCATATTTACCCTGATGCTGATGGTATTGGTAGCGAAATAAGTTTATGTATGGCCTTAAAGAAAAAAGGCAAAAATGTCATTTGTTGTAATGAAGAAGAACTTCTAGAAAGATATAAATATCTAGATCCTTATAATGATGTTTGTGGATTTGAAAACTTAAATGGTAATTTTGTGCAAGAACCTGATCTTATTATTGTTGTCGATACAAATACAATATTTAGAACAGGAAATAAAATTCAAAAATATGCTGAAGACCTAGATTGTAAGCTTCTGTATATCGATCATCATCCATGTCCCGAGAGTACAAAAAAACATCATTGTATTGATACAACGGCCGCAGCAACAGGACAACTCGTTGGTGAACTGATTGAGGTTCTTGGTGTTGAGTTTGATCAGCAGATCGCTCTACCTCTTTACACTGCTATCTTAATTGATACATCTAGTTTTAGATATCCTACTGTAACTGAAAGTACTCATAGAATGATTGCAAAACTAATGGATACAGGAATTAAGCCAACTATTGCTTACAATGGTATTTATGGAACTAAAAATATTAAGCACCTTCATTTGCTAGGTAAAGTCTTGGGTTCTGCTAATTGTAATGAAAGTGAAGATATAGCATGGATTGTTCTAGACCAGGAACTTCTAGATGAATATAAGACTGACATAGAGGACACCCATGCTTTTATTAATCACCTCTTAATTTTAGATGATATAAAAGTTGCATGTATGTTTAGAGAGGAAGGTAGTAAATTGAAAGTGAGCTTACGCTCAAGTGGAGAATATGACGTTGGCTTAATAGCAATTGGTCTCGGAGGTGGTGGTCATTCACACTCAGCGGCAACTCTTTTTGAAGTAAACCCACAAAAGAGCTTAAATCAAAATATAAATGCTACTATTTCAAAGATTGAATATTTACTGGCGAGTCAAACGGCTTTAAAAAATAAGTGATACTCTGCTCCGTTATTATTTTTTAATTCAATCCTTCCATTATAGATTTCTACATAGGACTTTATAATCTTCATCCCAAAGCCAGTTCCCTCTTCACCATCTGTTCCCATAGTAGATTCAATTTTTCCATCATTTTCAAAATTTGAGATTAAATTTGAGGAAAAACCAGCTCCTTCATCCGTAATCAGTAGGTGAAAACTATCACCTTCTTGCATTACTTTTATGCCTATAACTCCACCTTTAGGGGAAAACTTGATCGAGTTTGAAAAAATATTAGAAAGGACATTATTAATCAGTGAAACCTGTTCCGCGGTTATAAAAACTTCATCATGAACATAAGCCTGGTTAATAGTTATATTTTTATCGTTCAATTTATCTTCAAAAACTAGGAGTGATTTCTTTATACAACCTATCAATTCAATTTTTGATAGCTGAATTGTCTCTTTATCCAACTCAAGTTTTTGTTCTTTTTTTACATTGTCTAAGATTGCTCTCATATTTTCAGCAACAGTGAGAATGCGATTTAGCTTAGTCACATTTTGATCTTGCCTCAGTCCTCGAGCGAGTCTTTTTAAAGATAATTGAATCACTTGGAGTGAATTTGAAACATCATGAGATAATACACGTAATAATTTCTGGTATTTTTCTTTGCTGCTTGCTCTAACTAGTGCTTCATCTTTTTCACGGCCAATTGTGATCACTTTATACCCTAAACCAAGAGATAAAGTTAGCATCTGAAGGACATTTCCAACAATAATACTATTTCTAGTAAACCAGTTTTTATCCAATAGCCCATAAAGAGATAGATAATATATAATTATTCCAAAAAAGATACATAGCCATGAAATGGTATAAATAATTGCTAGAGACTCTTTTTTTAAAGCCCGAATAAAACCATAAGAAGTCATCGTCAGCATACTAAAAAGGATCAGGAAATCAATATACGGGCCAAAGAACCAAATAACTTGAGAGTAAAATGGTAAAAAACTGACAATTGGAAGAACACCTGTAAAGTAAAGTTGGTACTTAAACACTCGATCAAAAGTTGGAAATTCTGATTGTGAAGGTAATATTTTTTTTGTAAATAAAATAGCAAAAATGAGAGAAATAGATGAGAAAAAAATCAAATAACTAGAAATCGTTCTGTTATTCAAAAAAGGTATAAAATCTAATATCCCCTGCATAACTAAGACTGTTACAAATAATGAGAACACAAATGCTGAGTAAAAATAATAATTTGTATCTTTTAAAAAAGCAGCAAGTAAAAGATTATAAAACAAGAGTGCTAAAATGGCTCCAGCATAGAACCTGAAGACATTAAATTTATTTACTTCCATCAGTTTAAAGTTTTGTTTTGAAGTCACTAGAACTCGAGTATTAAAAAGGTGCCCACTTTTTTTTCTCATATAAAATGTTTTAGTTTCATTAGCATCCAAAGATAAATTAAACGCCGTGAAGATTGAATCTACCACTCTACTTGATGATATTTTAGAGCTTCCTGAAACCTGCGTGGAAACTCCATCAAAAAACTCTACTTCTCCAGTTAGGATATGATCTAAAAAAAGTATTATAGATATTTTTTTGTTTGAACTATTGAAGATGTGAAACCTCATAAAAAGAGCATCAGCAGTGTAACCTTGTCGAATTTTTCCATCAAAGTTCATGTCAAAAATATTTGGTAGTCTCCAGTCTTTAGAATCAAACTCAGTAGCTGAGATTTTGGCGACTTCTATTTTATTTGTAATATCGATTTCATTTTCTGAGTCGGTGAGAGTTATTAAATTTTGAGCAATCGAGAGCTGAGGAATTAAAAGGAGTAAACACCCAAGTGTTCTCAATAATGTTTTAATTGAATAATTACTGAACCTAATAATAATAATCCCCCTCCTATAATTTGAATTGGAGTAAGCGCTGTATTTAAAAAAAGCCAATTAACCAAAACGGCCATAAATGGAAAAAACATTTCAGCTAAAGAACAAGCTCTTGCAGAAATTTTCCTTAACCCCTGATAAAAAACATACATTGCTAAGAGCCCTGAGACAAGTACCATTAAAGAGATTTTCCCATACGTTTCTAAAGAATGACTAAATAGGTCTGAGGAATAGCTAGTTAAGGGAATTAAACACAGAAAGCCCATAATAAACCGACCGGCCATAATTTGTTCATCAGTATAACCTTCTTGGCCTAATTTTTTACCAAAAACAGTTGCAGATCCCCAGCCAATGACTGAGAAGATGACTAAGATGTAGCCTTGAAAAGCTCCTGGATGAACAAGTAGACTATAAATTGATTTTCCAGAGTTTCCTAATTTTAGTATATCTTCATAGGAAATTAAAAGAGCCCCAGCTAAACAGATTACTGCCCAAAAAATAAACTCTCGCTTAACTTGTTCTTTTAAAACCCATCTTGCAAGAAGTATAGCAACAATTGGCTGAAACTTTTGTAAAAGAATAACTAATGAAGGATTCAAAAATACAAAAGCTCTTGTGAAAGCGACCGTGGCCAAAGCAGATCCTATCCCACCTACAATAAAAAAATAAAAGTAATGGTTTGTCTTGGCATTCCAAATTTTTTTTAGTGATTTAAAAAACACAATTGAAAAAATAATAGTTAATAGCAAATGTTCATAAAAAACAATAGTAATTGCATTCATTCCACTTTGGATTAAAGGATACCTAATTAATGTATCCAAGGCCCAAAATGCACACGCTAATAAAACAAGTAAAAAACCACCCATTTATTTATGAGCTCCTGCAAAAAATTCAGTGAAGGTTTCAAGGGCCTTATCAGCAACAAGCTGTTTTTTGATTTTTTTTCTATCTCTACTTTTTCTTTGATCTCTATTCAACTTTACAGTTGGTAATAAACCAAAGTTTATATTTGATGGAACCGGCTTAGGAACAGTCATCAAGTAATTAACTAATGCACCAAAAGCAGTTTCTACAGGCCATTGTAAACTCTCTTTACCTTGAAGCTTTCTCAAAACTTGAAAGCCAACATACAAGCCCATACTAGCAGATTCAGTATATCCTTCAACACCTGTAATTTGACCAGCAAAGAAAACTTCTGGGTGTTCTTTAGCACTTAAATCAAAGTTAAGGAGTTTTCTAGCATTTAGAAATGAGTTTCTATGAACACTTCCTAGATGAATAAAACTAGCTTCTTGAAAGCCAGGAATTGTTCTAAACACCCTTAGTTGTTCTGGATATTTTAATCTTGTTTGAAAGCCTACTAAATTAAAAGCAGAACCCAGTAAATTTTCTTTTCTAAGCTGGATTACAGCGAAAGGTTCAGTACCATCTTTCATCTTTAAACCGATTGGCTTCATACACGAGAATCTAGGTGTATCTTTTCCACGCTCAGCCATTAAATCCACAGGCAGGCAGGCTTCAAAAAACTTATAATCTTCAAAATTTTGAGCTGGAACTTTCTCAGCAGCTACAAGTTCTTCGACAAACTTATAGTATTGTTCTTCACTCATTGGCGCATTTAAATAGTCTGCAGATTCATCTGGTTCTTTGTGACGATCCTTAAAATATAGTTGAGAGTAATCTAAACTATCAGCATCTACTACTGGGGCAATTGCATCGTAAAAGTAAAAATCATCTTTAGAGATAACTTCTTGAATCCACTTTTCAAGTCCAGTGGTAGTAAGAGGACCAGTTGCAACAACTACATAGTCACAATTATATTCTTTTTGTAGAGCTATAGGGTCTGTTGCTTCTTTTTCAACAACAGTAATATTTTCATGAGACTTTAAATGTTCGGTCATCTGTCTCGAAAACTCATCTCTATCTACCGCTAATGCATCTCCAGCAGGAACTGATGTCCTTTCACCAATATCTAGAACAATTGACTTCATTGCTCTCATTTCAACTTTTAAAAGACCATGACCTGAAGTTGGATTCTTCGACTTTAGAGAGTTTGTACAAACAAGCTCTGCAAATGTATCTACTTTTTGAGCTGGGTTTCTATTAATTGTTTTATTTTCAACTAAAAGAACTTCAACATTATTTCTTGCCAGATAATTTGCAGCTTCACTACCGGCCAGACCAGCACCAATGACTAAAACTTTTCCAATTTTCTCGTTTTTATTATTATTCATTTAAAACTCTTTCTGTAATTTAAATTCTACGTAAAATTCACTAATTCAATTGTTGAATAAGTGTTATAATTTCAATATGTTAATAGTGATGGAAGTTACCTTTATAATCGCGATGAGTCAACAATCGGAGATCAAGTAAATAATGAATACAACAATACACCAAACTCACCATACCGTAGCAGACTTTGATAATATTTTTAAGTACTTAGAGACTATAAAAGAAGAAGGATTACATCTCTTTCCTGAGCTTTTTTTAACTGGGTATCCACTTCAAGATCTTTGTCTGCAAAAATCATTTATAGATACATATATTGAGTTCCTAGATAAGGTTCACAAGTGGTCTAAAAACCTACCTGATAATATTACAATTCTCGCTGGTGGTCTTGAGTACGAACTCAGTAAAACGGGACTTCCAGTTGAAATCAAAAATAGAGTTTATGAAATTTCAAATAAAAGTTTTAAACCGATCTATACAAAACAGCTATTACCCAATTACGACATCTTTGACGAACAAAAATACTTTACACCTGGAGAAAATCCTCTTGTTTGGAAACATCAAGGTAAAAATATTGGAATACTAATATGTGAGGATATGTGGGCGTCTACTTTTCACCATAAAGACCCTATTAACGATCTCTATGAGTACTCTAAAGATAATAACCTCAATTTAGATTTAATGATTAACCTCTCTGCGAGTCCCTATATTTTAGATAAGGACCAAAAAAGAACTGAGAGGGCTAAATACATATCAAGAATTTTTAAGTGTCCTTTTATATATACCAATAGAGTCGGAGCAGAAGATGAAATTCTTTTTGATGGTCAAAGCTTTATTTGTGATGGCCAACAAGTCCATTACAAAGCCGCCAGATTTAAAAAGGATAAGCTCTCTATAGAACTAGATAGTGCAAGTTATAATTTTGATGGCCCAACAGATAGTAAAAAAGAAAGAACTTGGGAAAGTTTGTTTAACGCTAGAATCTCTACCAATGAATCAAAAGCGACTAATCTTCCTCTAATAAAACAGTGGAATGATGAGCAGTGTGCTGAAGTTTGTGAAGCATTAAAGTTTGGATTTCAAGAGTACGCTTCTAAATGTGGCTTTAATAATTTCACTATTGCATTATCTGGTGGAATGGATTCAGCTTTGGTTTTAACTTTAATCAGACTGGCCCTTAAAGAAGGTCAGTATTTAGAAGCTATTTATATGCCTAGCATACACTCAAGCCCATTAAGCTATGATTTATCCCTTGAGTTATGTCAAAAACTAGGAATTTCTCTAACAACCCTACCTATTAAATTTCTTCACTCAGCAGCTAAAAACCTCTTCGGGCAGACTTTTCCACAGCCTTTTGAAGGCTTAACTGATGAAAATATTCAATCTAGGCTTAGAGGGACACTACTTTACACAAGATCTAATCAGATCAACTCAATGGTAGTAAATACATCAAATAAGTCTGAGCTCGCTGTAGGTTACTCAACACAATACGGTGATTCTGTTGGTGCTATCAGTATGCTTGGAGACCTATTCAAGTCTGAGGTATATCAGATTGCTAATTTTCTAAATAAACAGCACGAAAACATAATTCCAGAGCATATTATTACGCGCCCTCCAACTGCTGAGCTTAGACCAGGCCAAGTAGACACAGAGAGCCTACCTCCCTATGAAAGATTAGATGCAATACTTGAAGGAATATTAAGTTATCGCTACACCAAAACAGAACTGATTAAAGCTGGTTTTTCTAATGAAGAAGTTACAACTGTTATAGATCTTTATAGAAAAACTGAGTATAAGAGGTATCAGTTTTGCCCAATCCTAAAAATAAGCTCAAAAAGCTTTGGATTTGGGTATAGAGTACCGATTAGTAAATCATCCAGCTTTTATAATAAATAAGGTAATAATAAAAATTCAAAGGAGCCTCTCATGAGTAAGAAATCAATTATTGAATCTTGGAAAAAAGTAAAAAAACAAATTGATAGTTTTGTAAAAGAAAATAACGTTAATGAACTTCAAAAAACTGTTGTTAAAAGAGTTCAAAAAGCACAAAAGGAAATAACATCTGTGGTTGAAGAAGATATTACAAAAGTAAAATCTAAAATAAAAAAAGAAACAGATCAAATCGAGAAAATGGTTGAAAAGTTAGTTAATAGTGAAATCAAAAAAGCTCAAAAATTTATCGATGAACAAAAAAAAGAGTTAGCTAAAATTCAATCAAAGTTAGAATCAATGGTTTCTAAAGAAAAACCCAAAGCGAAGAAAACAAGTAAAAAAGTGACAAAGAAAAAAGTTGCGAAGAAAGCTACGACTAAAAAAGTAGCTAAAAAATCGACTACGAAAAAAACGACAAAGAAAAAAGTTACAAAAAAAGCAGCAAAGAAGAAAGTTACTAAAAAAGCGACAAAAAAAGTTGTAGCTAAAAAATAATTCTAAAAGGGCCATGATAATAATTGCATGGCCATTTCACATTAATTATCAGGTACTTACTCTTATTTTCATCTATCTCTCAACTTTAATTTTCACTTAAATTCTCTTTCATATTAAACTAATACAGTATTCATTCCGATATGGTGAGAGATGAAAAAGAATAAAAGTATAAAACTAAATTCATTACTTCTAGGCGCTGTTTTTGTGATTAATAGTTCAATCACAATTGCTCCAAGCTTTGCTCGAGAACAACAAAGATTAAATACAGAAGATACTGAAAAAGTTGCAACTTTATGTGGAAATTTCTTAACTTATCCCCCGACTGAAAAAACAAACCATATGCTTGAGCTGGCGGAACTTCTCAACACAAGACATGGCGGTAAAGACCTTGAAGATTTAAATGCAGACATCAAACAAGAAGAAAAAGAAATTTTAAAATATTATCAGTCAGGTTATGAATACATAGGTTTAGAAGGTTATCGAGCAGGAACATTTGGAAACTCGAGTAACGATACTTCTTCCCCATCATACTATTACAATTACGCTGGTAAAAAAAATAACAATTTATTTAATGGATTAACTACTCAAAAAGACCAAAATGATACTATTTTTGATATTAATACAGACTTAAGTACAAATTTAGACGTATCAATCAATTTAGATGCGGACACTATTAGTCATTTTCAAAACGAACACAACGCGTCAGAAAAAAGAAGAAATTATGTAAATAGTAGAAGTATCTATCAAAAAGAAAGGGAACTTCTTGATAAAATCTCTAATCAGTATTTAATTAATAATAAAGATAAACAACTAAACACATCTTGGGTTAATTTCGCGAAGCAAAACCAAAACAAAGTAAATAGTGCTCTAAATGCTTCAACACCTGAAAAAAGAGAAGAGCTTCAAAGAGATTTACTGAATGAATGCAAAAAGAAGTTAGCGTTTGATTTTGCAACTAATATTGAAGATAAAAGTTCAGGAGAAGAGTACAAACAGGTGCTTAAAAATTACGAAAAACTATTCGGTAATAAAAAAGCCGATGAACCAAACTCACTAAGAACGAATTCACCAACTTGTGTAGAAGGTGAAGATTCTAATATGATGTTGATAGACTCAAAAGGTAGAAGAATTTCATGTGATGAACTATCAGACAGTCCCCTTAAAGAATCAAATAATTGGGGTGGTATTTTATCCTTAATGAGCCTTCCCTCTCAAGAAATTTTAAAAAGCTATGGAACTCAAGATTACTGTGAAAAATGCTTGAAAAATAAATTTAATTTTTACTCTAAATTCAACAATAAATTGAGTAAAAATAATAAATCAGCTAAAGATAAAAATACACAAAATAGAGAATGGAATAACAAAGTTAAAGAAGCAAATAAAAAATTAAATAAAGAACTACAACTCAAAGCGATTTCAAATTCAATTTTAAAACTTTCAGACTTAAGTGAACAGTATCAACATACTTTAGCTTGGATGGACGAAAAATCACAAGAAGAATTTCAAAGAAATCAAAAACCTTGTCTTACTGAAGAGTCATTTAAAAAAGCAATAAATGATAACGTCGCATGCCGCAACAATGAAAATAAGTTACAAAATAGAGATATTTTAGACTCCATAAGCTTTTCACTTGGAACGAAACTAGACTCTTTTTCATCTGTAGAGCAAGAAATTCAAAAAATAATGAAAAAGAGTTTAAAGTCTCATGAAGGTGCACAATGCAAGAGTTTAAACCGCTCTGATTTCGTTAGAAAGTCCGCAGCAGTAAACTTCCAAACAAATGCAACAAAAGGAGCTGAATATATTATTGATCAAATGTTAGTGATAGCAAACAAAGACCTTGAAGCTTACAAAAAAAATAATAGCAACGACTCTGCAATGACACCTGTACAGTTTCTAACTAACGCTTTATCAAATGAAGTTTTAAAAGATGAAGTATATAAGATGGATTCTCTAAAACGCAATGACAAAACATCTCATTCAACAACTCCATTAACAGATTTTTTTAGAGCTACTAGGTCAGGATTAAGCTTCACACTTCAAGATGTATTAAAAGATATTCCACAGCTTAGTAATTTTGCTAAGGATAGAGCTTTAACAAACTCACTAGCAACAAGTCAATCTGACAAACCTGCCAGAAATAAAATAATGATTCAAGCATCTGTAACAGCTTATTTGAGTAAAGTCGCCAGAACAAATCCACAAATGTACTTTTTATTAAATGATAAAGAATACTTTTTAGACAAAGCAGAAAAATATAAAAAAAGTAAAACAAACGCCGAGTTTACAGACTTTATTTCAAATAATGGAAATGACGGTCAACACATGAAAACTCTTGCTGAAGATTACTCTAAATATCAAGATAATAAATGTAGAGTATTTATGAAAGAGATTGCTGAATCTGCGTGCCCTTCTGATGGCTATCACGATCGTTTTAGCAATAAGGATAAAAAGTTAGCTGCAAACTCTTTAGCAAAAAAAGAAGATTCTAAAAGAGCAAATAATTCTTTTAGTAGATATTGGAGCAAAAATAAAATAACAGATAAAGAGTATTATTTAAGGATGATTGCATTAGAGTCTGCAGCTTGCTCACAAACTCTAACAGACGGTTTACCTATTGATAAGATGAAGGAGTCACCACTATTAGATATCGACTACAGTATAGCTCCAACATCAAAGTCTGATTATCAGGATATTCTTAAAGATAAATTAGGTCTTGGAAAAGTAGATCGACCGAGAAATAAATTAAACGAATTTGCTGAAAGTAAATTCTGTGACGTAGATGCGTTAGATAAAGTTTTCGAAAATCATGCTATTAATCCTGAAAATCCAAAAACATTGGAGTCAAAGGAAATGGATGAAATTACCAAAGCATTCTATGCTGAAGAAAATCGAGTTAATAATTATAATAAGCAAATAGTAGGTGAAGTTAAAGAAGTATATACTAGCATTGATGACTCTGCAATAAATGCCGACGTTGAAAGAAGTAGGGAAAATTTCTCTGAGGAAAGTAATATTGAAACAGAAAAGATTGTTTACCTTACTGATGTCATCATTCCACCTCGAGAAGATTATTCAAATGGAGTGACAGACCTTAACCAAGAATCTTTGTATAATTATGAAATTAAACCCATTGATGAAGTCTTAAGAAGCACTTGGAGAAAAAGAACATTTCAATATAATCACAATGAAAACAAGAACGATACTCGAAACGAACTTTTCAAAGACATTGAAACGAATATAGCTATAGGTAATAAGGAAATATTTGATCAAGCTGTAGCTAATAACGAAGGCCTAAAAGCACCAGTACACATTAATACTAGTGAATCAGAAAATATCCCTCAGATTGAAGGAATAGCATCAACAACAGATGAATCAGTATATAGAGCAAACGACAATAGTAGTGATTCTTCTAATTCTAGTTTGTTGAGTAGTAGCGTAGCTCAAAGTCTTTCATCTGAGTCATTAAACGACCTAAGAACAGGAAATATGGAAGATTACAATAATCGAGTATCATACCAGGACCCTATGTATAGGGAGATGTTAAATGAGTCTTCACTACAACATCCTAAAAATATTGAAAAAGAAAAAGTTGAATATGATGAGTATTTAAGCCAAAAAGAAGAGAATCCATCAGAACTTAAATCTGAAGTAGATAAGCTTATGGCAGAGATCGAGGAATTGAAAACAAAAAAGAATGAGGATAAACTCGCTCAGCTAAAGGCACAGAAAAAGGCCATAGAGCAAGAACTACTTACAGCTCAAGAAGAAAAATTAGAGAGCGAAATAAAACAAAAATCAGCTCAAGTGGCTCAAGCTGTTGCAGCAACTAATACTTCTACAAACAAGTCCCCTATTGTAAAGACGAACTCAACAACGAACTCCTCTAGCTCAGGACAGTCTTATAACGCCCCTGTAGCGCCAAATGCATATAACAATACTGCAAATTATTCAAATAATACTCAGCCTCAAGTAGCCAAAACGACTCCTTCTCCTTCAAGAGCACCTGCAAGTATAAGTAGAAGTGGCAAAAACACAGCTATTTCTTCGCAAAATAGCACTGGTTTTAAAAAATCTATAGCATCGAACTTTAACCCAATTGGTATATTATCATCTGATGGTAAAACAGTAGATAATGGAGCTCTTGACACATACTTAACTAAGATAAAAGAACAAGATATCACGGATCAGTCTCAACTAGTACATTTTGAAAATGTTAACGGTACTACGATCGTTAAATTTTCAAACTCTGATGGGACAAACATAGAAGTCGATTTATCACAAATTGAAGATCAAGATGTTCTAACAGAACTGTATCAAATTCAAACGAACTTAGAATTTTCTGAAAAAGAAATTATAAGTGTTCTTGAAAAACAAAAAAAATTAGTTGAGAAGAGTGATGTTATCATCTCTGAGATTGTCAAAACAAATGAAGAAAAAGCCAGACTAGAACTCCTAAAAGAGAAGCTTAAATTAGCATCTCAGGCGTATAAAGCAGCTACTAATTAGTAGCTACTATTTCCTCACGAAATGGTCTCCACTTACCTTGCCAAACATTCAGGTAAGCATTTTTTATTTCACCTTTTTTTTCATTAATTTCAACACAAACATAGTACAAGTCTGTAATATTCTTGTGAAGTGCTTTGTCCATTGAAGGGACATGGTTCCAAGTTCCACAATTAAAGTAATGCCTACCATCTTTAAATCGTCTCCACTCAGTGATATGGGTATGTCCCATTACTACAACTTTAACGTCAGGTCTTGTTGCTAAAATACGCTTAGCAAATTTGGCATATTTAGGATGGATTGCAATATTAGTTAATTGTTTCAAGCTTATCTTAAAATTTTTGTTATATTTCCCAAAAGGAGGAAATTGAGTTCTAACCACATAAGAGATAACAACCCATGATAAATACAAAAAGAATCTAAAGTCATGTAATAATGTCCACCATATATATAGTGATATCGGTCTAACCTTATCAAAATGAGGCCTTAGTTCTTTTAATTTAGGAAGTAAGTAAATACAAAATAAACTTGCCCATGGTAGGTTTAATATTGGAATTTCATTAGGACCTGAAATTAATAATTTACTTCTTGGAACTGTATTCACTGATTCAAATCGATGCCCATGTTCAACTAAAACGCCGTGTTCAACTAGTTGATGGGTAAAATGAACTTTTTCCCCAACGGCATTTGAAAATATTTCTTGTGCTTTTTCAAAGACCATTCCAATATCATGATTTCCTATGACATAAGTTAATTTTTTATTAGGCCTTGAAAGAAATTTTCTCAAATTTTGAAAAAAAACAGGATGACCAGCTACAATTTGCTCCACCATTTTACACACATGCTTCTCTGTCAACATATGAGTATAAACACCATCAACATCCATCTGAATTAAGTTTAAAATATCACCATTTAAAATCAGGTGAACATCTGTAAAGTAATAAGTTCCTGTTGAGTAATGATCTAGAAATTCTACAAATTTTTCGTCTTCATCAAAGTCTTCTAATGTGTTAACCTGACCATTTTCTAAAAAACGACCTTTGCCAAGGTGAAAATCACTTAGTACTAGTTGAATCATTCTTTACCTCATGCCCTAAATGAAAAACCTTACCTCGTCCCGACTTCTTAGACTCATACATCATTTCATCAGCAAACTTTATTATTTCCTTCGACGTTTGAGCATCTTTTGGGAACTCCGCAATACCGACTGACACACTTAATTTATGAGATATATTTTCAGAAATTTCAAATTTTTTATTCTTTATCGAATCTAAAATTCTTAACGCTATTTTATGAACAATTTTAATATTCACTTTCCTCATGATAACAATAAATTCATCACCACCATACCTATAAATATCATCACTCTCTCTCAAAAGATTTTTAAGAACTCGTCCTATATCTATTAACATCTGAGAGCCAACAATATGACCATAGTTATCATTAACATCTTTAAAGTGATCCACATCAATAAACATTAAACTAAAAGCATCTTTACTTTCTAAATGGTCTTCAATTGTAGACTCTAGATCTAGAGTTAGTTTTCGCTGGTTAAATAAGCCAGTTACTTCATCAGAGTGTGATAGCTGATATAATTTTGAGTTTTTCTTTAAAAGTGTTCTATACTTTTGAATTTCCATTATATTCTTTCTAAGAAGTTTATTATAAAACTTATCTTGTGCTTTGATACTTTTAAATATACAAATTTCTTCAACTATGGAGTCAACAAAAATGGGAAAGAGACTCAGGTCCTCATACTCTTCTAACTCATTTTCTTTAAAACTAAGTTCACTTATTTTTCTTTGTATTTCTTTTGACTCAACACTTATATGTCCATCGTAGAAATAGTATTCATCGTCCCTTAAGTAGTACATCCCAAATTTAATATTACTATCAAATAAATCTGTGTAGCCTTTTAAGTAGTCAAAGAGAGATTCAGTTGAATCAATGTCAATATTTTCAACTAAATATGAAAATTGTTTTTCGTTCATCTTTATATTCATATCCATTATTTTTTATACATCTAAGTTTTTCTTAACATCTTTCACTGCTCGTACCATCGAGTTATCATCTTCTAGCTCACCTATTGCAAGTCTTAAAGTCTGAATAACTTTTTCCATTTTTCCTTCAAGTTCATGTTTGTTACTTACAATTTTTTGCCCTTGACTCTGTATACTTTCGTTATCAAACTCTAAAGTATCAATCTTTCTTTTTAACTCGAGAATTTTATGGTCTCTATTTCGTATTTGAATATCAGCATCACTTCTTAGCATTTCCAGTTTATTTTCAAGTTCTCGTTCCCTTGCACGAACCTTATTCAAATCAACTCTAATTTTTCTATTAAGTTTTTCATATTCACTTTCAAATTGTTTATTTTTTTCAGATAAGATTTCTTTCTTTTCATTTGAAATATCAAGTTGAATCTTCATATCTTCTATTTGTTGAGCATACCTTTTTCGTAAAATTGCAATTTCAATTTTCTTTTCATCCAACTCAGCCTTCATAGAGACTGAACTGCGTTTTTTATCATCCTGAATGGCCTCTAAATCTTTAACTCTGCTCAGTAATTGTTCTCTATCTTCTTGTAAGTTTTTGATTGTTTCCCCAAGTCGCATTAATTCATCACTATGGTGTCCTTTTATATCTTGGTGATCTTGAAGAATATTAGAGTTTATAGTTGATTGTTTTTTTGTAACTTGTGGTTTTTGTAAATATTCACTTGAGTCAGTATCTATATCTTCAACAGTATCCTCAAAGTGATCTAGTTCATTAGACAAATCTAAAGATTCGACTTCAGTAACAGTAGTATCGTCATCGGAATTAGCAGCAATTAAGTCGTCATTAATCTGGGTAGCATTTATTTCTTCAACAGAATCTTCATAAGTTGACTCCATCATCATTTTATCAATTTCAGCAAGCTTTTCAAGAGCATCAGCTGATAACCCTGTATCTTTCTCTTTTAGTGGTAATCCAGCATTTGTATTAAACGATAAATCTATATCTTCTACTTCTTCAGGTATAGAAGACTCCTCAGTTGGATGTGACTCAGTTACTCCAAATTCTATTTCTTCGTCTGCAACACTTAAGTCCTCACCCATATCTATATTTAAAGAGTCTGCATCTACATGGTTATCGTCACTTCCAAGACCTAAGCTTTCATCTTCACTTCCAAGATCTAAGCTTTCATCGTCACTTCCAAGACCTAAGCTTTCATCTTCACTTCCAAGATCTAAGCTTTCATCTTCACTTCCAAGATCTAAGCTTTCATCTTCACTTCCAAGATCTAAGTTTTCATCGTCACTTCCAAGATCTAAGCTTTCATCGTCACTTCCAAGATCTAAGTTTTCATCGTCACTTCCAAGATCAATCGAATCTTCAACTGGCATAACTTGTGCTGAGCTATCTACTGTAATTTCTTTTATATCTGCACTTAAATCTAATTCATCACTTAGGACATCGATAGACTCAATATCCTCATCTCCTCCAAGCTCAATTTCAACTCCAGAATCTTCAAAGTCTAAAGAGCCATCATCAACTTGTGCAACAAGACCTGCACTCTCACTAGAATCACCAATATCTAAGGAATCATTAGAGCTTAAGTCCAACTCCATCCCTTCTTCTTCTTCTTGGCCCTGTTGCGTTTGATTAGAGTCTGACGAAATTTCCAAATCAGCCATTCCATCTAAAGATAAATCATTTTCATCGTGTCCAGACATATCTGGCTCCTCATTTAAAGTTTTCTTTTCAATATCTTCTTTTTTACTATCTATTGAGCTAGATATATCATCAGGAAAAGCAAGATCACCATCATCTGGAAAAGCTAAATCATCATCATCAGGTAAGACTGTATCTAAGTCTTCATCATCTAAGGATAGTTCAGCTGTATTATCATCCAATGAAAGTCCTTCATCCAAACCGACTTCATCATCTAAGCTAACTTCATCAGTCGTCTCATCAAAACCTGCCAATGCTTCCGATGCTTTAAGTTCATTTTCTGACTCTGGAAACACTGCTTTAAAAGTTTGGTCTAGTTCATTAGAAATTTCTTGTACTTGATCAGGAATTGACTCAGTAGCTAAGTGTTCATTGAGAATTTTCTCTTGAAACGATTTATCCTCATCAGACAAATCTTGCGCTTCATCACTTAAGTGCTCCATTACTTCTTCTTCCTCATCTTCAAGATCTGGAAGATCTGGCATTGACCTTAGGACAGCCCTTTCTCGCGGTTGTGTTTCAGCTTCTGGATTTGTTATTTCTTGTGATAATTCACTAGCAGTAGAACTATCAAGCTTTAAATTAAAAAATGAAGAGAAAATAAGTTCTATCTGCCTTAAAGACAGAGGTGTTCTAAAATAAATATCGGCACCAACTTTTGAAGACTGATGTTTGGCCAACTGCTTAGGATTTAATATATTTGAAAGTAATATTATCTTGGGAACATTTGCTACTTTTTTTAACTTTTTAACTTCTTTTTCAACAAGTTTTTTATTGGCATCATAATCCAATAAAACAGCTTTCGGTTGCTCTTGATCAACTAGCTCGAGCATCTCACTAATGTCTTCAAACGATACTAGTTCAACCAAGCTTTGCGCTTGGTCTACAAAGTCATTTATCGCGTTGGACTCACTGTCCCAAAAAAGTATTTTCAAATACTGCTCCTAATTATTACATATTTAATAATAACAAATAGATAGCTTACAAAATAGACCGGAAAAAGATATCATTTAGGTTGATCAATGAAATGCTATTGTTTACAATTAAACCAAGCTTATAGAAGCGAATTAAACAACTATTGAGGTTAAAATGGTTAAATTTAGTACGATCCTTGTATTACTTACACTATCTTTTTCGGCTATTGCTGATGAATACCTACCAGAAGCTATTTATCAACTAGATAATAAGTTTACACATCACGTTCTAGTAGTTGAGAAATCCACTCATAAATTATTCCTATATGAAAATAACAACAATGATCCAAAACTTATAAAGACTTACAATATTGCTACTGGGAAAGTGACAGGAAATAAACAGTATCAAGGTGATAGAAAAACACCAGAAGGTATTTATAGATTTCAAAACTTCCACTCGAGTAAGTACTTAACTGATAAATACGGCAAAGAGGGTTTAATTTACGGTGCAGGTGCATTCACAATGAACTACCCTAATATAATTGATAGAAGAAATGGAAAAACTGGTGGAGGGATTTGGTTACACTCTGCAGAGAATGATGAAAGAGTTAACAAAAACTTAGTTTCTCGTGGCTGTGTAGTTGCCAAAGACTTTGACCTAAAAGAAATATCACAATATCTAGATTTAAAAAATACCCCAATAATTGTAACGCAAAATCTATCATTTATACGAAAAGAAACATGGCTAAAAAATAAAGAAGAAATTACAAAAACTATTGTGGATTGGGCCACTGCATGGAAGGAAAAAGACTTTAATAAATATATAAGCCAGTATTCAAAAAAAGAGTTTCACAGTGATTCAAAAGGAAACTATTATGGATATAAAGCTTATAAAAAAGCTGTGTTTAGTCGTCGAGATAACCCACAGATAAGCTTTAACAATATCTCAATTTTAAACCATAACTCTTATGCAGTCGTAACTCTAGAACAAAGCTACAAGTCTGATATAATCCAAGATATGGGAAAGAAAATTCTTTACCTAAAAAGAGATGACACTTATAAGTGGAAAATTGTATCTGAGACATGGAGTAAACTTCCAGAAAATAACAGCATTGCATTTACTCCCAAGATGCGTTTCTTTACTAACTCATTAACTAAGAACGGACAAACAAATGATACAGGATCCATCTAAGGATTTAACCTTAATAGTATACAATACTCCAAAGCCACCAAAATATATTAAAATCAATAAAAAGCTAATGAAGACGCTGATCTTCTTTATTCCAATTATAGTAATTTTTTCAATTGGCTTCTCTATGATCAGCTCTGTTTATATGAAGAGAAAACTTGAAAAGGCTAGAAGCCAAGAACCTGAAATAATTTTAGGCCTAAAAAAAGAAAAATCTAGTCTTATAAGTGAAATAAAAGCTTTAAAATTAACTAATACAACTTTGACAAAAAAAATCTCTCAGGGTGGAGCTGCTCAAAATATTGCACCTAATATAACAGGTTTAATGGCTTTATTTACTGCTCCCCTAGGATTTGAAGACAAACGCGGTGACAATTTTGCTAAATTAGAAAACATGACAAATGATAATTTAGGTAAAAAGCTGTTATTTAAGTTTGATATATTAAATAATAAATTGGATGGAAAGAAGTTAGCTGGGTATATAACGATTGTGCAATATCACAGAGAGGGCCTAAGTTTTTATCCTCAATACGACTTAACATCTGACTCTCCTAGCTTGGAGTTTAGTAAAGGCGAAAGCTTCACTGTTTCAAGGTTTAGACCTGTTATAGCTGAGTTTTCCAAGCCAAATGGTACAAATGTTTGGTATAAAATATTCATCTTTTCAAGGACAGGAAACCTTTTAGCTTTTAAAAAAGCTGGTCCGTTTCAACTACAATAATTATGAAAGAATTAGACTTCAAAAAACAAAACTACACCGTAATTGGAATTAATAATTCAATTGAAGGTGACCTAAAACTAACTGGAGATGCTTTAATTCATTCCTCAATTAAAGGGACAATTACAATGTTTCAAGAAGGAACTTTAATTCTTGAAAGAGACTCTTCTTTTGAAGGAACAATTTATTGTAATGATATTGAAGTATTTGGAAGCGTTAAGGGCACAATTAAAGCAAATGGAAAGTTAACAGTAAGGTCTTCAGCCTTTGTATCTGGTAACATCCAAGCGAAACAGATGGCCGTTTATCCAGGAGCTATTTTAAATATAGAAGGACATACAGACGACGAAGAACAATCGCCTGCTTCTCCTGTTCAATAGTCTATAAGTATTTTTTATAATTTAATATTTTAACTTTATAACCAGCTTTTCTTAGTGGTTTGGCCAAGCTCTTGTTACCAACAATTAACTTTGTTTGAATATTCCAAGAAAATAATCGTCCAACAACTTCAGCAAGCTTTTTAATACTTATTTGCTCAATTTCTTTAGGAAACAAATATATATCCTTATATGGCCTTGAGATATGATCAAAGAATAAAAGGTTACTTAAAAACGCTGTTGATGATTCAAGCTTAAATAGATAATTTCCTTTGAGGTATCTTTTAGAGTGCTCATAATTAACAGGATTAATCTTAGTACTTTGAACTTTTATTATATCCTCAATGACTTTTAAAGTTTCAACTATTGTTTCATTTTTAGTAAAAGTATTAATTCCACTTCTTCCGTATGTCTTTTGCCCTGATGCATATGCACTAGCACTATAAGTCAGCCCTCTTTTAACTCTTAACTCTTGCATTAATCTTGAAGTAAAACCTCCACCAATAAACCTTGAAGCAAATTCGATATCTGTATGGTCTTTAGAAACTTCATCATACGTCATATACCTTCCAATTCTTATTTGAGCTTGGTTTGCCTTTGGAACATTAACAAGATAAATCGTATTATTTGTCGATACTGGCTTTTTAACTTTTTTAGCTTCTACTACAGTAGTTGACGTTTTACCACTCCATCCACAATTTTTAGAAATTACTTTCTCTAAGGATTTTATCTCTGCTGGGCCTTTAATATAAATTTTCTTCTTAACCTTATTACTAAAAAACTTTAATTTCGAATGAAGATCCTTTGCTTTAATTTTTGAAATCGTTTTGATCTTTCCACCAACAGGTGTTTCATATCCAGTCCCAGCTAAAGAGACTTCTCTAAATATTCTACTGGCAATTGCTCCATGATTGTTGACTGAATTTTTGAGAGCTGTAAGAGCTCTTTTTTTTGTTTTTCTAAACTCCTTTACTGGAAAAGTAGCATTTTTAAAAACATGACAAACCATCATCATTGTTGGTGTTATGTCTTTAACAAGTCCACTTACAGAATAAGTTGCATACTCATGAGTAACATTACTTTCATAGTTTGCTCCATAAAACTCTAGTGCCTCTAGTATTTCTTTTTTAGTATAACGAGTAGTTCCTGAAGTGAGTTCACTAAACATAAACTCTGTTGTTCCAGCTTTACTTTTTGAGTCTGTTAAAGCTCCTGCATGAAAATAAGCTGTAAAGTTATATGTTGGAAATGTATTATCTTCAAGCCATACAACTTCTATTCCATTCCAGTTAAGCTTTTTTAAATTATCATCTAAGTAGTTACCTGCAAAAGCATAGTTAGATAAAACAACAATCAGTAATAATATTTTACGTATCATAATAACCTTTTTATTTATTTATTTTTTATGTTTTTCCCAAATTGAAACAAATAGCGAATTCTCTTTAGTTAAGTACTTCGCACATGCTTGTTTTAATTCTTTAACATTGACTGAATTATATATACCTAGTTCCTCTTTATAAAAATTATAATCACCATAGTACACTTCCCTGTTACCTAAAAAGCCTGCAACTCCAGAATTCGTTTCTAACCCTGAAATCATTTGTACTAAGTATTGATTTTTAATTTTTTGTAAGTTCTTTTCTGTAATTGCAGTAGCACATCCTTTTTTTATTTTTTTATACAAGTCTTTTTGTAGCCAACTAAGTTGTCTACCATTAATCAGCTGTCCTCCAATAAAAAATACTCCTGACTCTTGTAGGGTATAATTACCAGCAGAAATTTTTGTTAACGTGGGTTTTTTATTTAATACATATTCACCTGTTAAATATGAACTCCCTCCATCACCCAGGATAGAAGATAAAATATCTAAAACATAGGCTTCTCTAGGTCCAATCTTAATTCCTTTAAAGGCTAAGAAAAAGTTTGGATTTGGACTTGTGCCATGAAGAGAAATTTTTCTTCCATTAAATTTACCTTTAAAGTCAAACCCAACATTTGCTAAAAATTCTTTTTTTTCTTTTTCTAAGTTTTCGTTCTTTGGGATTTTTTCAAACTTTTCTTCTAATTCATCAAATATTTCATCTGCATCCACATCTCCTGCGATTAAAATAATTGCATTATTTGGTGCATAGAATTTTTTAAAATAAGCATGCATTTGATCACGAGTAACACTCTTTAAATCTTTAATTTTTCCAATGACACTTGTGCCATAAGGTGTTCCCTCAAATACGGCTTTCATCATTTGTAAAAATAGCTTCCCTCTATCAGAGTTTTCGTAGCGCATTTTTCGCTCTTCTAAAACAACATACCTTTCTTTTTCGAAAGCATCCTTATTTAAAGCCAGGTTTTGCATCCTATCAGCTTCAACATCTATAATTTTGTTAATATGTGCACTTGGAAGATTTTCATAGTAAACAGTTAGATCATTAGTCGTATAAGCATTATTAGATCCACCATTACCTTCAACGATTTTATCAAACTCTCCTTCTCCATATTTTTTAGCACCTTTAAACATCATATGCTCTAGGTAATGAGAAGCTCCTGTGATGCCATCTTCTTCATACTTCCCACCTACTTTAAAGTAAGTGTAGTAAGAAAAGATAGGTAGTTTATGATTTTCAATAACAATAGCAGTTAAGCCATTTTTGAAAGTTCTTTTTTCAACATCAAATGAAATTGAACTTAGATCATCTACTTTTTGTGTGTCTTTACTTTCATCATTTACAACTGATGAACAACTGGTAAGCATCATTAATATTATGAAATTTCCTATTCCAAACCTCATTTTAACTCCTCGAAATAATTGAGTTTTTATTATACATCATGATGGTATATTCTTGGAGTATGGAAAATATTAACAACATTGAAAGTTCACAAAGAAAAAACAGAATAACTATAACTGCACTTGGAACAGGTACAAGCACTGGTATCCCCACCCTTGGCTGCAAATGTAGTGTATGTGAGTCTACGATAATTAAAAACAAACGATTACGTTCAAGTATTATTATTAATATTGATGAAAAAAACATCTTAGTTGATGCCTCAACCGACCTTAGGACTCAACTTCTAAATAATAATATTGAGGATATTGACGCTTGTATTATCACGCATGAACATGCTGATCATACTCATGGGATCGATGACTTAAGGCCTTTTTGCTTTTACAAGGATACTCCTATTCCTGTTTATACTGCGAAGAATACAAAAGAAGTCTTAGAGGTAAAATTCCCCTATATCTTTAAACGTCATGAAGTCTTTAAGGATAAGAAAATACTAGGTGGTGGAATTCCTAAGCTAGACTTACACGAAGTAACACCAGGAACTCACTCTATATGTGATCAAGATTTTACTTTTTACTCTCTTCCCCATGGGCATACCGAAACACTGGGAATAAAAATCAAGTCTTTTGCCTATATCATTGATTGCACTCAAATACCTGAAAAGGCTTTAGAGGACTTAATAAACGCTGACTTAGAACTTTTAATTATAGACTGTCTAAGAATTAAAAAGCACCAAACTCACTTGCACTTAGACCTTGCTCTTGAGTACGCTCAAAAAATAGGGGCAAAAAAAACGGGCCTAACGCATATGAGCCATGACTTTGAACATGAAGAATTTTCACAGATGCTAAAAAATAGATACAACGGTGATATTTTCCCGTTATATGATACTCAAAAAATAGAGGTTTTTTACTAGCATTTTATTTTAAAAGACCCTATATTTACTGAAAATATTAAACTTAATATAAATCTTAATAGTGAGGATTTCAGATGAAAATAGCTGTACCTAAAGAAATTAAAAACAATGAAAATAGAGTTGCTCTTGTACCTTCAGGTGTACATCAACTTGTTCTAGATGGACATGAAGTATATGTTCAAAAAACAGCTGGACTAGGAGTTGGAATCTCTGATGAAGAGTTTATCGAAGCCGGTGCAAAAATGGTTGATACACTTGAAGACGCTTTTGCTGCAGGTGAGATGATTATTAAAGTTAAAGAGCCTCAACCAGTAGAGATCGCTTTATTAAAACCACATCATATTCTTTATACATATCTTCACCTTGCTGCTGATAAAGATTTAACAGAAGGTTTAATGAAGTCGGGATCAACTTGTATTGCCTATGAAACTATTCAATACCCAGATGGTTCTCTTCCACTTTTAGTACCTATGAGTGAAGTTGCAGGAAGAATGGCAACTCAAGTTGGAACAACATTCTTACAAAAAGACAAAGGTGGTAAAGGAGTTCTTCTTGGTGGTGTACCAGGTGTTAAGAGAGCGAAAGTTACAGTTATCGGTTGTGGAATTGCTGGAACAAATGCAACAAAAATGGCCATGGGTCTAGGTGCAGATGTAACTTGTATAGACCTTTCTACTAAAAGACTAGCTGAAATGGATGACCTATTTGATAATAGAATAACGACTTTATACTCTAATGCTAAAAATATCGAAGAGTGTGTTATCAACTCAGACTTAGTGATTGGAGCAGTACTGGTTGCAGGGGCAAAAGCTCCAAAGCTTGTTACAAGAGATATGATTTCTAAAATGGAAAAAGGATCAGTCGTTGTTGATATTGCTGTTGATCAAGGTGGATGTATAGAGACTTGTACTCCCACAACTCACGAAGCACCTACATTTGAAGTTGATGGCGTTGTTCATTACTGTGTTGCCAATATGCCAGGAGCTGTTGCGAGAACATCAACTTATGCACTTACAAATGTTACGTTAAGATATGCTAGAATGTTAGCTGCTAATGGAGTAGATAAGTCAATTATGCAAGACAACGCATTGAGACTAGGTGTTAATATATATAAAGGAAGTTTATGTTACGAACAAGTAGCTGATGATCTAGAACTACCTTTCACTCCACTTAACCCAGAAAAATACCTTTAAGAATAAATTTCTGTATTAAATAATTCCCCTGTTATGTTAAACTATTAATATGACAGGGAACCCTTCAATCGATAAAGTTTTATTAGGTATTAATGGTATTGTTGTACTTGCAGCAGCTGGCCTAGTATTTCATTCAATTAACAATATTAAATCACCGCCTATTGATCAGAATGGACAATTTACTGGTATGGTTCAAGAGTCCATGGTAGATCTAAAAAGACAACCTGTGGTATTCAAAGAAATGGTAGTTAATCTCTACTCCCGTCAAAGAAGACTTCGCTTTTTAAACTTAACAATGAATATTGAAGTGTATGAAGAAGGACAAGAGAAAATTGTTGGAACTTATAAGCCAATGATAGTCGACAGTCTAATTGATATTGCAGGAAATATGAAGCCAGAAGATCTTAACTCTGTTACAGGTAGGATGCTTCTGGAATCTCGTGTGAAAAATAAAGTTAATGAATCTACTGAGACGCCAATTATTAAAAAAATTTATTTCTCAAAGTTTATCGTTCAGTAGATGTAGGTTTAATTTTTACTGTTCAGTTGCAGGTGCAGCTGTTTCTTTTTCACCACCAAGTCTAGTGTAGTTACCTTCTTCATCAGATAAACTCTTTAAGTACTCTTCAACTTGAGATGCTGAAACTTTTCCTTCAGCTACTAATCTATCTCTTAAACGAACGTCCATTTCTTTGTCTTCTAATGCCATACGAAGTTTCATATTCACTACCCTTTTTTATATTAAGATTTTTAACAATTTATGTAAGTGATACTAGGTATCATAAATTAATAAATTTTGGCAAGTTTGAATATAAACTTAACACATCGAATCTACTGCCAAAATTTAGGATCTTTTGGGTCATGTCCTTCCTTCTTAGGCTCTTCATCAACAATCCTAAGTTTTCCGCGCATTTTTTCTTTATGTCGTCTCTTTTGCGCTGCTTCAACACTAGAAGAAAAGCTTCCTCCCCTGGCCTTCATAGACTTGTACTGAAGAAAGAAAAAGGCAAATAACATAGATGCTAAATGTGCAAAGCTCACTGCTCCATTTCCGGAGAAAAATCCCATATAAAGTTGAATGCCTGCAAGTAATAAGCAGAAGTACTTAGCCTTCATTGGAAATAAAAGCATAAAAGTTAATTGTCTATCTGAATATATAATTCCGTATGAAACTAATAAAGCGTAGCCAAATCCAGTGATGCCCATTAGCGGTCCAGATATACCAAAGAAGGCTGAAAGAGCTAAATAAACAGGAATAACGGCCAATACAGACACTGCTAAAAGTTGTAGATAAAACTTTGCACCCCACTGTCTTTCGAGATCACTACCTATAAACCAAATTATTAAGGACTCAAACAAAAGTCCCATAAAGCTAGCTTCCATAAATGGATAAGTTACAAACTGATAAAGTAATCCAGACTTTATTCCACTTAGACTTAACGCTAAAAATGGAGCTAGTTTACCTCCAAGCATAGAGTTGATAACAAATAAAACAACCATCGTAATAATGATTGATTTGTTTATTTTTGATAATTGTGGGGCCTGAAATTGAGCGCCTTGCATATGTGAACCTTTTTTTACTTTTCTAATACTTACTATTCGGTTTTTGTGAGATTTCTATTAATACTCCACCAGTAGATTTAGGATGAATAAAGTTAACTAAACAATTTCCAGCTCCAACTTTAGGCTCTGGATAAATAAAACGAAATCCCTTACTAATAAGGTCAGTTTGTTTAGCCTTAACATCTTTCACTTTAAAACAAAGATGGTGAATCCCAGGGCCATTTTTTTCTATAAACTTGTGAATAGCACTCTGTTCACTTGTAGGCTCTAGAAGTTCAATATGGGCATTAACATCAATATGAGCAAACGCCGTTTTAACTTTTTGTTCCTCAACAACTTCTCTATCTGCAGCAAAAGATAAACCAAGCTCAGTATACATTCTTACCGAAGACTCTAAGTCTTTAACTGCGATGGCCACATGGTCTAAAATACAATCATCTAATTCTGGTAACATTTTAATCCTAATAAATTTTTTACTATACAAAATAATAACGTAAAGCTTATCTCTCAGCTTATACGTTACCTATAATTTTTGATTTTTAAAAGTCTTAGTTACTCGTACTACCACACTGGAAGTCAAAGTATCCATTTGAGAAATCTGGTGGATCACATGCTGCTGCACAACGATTTTCATCATTTGGATTAAACGTTGGCATCTCTGGTGTTGGTGGTGGTTTACAAATACCATTCTCACAATCACCGTGTTCTTCAAAAGTATAACATCTTAAGGCACAAGTTGTTGCATTTTGAGCATCTAGACCTGTTTTAATAATATAACATCTCGTTACTGGGTGCTTCATACACCACTCTTTAGCAATACACTTTTGTCCTGATCCTTTTGAACAAAGAACTGGTGGGTCTTGAAGTGTATCGTGAACTGCACATCTTCCAGTTGTTTGAGAGCAACATAAAGATGAACATTCATAATCACTTGAACAACTAGCTCCTGGGTTTAATAATCCATAACTAGGCATATCTTCTACACATTGAGATACAATTGATTTATCCCAACATCTTTTATTAATACAACACTCATCTGAACCACACTGGTTAGATGATGAACAAGACTGAAAACTAGATAATAAAACATCATCACCAGTTGAGTTAATATCTGATGGTTTAACAAGTTGAAGTTTAACCTCTTTAGAAGTAATTGATGTTTCAACACCATCATCATCCGTCGTAATAATTTCAACTTTACTTGTAACAGTACATGAACCAACATGCTCACCAGTAATATTATCAACAGAAGTTGCACGAGCATTACACCCATCCATCCACTGAGATTCACCATTAGCTGTCATGAATGTTACACCTCTAGCAGTATCTGGAGCTGCTGATCCGAGGTACTCTGTATCCTTTAAGAAATCAAATTTTGTACTAAGTGGAAACATTTTTGAATCATATGGATAAGGGTCATTAGCTGTTCCATTCCCTATTAAAGTCTGCCTAGCACTAAATAGACCATATGGACCAAACATAGCACTTGAAGCGTTTGTTAAGTCAGCATCAATTTGCCAAGAAGCTGTATTACTTATTCTATACGGACCTTTGTATTGGTAAGAGCTTCCATCTATTGAATGACTTGTTAACGTTGAGCCTGAAAAGCTAAAACTATCACTAAATTTATGTGTGAAAGATAATAGGGATGGATTATTAGGTAAACACCTGTCTAACATAATATTATTTGTATCTTCATAATACGTAGAAGATCCAGATTGAACTTGTGCTTCTGTTGGAGTGATTGGAGTTTCAACAGTTCCATCAACTCTAACCAAACCTTGATCAACTACTTTTGCATATGAGTACTTACAAATATCTGTAGACTCAGTACAACCGCTAGATAAGTTACCGGTAAATGTTGGATCATCCTCCAACTTTAAACCACGACAGAATAACTTATTGTCTCTATTAGATTGAACTGGCTCATTTAATTTTATAGAGCCATCTCCAGTGAAGTCGTAATCGTTATAGTCAAATAAATCATATATCAATTGAACATCACCAAACGGTCTAGACTTTAAATCTAGAATAAGGACTTGAACATCTGTTTGAGGAGTAAGACCAGCTGCTGTACTAACTGTTGCCTCAACATCAATAGGACTAGAATCTAGCCCAAAATTAAATCTTACCTTTACATTCTTAGATGCAAGAGTAGATATATTTATACCCGCAACATAAAGTAATCCATTATAATTTTTTGGTAAAGTAAGCTTTTTCTCATAAGTTCCTCCACCAGTACCATCAGTTAACTTAGGCTCAATCAAGTGCCTAATCTCTACAGTGGCAGCTTCAATAACTTCCGCATTATCAATTGCATCTTGATTACCAATAGCACAGTCTACTCCAACTGGGCAGTCAACTATCCCATTGCTCGAATCACCTGCTAAATTATCTGTCTCAATGACTTTCTGCCTACTAGAAGCAACATCATTACAAGACGTTAATGTGAACATCATTAAAGAAGAAATTGTAAATAGGTTTATTAATTTTATTATATTCATCATCTAACTTCTCGGATATTTAAACCTTAATTTAAGCTTAGTTAGATTTTACAGTAGAACAGGTCAAATTTACCGCATATGCTCTATCTTACTGATACTACAAGAAGAAAAAACATAATAAGTGATTTCAATGACACACAAATGTGGCGAAGATTAATGAAATGGCCTTCTAACAAGAAGACCATTTAAGTATTAAGTTTTACTTTTTTGTGACTTTCTTAGTGGCCTTCTTTGCTACTTTTTTTGCAACTTTCTTAGTCGCTTTTTTAGCAACCTTCTTTGCTACTTTTTTTGCAACTTTCTTAGTCGCTTTTTTAGCAACCTTCTTAGTTACTTTTTTCGCTACTTTTTTTGTAACTTTTTTTGCCACTTTTTTTGTTGCTTTTTTTGCTACTTTTTTAGTGGCTTTTTTTGCTACTTTCTTAGCAACCTTCTTTACTGGAGCTGCTTCAACTTCTTCAACAATTTCAGGAGTTGCTTCAACCTTTGCTTCAACTTCCTTTTCTACTACAGCTTCTATAGCTTCAACTGGTGAGTTCATATCAATTGATTCTACTGCTTCAGTAGTTTTTTCAATCTCAACAGTTTCAATTTTATCTTCAACTTTCTGTGCAGAATCAGACTTGTCTTTATTGTAGTTTCTATTTTTATTTCTGTTACGATCATTTTTACTTCTATTTTTTCTACCAGGAATACTAAACCAGAACTCTTTTGTTATTGGGTGAAAGTAATCAGCAATATCAGTTAGCATATAAGAAGTTGTACTCTTTACAGCACAAATCTCTACTCTTACTCCCATTGCCTGTAAGTGGCTTACAAGTTCAACAAAATCTGAATCTCCCGACATAATAATAATAGTATCTACTTTTGAAGCTAATTGAGTTGCTTTAATAGTTAGTGGAATATCAGCTGACTTGTGACAAGGTCTAACTGAACCGTGATAATTAACTCTTAACCTTTCAGTTAATTTAGAAGAGATTCTATTCCCTTCTCTGAAATAAACCATTCTGTTTAATTGTCTTCCATCTAACAAACTTGGAATTAGAAGATCAATATTTAACATCGAACTTTCATCATTACTCTCAGAATGAATACTTCTTTCAATATTATTTCCATCCATAAGAATAGCAACTGTCTGACTCATATTTACACTTGGTGAAGTTACTTGAGTAGACTGAATAATAACTGGTTTAGGTTGTTTTTTATTTTTATTCTTATGGTTATGATTATGATTATGATTATGTTTATGCTGCTGAGAATTTTGATTCGGGTTTGGGTTTGTCACACTATTTGATTCAGCGGCTATATTAGTCTCTGCATTTCCTTGAGCTTCATTACCATTTGTATTCTCAAGTTCTTCTTCTTTTTGCTTCTGTTGCTTAAAATACTCTTGTTGCTTTTTAGCTTCTTCGTCTAAATAGTTCCCTTCTTGTGCTGATTTTGGGCTTTTATTATATCTATTTCCATTTTTATTATTACCGGTATGACCTTTCTTTGGTCTATAATTATTTGACATGATATTCCTTCAATGTATTTTATTAATTTATAATCTTATATCACAGTTAAATTAATTTGTAGGAGTAAATACAAAACAAATAGACTTAACAGGACTTGTAATCAATTCAATATTAAAACAAAATAAACTCTTTAGTTCGAAATTATTAGGCTTTCCCTCGTTTTGTAATATTTTCAACAACTTAGTCTGTCTCAATTGACTAAAAGCCACTTATATGTTAATATATTTATACATGTACCGATAAGGGTATAAGGTGTTAATTATGACAAAGACAGTAAGTGTTACAGAGAATGAAATTAAAGACCTAAGACTTAAGAACAAGACCGACAAAGTTTTGAATGGTGCAGCTGCAGGCTCTATACTCGGGTCACCGCTAGGGACAGTTGGAGCTATTACCATCGCAATACTTGTCGCAGGAATTGGATACTATCTTGTCAAAAACAAGCAGTAGCATCTCGGTCTTATGGCAAGATATAGTAAGTAGTTTTAGAATTAATTTTGACAGTGCAATATATTTAGCTCTAATTCTAGTCTCTTTTATATTAATAATTATTTATATTTACAAACATCGAAAGAAGAATTCCTTCAACTTGTCAAATGCATCGTTTGATATTGTGTCTGGCGTTTTTAGTGGACTAACAGGGTTAATTCTACTACTTTCTCCATTTTCTGATAAATTCAAGCAGTTTGTTGGAAACCTCTCTCCTTTTCTTATTATTATTTCAATTCAAATTTCAATAAAAGCCTTTGAAACAGTTTCTGCTACACTTAAGCTCCCTGAAGATTAATCCATATTAAAGATTGAATAGCTTTAAATTTATCAACATAGAACTCTCGTCATTCACAAACTTAATATATAAATACTAAGTAAAGTTTTATAAGAATCAAGAGATTTAAAAAGTCTCAAAAGTTCTCTCAACCTTATTCTTACGAACACCAGGAACATTAAAAAGAGTATTGTGAAATGAGATATAAACATTTGGCTTAACAATCTGAGCAGCAAATAGAGCTTCAGTCACATTTTGAATAGCATCTGAGTCAATAAAGCCAAGAGGTTTCATTGCTCCTGTAAAAATAATTGGTACTTTTGGTTTACTTAGCTCTTTTTGAACAAGTTCTGCGCTAAATTGCATTGTATCAGTACCATGAAGAACCACTATTGGATTACCATAATCTTCAAACCTTTTAATTGCCTGAAGTATAATACCTCTATCCTGCGCGTCCATATCTAGCGAGTCTTTGGCCATAAGAGACTTAACCTCAATTTTCAAATGAGGGTGACGCAATCCATCTTCAATTCGGTGCCTAATAACAGTTTCACGATTAAATAAAGAACCCTCGATTTCATCATAGGTCTTCTCTATCGTTCCACCTGTTGTAAGAATTGTAACTTTGCGCACTGGATTAGTCATTTAATGAACCTTTTTAGCAGTTGTACCCTTGACGTTTATATATTTGGCCCCATATTAGGACTGTTTGAAATAAAATGAAACAGAATAATCACAAAAACAGTAAATATTACAGTTAATTAGGAGAGAACATGACAACTAAAAAAGGTACAATCTCAGTAAATACTACTGATATCTTCCCAATCATTAAAAAATGGCTTTACTCAGAGCACGATATATTCGTAAGAGAGCTAGTTTCTAACGCATGTGATGCAATAACAAAAAGAACAACTCTTGCCAGAACAACAGGTCAAGAAAATGCTGAGCCTAAAGTAAGTGTTCTTCTAGATAAAGACGCAAAGACAATTACTTTTAGAGATACAGGTCTTGGAATGAGTGAAGCTGAAGTTGAAAAGTACATTGCTCAGCTGGCTTTTTCTGGAGCGGAAGAATTTGTTCAAAAAATGAAAGAAACAGAAACGACTAATGATGAAATCATCGGTAAGTTTGGTCTAGGTTTTTATTCTGCATTTATGGTAGCAGATAAAGTAGAAATTAACTCTCTTTCTATGAATGAAGGTTCTGTTGCAACAAAGTGGACATGTATCGGTGATACTGATTATGAATTTTCTGCTTCAGATAAGTCGGAAGTTGGTACAGATATAACTCTTCACATCAACGAAGAAAGTGCAGATTTCTTAAACTCTTATAAAACACGTGAAACTTTAAGTCGATATTGTGACTTCATGCCATACCCTATTCAGTTAATTGATTTAAACGAAAATGCTAGGATTGAAGCAGAAAATTTAAAAGCTGAAAAAGAAGAGGATAAAAAGCCAATAAACATTGATATCATCAACGATACTAAACCTCTTTGGAAACAAGACCCTTCAACTCTAACTGATGAAGACTATAAAAACTTTTACAAAAAATTATTCCCAATGGATCAAGAGCCATTATTTTGGTTACACCTAAATGTTGATCACCCATTTACACTTCAGGGTATTTTATACTTCCCAAAACTTAACCCTAACAAACCTGTTAATGAAAACAATATCAAACTTTACTCTAAGCAAGTATTTGTATCTGACTCTGTAAAAGATGTTATCCCTGAATTTTTAGGGTTATTAAAAGGTGCAATTGACTCAACAGATATTCCACTAAACGTTTCGAGATCAGCTCTTCAAGGTGATCCAAACATTAAGAAGATCTCAAACTATATTATCAAAAAAGTTGCTGAGTCTCTAAAGAAGCTACATAAGAATGAAAGAGAGAAATATGAAAATGCTTGGGAAGATATCGGTCTTTTCGTAAAATACGGTGTTATCTCTGATCCTAAGTTTGATGATCAAATGAGAGATAGAGTTCTATATAAAAACTCTGATGATAAGCTAGTAACTCTTTCTGAATACAAAGAAGCTATTCCAACTGACTATAAAGAAAAAGTTGGAGACAAGGTAATTTACTTTGAAGAAGGAGCTTCGAACGTAGCTTTAAGACAACAACTTCAGGCAGAAGGGATACAAGCAATCTCAACAGACACTTATATTGACTCACATTTCATGCAACATGTAGAGATGCAAAAGAAAGGTGATGTTGAATATAAGTTTACAGTAATTGATAACGCTATAGAAGAAATTTTAGAAACAGCAAATGCAACTGAAGATGATATAAAAATCCAAGATGCTTTTAAATCAATTTTAGTTGGAGATGTTAAAGAAGACGATCCAGCAAAAATGGAAATTGAAGTTAAAAACTTTAAAAATTCTGCAAGTGCTGCATACTTTAAAGTAGATGAACAAATGAAGCGCTTCCAAAAGATGACTCAACAAATGGGGCAATCAAACTTCTCTATGCCAGTTAAAAAGACATTAGTTCTTAACACTGAAAATGGATTAGTTAAAAACGCTTTTAAAATCTGGGATAAAGGTGAAAATAAAGAGTTGGCTTCAAAGATTTGTCATCACATCCAAGATCTTGCTGCAATCTCTGGAGAAGGACTAGACGATAAAGAAAGAGAAACTTTTGTAAATCGTTCTCAAGACTTAATCTCTGAATTATCTAATTTAGCTTTATAAATTGGCTTTATAAGCTAAATAATACTGACTCCTCGCCTGTAATTGATTTGGTGAGGGGTCTTTTTAGGAATATATGAAACAACCACAAATTGAACAATTATATCTAGTTCCCCAACCTATTCTTTTTATGTATGCCAGTCGTGCTGAAATGAATCCAAATGACTTTATGGAGAAACTCCAAGTTGAACATAGCGCAATGAACTCAAATCTTGGTGGTTATATCTTAAGTCGTAAGCAACATGCAGCAATGCTATATAAGGCTGGACTAAATAAAAGCGATGTTCTTTTAAGTGAAGCTGACACTGAGTTACTTAGTAAAATTGATACTGCAACTTTAATTCAAGAACTCGAACGAAGAACGAGGAATTAAAAAAAAAGCCTCTATTCAGAGGCTTTTAAACTTTTTTCCTTTTTAATTTTCTGTGGGTCAATGCTTCTCAATCTTAAAGGTCAACAACACTCTCAAACTTAATGGCATTCATCGAAACAAACTTTGTACTTGTATCGATATGATCATCCAACGTTCTCTCACCCTCTTTAATTGCGCTCAAATCTCTTCTATGTTTCATACTACCAAACTGCTCTCTTTCTTTCTCCTCTTGGCATCCAATACATAAACAAGCTGTTGGCCTTGCTAATAATCTTTTTTGAGAAATATCGCTTCCACAGTCCTCACATAACCCATATTCACCAGCTAAGATTTTTTGTTTAGCCTGTTCTACTTTTTTTAAGAATAAAATATTTCTTTCATCTAATCTTCTATCTAACTGCTCTGACTTTTGTGCAGTTACTATATCAACATCATCACCTTTAACTGGAGCAACAATAGTTTCTAGTTTTTGTTTTGTTAATTTGTTTCCATTCCTGTCACTCAAGATTTCATTGAATAAGCTCATAAATTTTTGTGTGTTTAACTTGTTCATCCTAAACTCCTTTAAAGTTTTATTGGTCATACGTTTTTTTGAAATGTCTTGAATCTTCCTTAACTCAATTTCGCATAATCCATTTGCGAAACCCTTTTCTTCCGATTAGCTTCCTGCCGATCCCGTAAGCACTTCCTGTCCTTACACAAGTACATTAAGCAAGCTGCGTGCCAAGAATAATCTATGAACTTTCGGGGACTTAAGTTTTTCGAATAATTAATAACGCGTGGTGCATTTTGACAGGTAGACAATTTGCCACTGTCACTTTGTCCCCAAAACGCAAAAACCCCCGAAATCACATCGGGGGTTTAATATTCTATAAGTCTTTTAGTTATTTACTAGAACGTACCAATTAAATTTATTTGTAATCCTCTTGTTAATAAGTCTACTTCGTAACTTGTTGATTCATAATCGTATGAATCAGTGCTAGAGTCGTAGGTTTCATATTCATACCTAGAACTGCTAGTTGACCTAAGGGAGATATAAGCAACCTCAAGTGCCAGATTCTTATTTACTTGAGCTCCCATACCTATTTGGTATCCAAGACCAGCATCATAATCTACTGAATTATCAGAGTTATCAGATTGATCTACATTGTACTTTGAAATATTTAACCCACCAAATGTATAAATATTCTCATTAAGGCCATATGTAGCACTTGCAGAAAGTCTAGTATTGTTTACGTCACCATCTTCAGCGTCAGTATCAACTTGCAAATAAGAGAACTCCGCCATAAAGCCAACATCACCTTGTTTAACTTCAGAGTATCCAATTGAAAATTGTGCGTCCGTGTCTAAGTCTAATTCATTAGACTCAACTACTAGTTCTAAATTAGACTGAGATAATCCAAGACGAATACCTTTAGCAATTGAAGAAGAATTAGATAATTTGACTTCTAATTTTTGAGCATTAATAAAATCTGGGTTATTAACTACTGAAAATGCACTTGTTGATAGAACCATTAGCCCTGCTAATAATGATAACTTTCTCATTCTCTCTCCTAGGAGTAGTATTAAAATATAAGTAGCTATTTATGAGCATATTTCATGCCATTTATGCGACACCACTCACTAGTTAAATCAAAGACTTAACAATCTCAAAACTGTCTAAATATTTTACATCATAAAAATTTAATACATTTTCAAATAGTTTCCTAACAATTTAAAACCATAATGACCTATGCTCATTTACTTATATAAAGAGTAAATTCTGTTTTTAAAAATAAATAATCTTAATTTCTCCTCGGTGTTTATTGACCTTCTAAAGGTATGTTTAGGTGGTGCTCTATTAATGAAAGGTCTCTACTTCTTATCTAAGATGTATCTCTACAACTATGGGGAGTGAATTTATCCTTGCTCATATTATAGTAGTGGTCCATATCATTGGTGGCCTGTGTATAACAATAGGACTACTTACTAGAATAATGGCGGCCGTTAACTTCTCTATACTCTTTAGAGCGATAACTCTTGTTCACTTAACTGCAGGAAAAGCTGCTACTCAATCTGAATTAGAAATAGCTCTTATAACTTTTAGTTTAATTTGTATTGCAATTTATTATGGCTCAAGTAAAAGAAGTATCGTTTATATAATTAATCATAAAGATAGAAGCTAAAAAAATAGTCTAAACTAGTTTATCACTATTTGGATCAAGGATTAAGTGTCCTTGATCTATTTTTTGTTTCATTATTTTTAATATTTTTGTTTGAGCCTCTTCAACTTCTGATACTTTTTTTGGAGGTCCCTTAAGTCCATCTTCAATATCAAGTCGTATACCTGTTGAAACCATAGAGATTAATTTTTCAACTATTTGCTGATCAATTGTTCTTAAAGCTAATCCAAACTGTTCTAGATCTAAGTCTCTTAAAAGTCCCACTAGTTGAGCTGCTGAACAATATTGAAGATCTTCGATTTTAATCATTTTATCTTCAAGCTTTTGGGCCATATTCGGATCGCGTTTTCTAATATCTTCTAAAAGTCGCTTCGCTTCCTCACCACCGAGCAATTGTAACATTTTTGCAGCTTCTTCAACTCCACCTTTAAACTTCATAATTACCTTCTAGAGTTAAGCCTTTGATCAGATTGAGAAAGATGCGATTTAACATAATCTTCAACCCCTTGCTCAAGAGAACTAAATTTGAACTCTGGAAGTGCAGAACTAAGCTTGTTCATATTAGCTTGTGTATAATACTGGTACTGGCCTTTAAGGGCATCAGGCATTTCAATAAATTCGATATTCTCTTTTACACCCATTGCATTAAAGGTTGCTTTAACAAGATCAGCAAAACTTCTGGCTTGACCTGTTCCTAGGTTATATATTCCATTATCACCACTATGTTTTGAATTAACGAGTTCAATCATAGCATTAACAACATCCTTTACATAAACAAAATCTCTAAGCTGGCCACCATCTGGATATTCATCCTTATATGACTTGAATAGTTTCATTTTACCGCTTTCATTTATTTGAGTATATGCTTGGGCCACGACAGATTTCATATTTCCTTTATGATACTCATTAGGACCGTATACATTAAAAAACTTTACTCCATACCATTTACTTGGAACATCAACTTGTCTTAATGCCCACTCATCCATTAATTGCTTTGAATATCCATACGCATTCAATGGCATTAGCTTCTCTACACTTTCGTGGTTATCATCATAACCATTTTCGCCGGCCCCGTAAGTCGCAGCACTTGAAGCATAGAGATATGGAACGTCATATTCGGCACAAACAGAAAAAAGCACTTTTGAATAATCCAGATTATTTTGCATTAGGTAGTCCACATCTCTTTCTGTTGTGGAAGAGCACGCCCCCATATGATAAACAGCTTCAATCTCTTCATTAGCAAATATAGAATGCAATAAATCTGGTTGGATAAATTCATCGGCGTGAATATATTCTGAATAATAAAGACCTCTAAGATTGAGCCATTTATCATCCTCTTCAAAGCGATCCACACAAACAATATCTTTAATATTTAAATCATTAAGCTTTTTGACAATACAGCTACCGATAAAACCTGCTGCTCCAGTTACAATAATCATCTTTATACCTCTATTTTTTTCTAAATTATCTCACAAGAGGTATAAATTGACCAACACTATCGCAATGTATCATTCTTCGATGTATAGAATAAATTCAAACTAGTTTTTATCATTATAATTCCTAATAGTCGTTTTCAAAATATAAGAATCAGTATATTTAGCAGAACTAACTATATTTTTTGAAAACTTTAGATATATCTTCTTCTCTATAATCAATATTCTGAGTCAACACTTTATAATTTCTAAATTCAAATTGTTTGAATAAGTCATTAAAAATCAACTTTGTTGTACTCAATTAACAGTTCTGAAAAGAAAATGAAAAAATGCCCTGTATTCCCTTCACTACGCTTTTGCATAGTCCTGACATATTATTCCCTATATTATTAACTTAGCATTCCTTAAAAATTTATTATTTTTGATTTTTTTAATAACAAATCCATAAAAAGACTCTATAATTTTAGTGATAATTCATGATTTTTGCAGGAGAAAATATGCTTGATAATGGTTGGTTTTACGAGAGGTCATTCAATGAGACTTTTTCAATGGGTTGGAAGGTAAAAAAAATCCTTCACTCGGAACAATCAAAGTTTCAGAAAATTGAAGTTGTTGACACAGAAGCTGTTGGAAAATTATTACTCCTTGATGGAAAAACGATGGTAAGTGACCTAGATGAATTTGTTTATCACGAAGTAATGGCCCATATTCCCTACATGGTATCTAGAAATTGTGAGAATGTTTTAATCATTGGCGGAGGTGACGGTGGTGTAGTTCGAGAGTTTGCAAAACACAAGGACATAAAAAGAATAGACTTAGTTGAAATAGATGAAAGAGTAATTGAGGTCTCAAAGGAATTTTTCCCAGATTGTACAAGTGCACTAGATGACCCAAGAGTTAATATTCTACCACAAGATGGCTTTGCCTTTATCAAGTCAAAAACAAATGAATACGATATTATTATTATTGACTCCACAGATCCTGAAGACTTTGCTTCTGGCTTATTTACTCAAAACTTCTACTCTGATGTATACAATGCTCTTTCAGAAGATGGTATCATGATGAATCAAACAGAAAATCCATTTCTTGATCAATATGATGTAAAAAGTATTTATAGAAATATGCAAAATTCATTTCCTCATGTTCAATCATTTACGGCCCCAATGAGTATCTACCCTGGAGTATTTTGGACTTTTGGTTTTTCCTCAAAAAAACATAAAGGAACTGACATAAATCCTAAAAAAAGACAAGCTATGTATGGACTTGAAAGAAGATTAAAGTGGTATAATCAAGATTGGCATAAAGGTGCTTTTTTAATTAGTAATTTTCACAAAAGAAAAGTCGGCTTAATTTAATCTTACAAAGGAAAATAAATGTCAGATACATGTATTCAAACGTTGGCAAATATGGAGCCAAGCAAGCCTTATATTGCCTCTAAATACAGTGAAGCAATATACAAGAATTCTACTCACATCATGGGTTTTTGTTTTGATGGCACTACCTCTTATAGACCAGGAGCAAGGTTTGGCGCTGATGCTATAAGAGATGCTTCATTTGGACTTGAAACCTACTCCCCTTATCTAGACAGAGATCTTGAAGATTACAATATAATCGATTGTGGAAACTTACCTATATACCCTAGCAACTGGAAGCTTACCAATGACTACTTTCATGGGATGACTAAGGATTTAAAACTTAAAAGTGATAATATTAAATTTGTGGTTTTAGGCGGAGAGCATTCTATCTCTTATGGCCCAATTAGACTTGCACTTGATAATTACGAAGACTTAGTTATCATTCACTTAGATGCCCATACTGATCTAAGAGATGGCTACCTTGAAGAAAAATTCTCCCATGCTTCTATTATTAGAAGAGTCTGGGAACATTTTACTGAGAAAAATGATCTAATCCAATATGGTATAAGGTCTGGGTTAAAAGAAGAGTTTAAATTTATGCAAGACAATAATACACTTGCAAGTAGTATTGAATCCTGTTTAGAGCGCATTGAGAACATTCCAGCAAATCGACCAATTTACTTAACTCTCGATTTAGATTTTTTTGACCCAGCTTACTTACCTGGAACAGGAACTCCTGAAGCTGGTGGAGAAAATTTTCACAATTTTATGAAGATTATAAAAAAATTAAAAGATAAAAATTTTATTGGTGCTGATATTGTAGAACTAGCTCCAATGATTGATCCAACAGGTAACTCAAGCGCATTCGCTTCAAAAGTAGCACGAGAAACAATGCTTGCAATGCAAAGGTAAACAAAAATGAAAACGTATTTAATCACTCTCCTAACTTTAATGTTTTCTTTAACTCTTATGGCGACTGAAAAACCGACTGTATGGGGTAAAATTTATAAAACGAAGAAAAAAGTTCAAGGTCACTCATATTTCGTCTACTTTAAAAAAGATGGAAAAGACTTTGCTTACCCACTTAGCACAAAATCAAATATGGACCCAATTATTCTTGAAAAACTAAATGGAAAATTTGCAAAGATCTATGGAAAGACTTCATTTGAATCAGCTAATTTTGATAATTCAAAATTTATTCTTACATTTTTAGTCTCAGATGCTAAAGAGTTGAAGTTGTCTGAGTTAAATTCGAATTTAGCAGATTTTTCTAAAAGAGATGATTTAAGCTTACTATCAGATAGAAAGAACTTAAAAAGTGAAAAGGCCACAATTGGCATTTCTGACGATATCGCTAATAAAGCTATTTTTCTTGGCGGAGCAGCTTTGGCGGCTGAAGTTCTTGGAGCTTTGTTGAAACATTAACTTCTTCACCAGCTAGAGATCTAGAGAATTTTTTATTTTTTACCTCTCGAGTAAATAAATATTTATATTGTGGTTTTCTAACATACTCTATAGCAGTTTTTTTGCTATTATTTAAAATATTTTGCTTTGCACCCGCTTCAATTAAAATGGATGCTGTGACATAACACTTATTTTTACTTGCTAGTATAAGAGCAGTATCACCTTTTTTATCTTGATAATTAAGTTTGGCTCCACGTTCAATTAAAACATCGACAATTTCTGGAAAACACTTTTTAGAGGCCATTCCTAAAGCTGAAGATCTTAATTCGATTGATGTCTTATTTATTGTTGCCGGATTTTCATCTAAGAGTTTCTCTACCATCGATTTTTTACCACTTAAAGCTGCAAGATGTATTGGAAATAATCCTTGAACTTCATCAGAATAAACCTTTTCATCCCAAGGAATTTTATGGCCACTTTCTTGTAGTAAGTTTAATACATCAACCCTCCCAGATACTATAGAAGCTGTTAGTGGTGTATAACCTTTTCTTGATTTCTTTATCTTTTTTATTTTTGCTATTTCTTCTTTTATTCCTTTGATTTTTCCATATTGAATTTTAGAATATATTGCATCTGTCCCAAACTTAGATGGCATTTGATAACCAGATAAATGAAAAGCAATAGCAGGAACAGCAAAAACAGCCACCTTCCATCCAATTCTAAACATATCTCTTTTTGGAATAAAATATGAAAGAGACTCATCCTTCATCAGCTTTAAAGTTCTGTGAAACTTTAACCCAAGAACTAATGTTAGTAATATAATAATAAAATATTGTTTTGTTGCCATGGATATGGGAGTCATATTTACGGCCATTCCTACATAAATAACAAATACGGAAAAGAATAAAAAGTCAGTAGCTTTTCTTGCATAAATGAGTCTATTGATAAAACTACTTTTAGCATTCTCAAGTCTAGGCTGTTCAATATCTCCATCAAAGATAACAAAAGCTACAAACGTTACTGTTTGGAATAATATTATAATTAATGGAATAACTGAGAACTCTAAGTCTGTGTGAACTACTCCCCAAAAGGCAAGGGCCATTGAAGGAATGAAATATACAAAGTCACTAGTCACTTTTGTTAAGATTAGTTGTGACTTTGAAAGTGGTAAACTAAGTAAATATTTTAAATTAATTTTTCTTCGATTCGAATAAAAGGCATATAACATTGCATAGAATGCAACGGAAAACAATATTTCTCCATCAGGATTCTTTGGAGCTTTAAAAAAATTAAATAAAATAATAACTGTTACTGAAATAAAATAAGAGATACCAAGCTCAATTTTATTGTAACGAAGATTAGAAATAAGAAAATGCCAAAATGTATTCATCATGCAGCAATCTCCACATCTAGATTAAATAGATGTTTAATCTCAGAAACTTCATGAACGTCAGCATGTTTATGGTCTATGAATAGAACTTTATCCACTACTCCGTTTAAATCTTCAGCAATATTTGTTGCCATTATTAAACTACAATTTTTTTCTGCATGTAATGCCTTTAATAAGACGAAAAAGTGTTTTCTTGATTCTGGATCAAGAACAGCGGTTACTTCATCCATTAGAAATAATTTTGGTCTTGCTGAAATTGCAGCAACAATTTGCGCCTTCACCTTTTGACCAGTTGAAAGTGATCCGATCTTTACAGATGAATCAATTCCAAAATACTCAAGTAGCTCTCGCTCTTTAACCCTATCGTAATTTTCATAGAAGAAACGTGTAAACTCTAAGTAATCAGCTACACTATGACTACTTTGAATCTGAATATCATGGGATAAAACAAAAATATCTTTCTTATGACGACGACTCATTCCCATTGGATCTTCGCCCATAACTTTGATCTCACCTTCAGTAATAGGTCTATAACCCATTAAAAGGTCAAGCAAGGTAGTCTTACCTGCTCCATTTTTACCGAGCACACCTATAAACTCTCCAAGATATAACTCAAAGTTTAAATTTTCGTAAACAACGTCACCATTTGGTATTTTATAATTTACATCTTTAAGTTTAACAATCATCGTGTCCTCATAATCCGGTTCTATTTGAGTCTCACAATCTTATCGACATAAAAGTATAAAACCTTAACTCTAAAGGTCTGGTAAGTTACTGTAATTACTTTCTTTAACAGTTGGATTATTCTGTTGCTACTAGGTCAGTATCTTCATTTTTCTTTTTAAAGGGTTCAACAATAAGCGCCACTGACCAGATCCCAATTTCATACAAGGCAACAAGTGGAACTAAAAGAGCTACCTGAGTGATAACATCTGGTGGTGTTAGTATTGCTGAGAGGACAGCAGAGCCAGCGATTACATATCTTCTAGAACTAGATAGCATTTTTCGATCAACAATCCCCATAAAAGCTAAAATTAACATAACATTTGGGAGTTGAAATAAAACACCTAAGAATACTAAAACTTTACTCGCTAATACTATATAGTCACGCAAGCTTATAGTGGCCTCTATATTAGATACCCCAAAACTCATGATCGTTTCAAATGTATATGGGAAAACTATAAAGTATCCAAATGATACTCCTGCACAAAATAGCAAAAAACCTACAAAAATAAAGGGTCTAATGATCTTGGCCTCTTTGTCATAAAGTCCAGGCTTGATGAATAACCATAACTCCCTAAACCAAAGTGGAGATGAGAGAATTATAGATGACCAAAAAGCTAATTGAAACTGAGCTAAGACCTTATCTAATAAACCTAAAAAGACAACTTTCCCCTCAGTTGAACCAAGAGCGTCACGAAGAGGAATTAATAAAAACTCTTGTAATTTATCACCAACTCCATAACAAACTAAAAATGATAGGATAAGAATTATAGCCACACGTATTAATCGTGTTCTTAATTCAGTTAAATGGTCTGTTAATGACATGTCTTTCAAAAGTTCTACCTCATAAATATTTTTTAACTATATATCAAAATTGAATTAATAGGTAAAAAGAAGAATTGATCTGCACCGCATTAGCAAAGAATTAAAATTTGAGTTATACTTAAGTTATGAAAATTATTTTATTTATATCTCTATTCTATGCAAGCTTAACAATTGCCGCCCCTAAACCTCACCTCATCTGTCTTGGCAAAGAAGAGGCCTATATACACAAGAATAAAATTGGTGGTGCTTACAAAAAACTTAATCAAGATATTATCTCAGCTTTGATACAATTTAGTGATTCAATTCGTATGAATCCAAAAAGCTTAAAGCAAGTCTGTTCAAAAACATTTGTAAGTTTAGAAATACTAAAACTTTTAATTATCGAAAAAAATCCAATCTTTCATTCAAAACAAACTTCAAAAAATATACGTCAAAAGTCTCTAGATAAGCTGTCACTTACAGAGTTAAAAGAAAAATCGATCCATATTTTTATAAGCTTTATAAACTCTATTCAAGCCCAGCTGAAAACACCAGATTGCTTAAAGAAGAAGATACCTCAACTTAATGATTTCTTCTACAAACTCAGGTATACGCTTGAAGATATTGGTGAAAAAGAGATCATAAAGAGTATTAAAGACCCTAAAAAAGTTTTCAAAAAATTACACAGTCTCCCGATGGATAAAAACTGTTAAACAATTATTTTAATTGGCATCTCTAATTTAAGCTCACTTTTTAAGAAGTTTTCAATAGTCGCTTGAATCTGTGGTCTTTTAAGAGTTGAATCACCTCTGATACATTTTATTTTTAATGCATGCACAGTAATACTAATGACTTCAAATTTAAGATTAGTGTATTCAGGAGGACAAACAAAGTAGAATTCATCTATAGACTTATCGATTCTACTAATCCAAATTGTACTATTTTCACCATTTATAAAAGACTTCTCTTCTTCTAGTTTAGAAAAATAAGAGTTAAAATCAAGTTTACACGATCCACAAACTCCAGAAACCTCAGACTCTAACAGAACCTGCTTACGATCACCTTTTTGCTTTAAGTACAACTCGTCTAGATCTTTATAAGTAATACCTTTACACCGACATAACAGATCGTAAGCTTTTGCATTTTTAGCTTTTAGCAATCCGCTAACAACCCCTTTATAGTCATATATTTGTTCTCTAATAGATCCAAGAAGAATATCCAAACTGAGGCTCTCTAACTTAAACCCTACAAGATCGAACATTTTAGCCTGATCTGTATCGAGAACTTCATTTACATTTCGTTTATAAAAATGATCGTTTAACTTAGAAGTCACTTCTTTAACTTTTAAGTCTGTCCCTTTATAAGCTATCGAGTGTACTAGTTCATTTCCGTCTATATCAATACTAAATTGTGGGTTCTTGTTTTCCATCTGGATCCAAAGTTAAAATTTCATAACCAGTATCAGTGATTAAGATAGTGTGCTCAAATTGAGCCGATACTTTTTTGTCTTTTGTTATAACTGTCCACTCATCTTTTAAAACTTTACAGTGACGTTTACCAAGATTAATCATTGGCTCTATTGTAAAAGTCATACCTGCCTTCATTTCAGCTCCAGCACCCTTTGTTCCATAATGAAGAACCTGAGGCTCTTCATGAAATTCTCTACCGATTCCATGGCCACAATACTCATGAACAACACTATAGCCATTACGATGAGCAATATCTTGTATAATAGCTCCAATATCACCCATGCGTGCTCCTGGCTTACAAACTTTAATTCCTTCCATCATACATTCATAAGTAACCTGAACTAACTTTTTAACTTCTGGCTTAACATTTCCGATATAAAAAGTTCTATTTGTATCTCCGTGAAAATTTTTAAAATAAGTTGTAACATCAATATTTAAAATATCACCGTCTTTTAGAACATCTTTTTTGCTTGGAATACCATGACAGATAACTTCATTTAAAGAAGTACAAACTGACTTGGGAAATCCGTGGTAATTCAAAGGTGAAGGATAAGCACCGTTTTCAACTATAAAGTCATGACATAGTTTATTTACATCGTCTGTTGTCATTCCTATCTCTAATTTATCTTCGATATAATTTAATGTTTTTGCAGCGAGTTGACATGTCTCACGCATAATTTCTATTTCTCTACTCGATTTGATTGAAATCATAATGTTTTACCCCTTAAACTTTGCAGCATCCTACATGTTTATACTTATTTTCGCTAGTCTCTAGCTTTAATTTAGATTAGAATTTTCATATGAAAGTACAAATTTACAGGACCAGCGCGTCATCATACCAAAACCCGGCCTTTTTCGTACAAGAAAAGACAATTCTAGAGAGAATTGAAGGTGTTAAGTACATTAAGAGTTTAAATGAAATTAATAAAGAAGACCCTTTTATATTAATTACAAATACTCATACAAAGTCTAAAGAGCTTCCAAAGGTTTTACTAGATAAAACAATACTTGTGATTCATCCAAACTCTGGTCATGATAACTTTCCTGTAGACTTTATTAAGAAGTCTAATTTTCCAATTGTTCTTGGAAACCCAATTCGTTCTCATGCAGTAGCAGAATATATAATAGGTTGTATCTTCAATCATTTCACAAAGATAGAAAATCACCTTCACTGGTCAAACGATAGAACCTGGGAGAGAAAGTTACTTAGAGATCAGAAAGTTTTAATTCTTGGTAATGGCCATATCGGTAAAGTTGTTAAGAACTCACTTTCACCTCTTTGTAGAGAGGTAAAAGTATTTGACCCCTATGTAGATAATCAATTTGGTCATTCAGACCTAACGACTGAATACAACAAAGATATGTTCAAAGACGTACAGATTCTTTTAATGGCACAAAGTTTAAACGATGAAAGTACAAAGATGATTAATCAGGAGATACTAAAACAACTAGACCCAGAAGTTTTAATAGTTAATGCCGCAAGAGGTGCTCTAATTGAAGAAAGTCACCTTGTTCATTTTCTTCAAAAAAATCCCAAGGCATTTGCTTATCTCGATGTATTTGAAACTGAGCCTTTCACTCCTGGACACTTACATGATGTAAAAAATATAAATAAAACATCTCATATCGCAGGTGTTTACAAAAAGTTAAATCAAGATATTATCTCTTATGAATATCATATAATTAAAGAGTTCCTTAACTATATGAAAGAGAACAGAAGTGAACAGTTTCATGAAGACTACAAAGAATGCTTACTATCAACAAAAATTCAAAATAACTTTTTAGTATAATAAGAAGTAAAAGAAAAAACATGACAAACTTTTTAGAAAAAACAAAAACATATTTGGCTCCTCCAGGTAATGGTGTATTTACAGTCCATACAGCAAAAGAAAATAAATCAAATCTTCATCAAAAGCTCTACGGAACTAGTGAAGGAGATCAAGTCGATACTAAGTGGAAGAACTCACTTGTAAATCTACAAGATACAGATTTGCCTATCTTATTGGGCCTATGTTCAGATACCGGTGGGGGAATTCAAAGAGGTGCTAACTGGGGTCCACTTTTTATTAGAGACGAGCTTTTAAGTACGGCCAACTGTGAAGAATATTTTGACGTTGGAGATATAAAAGTAATTCCACACTTACTTCATGATAAGTATCTAAAACAAGACTTGATAAAAAAGTGCCAAGAGTCAATCTATAAAGGTGAAAACCTACCTGTAAGTGCATTAAGTATTGCTGAAGATTTTACAACTTCATTACTCGACTTTAAACCTGAAGCAAAGCTATTAACCTTAGGTGGAGATCACTCAGTTAGTTACCCACTAGTTAAATCATGGATCAATCATAAAAGAAATAGTGGTGTTAAAGTTGCTATCATTCATTTTGATGCTCATACAGACTTAATGCCTAACAGACTCGGCGTCGATATATGTTTTGCATCTTGGGCCTATCATATGATTGAACTTTTAGAAAAGCCATCAAATCTTTTACAATATGGAATTCGCTCAAGTGGACAAGAAAAATCTCACTGGGAAGGAAGTTTAGGTGTTCAACAGTTTTGGAATTATGATTTTAAAGACAACGGAATTACTTGTGTTATTGAAAATACAATTAAGTATTTAAAAGATGAAAAAATTGAAGAAGTTTATATAAGCTTTGATATTGACGCTCTTGATGCAATGTATGCTAGTTCAACAGGAACACCAGAAAGAGATGGTCTTGAGCCACACCAATGTATTCAACTGATTGAGAAGATTGCTCAGGTCGTTAAGGTCACTGGTGCTGATATGGTAGAAGTAGCTCCATTTGTTCACAGTAATATGAAAGACAAAATGACTATTGAGCCTGATACAACTTTGAAAAGTGCTGCCTTAATTGTTAATAAACTATTTGAGGTTATGAAATAAATGCCAGTAATTTTCCCACCAGTAGAATCTGCAAATGAAGATGGACTTCTCGCCGTTGGTGGTAATTTAGATACTGAAACACTTGTTACAGCATACACAAATGGAATATTTCCATGGCCTGTAGAAGACGGCTACCCAATGACTTGGTTCTCTCCTGATCCAAGAGGTATTATTGATTTGTCTGAATTTAAAGTTTCAAAGTCATTGCAAAAGTTTTTAAGAAACACCAATTATACAGTGAAGTTTAATTATGACTTCGAACAAATTATTACCAGATGCTCTGTTATTAGTCGTAAGCATGAATCAGGAACTTGGATATATCAAAATATAATAGACGCTTATACTAAGCTCTTTAATAACGGACTGGCCTATTCAGTCGCTGTTTTTGATAAAGAAGAACTAGTAGGTGGTCTTTATGGTGTTTGCATTGGAGAGCTTATCTCTGGTGAATCAATGTTTCATAAAAAAAGTAATGCTTCAAAAGTAGCACTTGTTCATTTAATACAGAAATTAAAAACAAGCAGTATTGAATTTATAGATACGCAGATGGTAACACCAATAATTGAAAGTTTTGGTGGTAAGCAAGTGGATAGAGCTGACTTTATCAAAAAAATTAATCGACTTGATAAAAGTGTAACAAGAGAGTCTATTTTCAACGATTTTATTGTATAAGTATTTTTACCTTTGTAACCTTACACAAAAACAGTTGATTTATTAAATTGACTTCAGTCTTTCTTTTTCAAATTGCTTAAGGTCAAGTGGACTCTTTGAATCAAAATAGCTCTGAGCATACCGGCCTTGATTTGATAATGCATCAACAGGGCAAACATCAATGCACTTATTGCATTGTGTACAACTTGAAAGGTCTAATAGAAAAGATTTTGGACTATTTCCAACTCTGATGTCATTTACATCTACTGTACCTTCAACACTAATGCAATTTGTGGGACAAATATCACTACATAATTTACAGCTAGTACAATTAAAGCTTCCTGTGCCCTCATTCAGTTTAAACTTGGGATAGTTCTCGTAAAGTGTTTCCCCACCCCACTTTGATACTTGTTCTTTTATGACAGGTTGATTTAAGGATAAAAACATTTTACGTACAATAAAAATGACACCTTTAATATAGCCATGTTCTTTATAATACTTCAGATTTACAATCATTACTTTTCAACCTCTGACATTTTTACACCTAGGGACAACCAAAAAAGTTCTATATCTTCTAATCTTTCACCACTTACCTCTTCAGAAAATAGGCTTATTAATTTCTGACCAGGTGATGCTATCTTTAATCTATTTAGTCTATCACCTTCAAAGATAGCATTTATATGAGTAATTCCTCCAGATGATTCCCACTCAGACCAAGATCTCTTAAAGTCTATTGAAAAGCTCGAATAAATACTAGATTTAAACTTTTTTTGATCAAAGTTTTCCAAGCTTTTATTGTGAGAGTAGAGACTATTAATATCTTCACTTACTATTTTTCCAGTAGGAATATTATCTAAAACTTGACCAATAATTTTTAAAGACTGAAATATTTCTTCTACATAAATCAAAAATCTGTCATAAATATGTCCATTCACACCTAAAGGAATATCAAAAGAAACTTCATTATAAAAATATAACGGGTCTCGTTTTCTAAGATCGTAATTAACTCCACAGGCCCTTAAAGCTGGACCTGTGATCCCCCACTCCATAGCTTTTTTACGATCAATAGTTCCACATTGTAATCTTTCAAACCAAAATGAGTTTGTTGTGAAAAATTTATACTCGGTTAAAAGTTCTTTTTCTAATAGATTTAAAAAATCTGTACATGTTGCTGTCCACCCGACTGGAAGATCTTTTTTTACTCCGCCAATAGTTATTAGCGTTGAGGGGTTGCTACTTTGTGTCAAGATTTGGATTTGCTCTAAAGTTTTTCTATACCATATTGTTAAGCTGCTAACAAAGTCTTCATAGCCACACTGATAAGACATAATAAGCAATGTATAGAGATGATCTTTAACTCTTGTAAGCTCGTTTAAGATCATCCTAATTCCCATTGCTTTATCAGGGATTGTAAGCTCTAAACCTTGCTCGATAAGATGTGCCCATGCCATAGACCACATAGGAGATGTTCTGGAAGATAGTATTCCGATTGTATCTAAAACAAAGTTAGAATTTTTGCCTTCAACACTCTTTTCGTATCCAAAATGATGGTAGCCCATATCAATATCACATTGAGTAATTTTGTCATCATTAAGTTCAAGGTAGATTTTAATATCTTGTTCATTAAGAGGAAATTTTGGAGTTATAGCAAAATTACTTTTTACCTTTTTAGGTCTTATTTCTTTTGTTGTGAAAGCTTTAAATGATTTCTGAAGAGGGTGACCTTCAAAAGATTCTGGAAAAAGATAACGAGGAATATTGAAGTCGAACTTTACTCCAAGCATCTCATGCACTTCTCTTTCGAATTGAGCCGCATGTCTCCACAGTGGTGCAATTGACTTAACTATTATATCTTTTTTAAATGAACAACCTACAATTAAACTAATACCATCTTCTGGGTGTTTAAGAAGGTAGTTTAGTGAATAATGAGTTTCATCTTTTTCATAAGCAATAATATCAGAGATCCAAACAAAACCTAAATTCTCTTTACAACATAAAAGAACGGTTTCCAACTCTTCTAGCTTAGTATTAACAACTCCTCTATTTTTACTCCAAATGATTTCGTGGCCAAACAAGTGACTATTTATTTTGTTAACAAGACTCATTTCTTAAGTCCTTTAGTTTTTTTAAACCATTTAAAATATCTAGTTTTGAAGGAGGATTTCCATAAATATGTAAATCCACAGGTATATGATCTTCAATTTTACCAGGAGAATTATAAGTTTCAAAGCCCATTATATTCTTTGCCATTGGCCCAATAGTTACAACATACTTGTCACCAGAGAGCTTAGAGTAAGCCTCTTTGATAATCTCAATTTTTTTATAATTAACACTTCCACTAATAAATAAAATGTCAGGTGCGAGACTAGAACTTTCTTTTGTAGAAACAATACACTCTTGCCCTTCAACATCACTATTAAGAAAACAAATGAGTTCATCAACACAAGAGGTTCCAGTTATAAATGTAGGGATAAAAAAATCAGAACTCGCCCAATTTTCTAGTTTATTAATTAATTTACGAATAACTCCTACTTGAGCTACGTTATCCTTAGATGTATTCATTAGTAAATTATATCTCCCATGTCAGTTGTAGCTTTATGCCCACTTCCTCTTTGCTTCCACTTAATATCTGATGGAAAAATATCTTTTCTTAGATCGTAATTACTTTCAGACTGGCTAGAACATGAATTTGTTTTCCCATCAATCTTAACCCATGAGTAGACTTTATGATGAGTCCCTGTTGAACCTCTATCGTAATCAACATATCGATATGACATTCTTCTTTTAGACCTAAGAGTATCTAGCATTTTGACTGCAAAATCCATCGATTTATTAATATCCATACCAGAACAAGAAGAAAATTGATCTTCTAAAGAGATAGCTAACTTTCCATCACTCAATGTAGGGTTAACTATCCAGGAGTTTCCCTTACAATTATAGACAAAGCCTAGGTCGTGTAATTTATGAAATGCTGTTAAATAAGCAAATAACCAATGCCTGTCAGGATTACTATTAATATTTGTTGGATAAATATATTTAGAACAAGTTTTGTACTGGTCTCCAAATTTTTTAAAATTCTTAATAAATCTTCTATAAAATGGCTTCTCCAATCTTTTTCTAGTTTTACTTTGTCTAATCTCAATCGCCTTGGCCCTAATTTCTTCTTTTGTTTTTGCTTCTTTTTCAGTTGCTGAAACATAACTCAAATCCTTCCAAAGATAATCATACAACTTATAGCAAGACAGTCTCATTGACTGTAATTTTTTTAAATTAAAAACAGTAGAACTTTTCTCTAAAAAAGATATTGCTTGGCCAGACGAGACCTCTGCCCCCATTCTATAAGCAGGAAAGTATTTTTCAGCAATTTTATTTTTTCCGAATCCATTTTGAATAAATGCTTTTACATGATCCCAATCATGAATATTTTTTAAATCTGTAATAGATTCAACTTTATCATAATTTTTATTTCCATTTTGTACTGCGACTAACACCAACCTAGATCTCCACTGATCCGAAGTTAAACAACCGCCTCGAGGACAAATTTGTTCAATAAAACCACCTACAACTCGTACATCGAAGAAGTGAGTTAAAAAATATTTTTTAAAATAGTTCTTGCCACCAAATACAATAACCTTTTGAGGTAAATTTAGCTGATCTAGCACTCTAGGTATTACTCCAGTACTAAAAGGTGGCCTAAAGATTGTGCCGTCATACTTTTTATATTCATCTTCTTGCGAACAGAATTTTTTATCTTGGAACAATTGTCCACTAGCAACGTCCAGTTGATTACTATAAAGAGAACCTTCCGGAGTTGTTATAATAACATTCATTGTTTTATTTTTAAGATCATTAAACGGTGCGACATCAAAGAAACGATTTGGAATTGTCTCGTTCTTCGAGTTTACTAGTTTGAATCTATTAACAGTTTCAAACCACCTTGGCTTTATTTTAGATACGAATGCATCTGCATAATCTTTTGAACCAAAGATCAGTTCTTTGTTTGAAGCATTTTTCTTTGAAGAGCAAGCTATAAACAAAAAAAGGCCGAATAAAATAAATATTTTTTTTATTAATTTATGTCTCATTTTTATTGACTAATCCTTTATAATAATTCAATATACCAAAACTAACTTCAGTGCTTGAGTGGTGGAATCGGTAGACACAAGGGATTTAAAATCCCTCGGCCTTATGGCTGTGCGAGTTCAAGTCTCGCCTCGAGCACCAATTTTTAGTTAGATTCCACTCAAAATTTCTTAACTATTTTCTCTAAATTTTTCTTCTTTCGCAACGTAAAAACCTAAAAAAATCAATTGTTTTGCTTTACGCATCATAGTCGTACTGCATAGAATATACCCAAATCAAGTAAAAACATTTAAAACTAATACCTAATTAAAAAGAACAGGTTCATATGGAAAAAATAACAGCAATCATTCCCAGTTTTAACGAAGAACATAATATAAAAGGCGCAATAGAATCATGTCTATTTGCCGACGAGATTATTGTCGTTGACTCTTTTAGTACAGATAAGACAGTAGAAATTGTTAAGCAATTCCCACAGGTCAAACTTCTTGAGCATGAATACGAGCACTCAGCAGCTCAAAAAAACTGGACTATACCTCAAGCACAACATGACTGGATATTTTTACTTGATTCGGACGAAAGAACGAATGAAAAACTAATTGCAGAGATGAAAAAAACGATAGAAAACCCTGTGCATGTTGCCTACTGGATTGGAAGAGATAATTATTTCATGGACCAAAAACTCAATCATATTTGGGGTGGTGATGCAGTTATACGATTATTTAGAAAAAGTAAGTGTAAGTATCAAAACAAACACGTGCATGCCGAAATTGAAACCGAAGGAACTGTAGGTAGACTGAATGGCAGATTAAAACATGACACGTACTCAGGAAAAGGTCTTAGTGCACACCTTAAAAAAGGTGAACGTTATACAACTTGGGCGGCACTAGATAGAGTAAATAAGATTTCCAAAATTACAAGTTATCATTTAATTATCAAGCCACTGTTTGCCTTTGTAAAAAGATATATTTTACAAAGAGGAATTCTAGATGGAAAAGCAGGACTAGTTATTTCTTCTATGGGTGCATGGAATGTGTTCATAAGAAACGTTAAAATCTGGAGAATGCACAACGGTGAGAAGTTTGACACCGACTTGTAAAAATATTTGCCTATTCAATACTAATAAAGCTTGGGGCGGTGGAGAAAAATGGCATTACAACACTGCTAAATATCTTCGCTCGCAAGGTTATAACGTGTATATTATCACACATACATCTAGCAAACTTGGCGATAAATTAAAGAAATCAAATTTTGAGATAACAACTATCCCAGTAGGAAAACTCAGTTTTCTAAACCCATTAAAGAAACGTAAACTAAGAAGTCTCTTTACCTCGTGGCAACTCGATTCAATCATTCTAAATCTTCCACAAGATGCCAAGCTCGCAGGAAGTGTAGGTCATAGTTTAAATATAAAAAAAATTATTTATAGAAGAGGAATGAATCATCCAATCAAGGCCTCGAAAATAAATAAGTTGGTTTATACTGAATATATAACGGACTTTATAGCAAATTCTAGAGAAGTAAAAAAATCAATTCACCAAAATATCAAAGAGTTAAAGTCTAAAATATCGATCATTTTTAACGGTGTAAATCTTCACGAAATTCCACGGGCTAAAGTAGAACAAGAAAAAATTGTTATAGGTAACTTAGGAAGACTTGTTGAGCAAAAAGGACAGAAATACTTAATTGATATTGCAAAAGAATTAAAGCAAACAGATCTAAACTTTGAAATTCTAATTGCAGGAACAGGGCCACTTAAAACTCAACTTATCGAATTAATAGAGGCTCAAGAATTAACTAAGGAAATTAAATTAATTGGCCATACTAATACAGAGGATTTTTTTAATAGAGTTGATATATTTGTCTTTACGTCTCTTTTTGAAGGACTATCTAACGCTCTTTTAGAAGCGCAGTTATATCAAAAACCTACAATTGCATTTAACACTGCTTCTAATTATGAAGTTATTACTCATGGGTATAATGGAATACTGATATCGCCATTTAATACCAATTTAATGGCCAAAGCTTTATATACACTATCCAAGTCTAATAAAATGAAAGATACGTTTAAAGAGAATGGCTTGGATTTACTTCATGCAAAATTTAATCAAAAAAGAATGAACATAAAACTAGAAGAGTTACTACAAAGATGAAAATACTAATTATACAAACCGCATTCATTGGAGATGTTGTACTTGCGACATCTATGTTAAAGTTCATAAAAGAAAATATTGCTCATTCAAAAATAGATTTTTTATTGCGTAAAGGAAATGAGTCACTTTTAAAAAGTCATCCTGCTATTAACAAAACGATAATATGGGATAAGAAAAAGGGTAAATACAAAAACCTTATTAAGTTGGCCCTACAAGCAAGGCAAGAAGAATATGATGTTGTCTTAAATATACAACGATTCACAAGTTCTGGTATATTCATGGCCCTTTGTGGAGCAAAAGTAAAAATTGGCTTTAAACAGAATCCTCTAAGCTTTTTATTTCACCATCGAATTAATCATTTGATTCCCCATATAGATGGAGATAGCTTTTACCACGAAGTTCAAAGAAACCTACTTTTGCTCTCACCTATTATCACCGATTTAAAAATGCCAAAAGCAAAAGAGCTTAAGCCAAGCCTAGCAATACTGAAAAGTAATACGGATAAAATTAAAGATCTTGACCAGGGTAATTATATTGTTTTAGCCCCTTCAAGTGTTTGGTTTACAAAACAGTGGGCAAAAGAGAAATGGATAGAGCTAGCAAAAGTGATTTCAAAGGATTACAAACTATACTTTATCGGTGGACCTGATGATAAAGAATTTATTGAAAGTATAATACAAGATTCAAATAACTGCATAAACCTTTGTGGAAAACTAAACCTTGTTGACTCAGCAGCACTTATGAAAAATGCGAAAAGAGTCTTTGTTAATGATTCGGCGCCACTACATCTTGCAAGCTCTGTTAATGCCAAAACCACTGCTATTTTCTGTTCGACAGTTCCAGACTTTGGCTATTATCCACTATCTGATGATTCTAAAGTTATTCAACTAGAAAAACGTTTGGATTGTATGCCTTGTGGACTTCATGGAAAAAAATCTTGTCCTCTTAAGCATTTTAAATGTGCATTAGATATTGATATTCAAAAAGTAATAGAAACGATTTAAACTAAATTAAACAGCTATCTATCTTCTCTAAAAATACTTTTGACTCTTCATTTGTACTATTCCAATCTAAGTTTGTATTCTTATAACCTTTAGCTAAATGACTCCAAAGATTACTTCGAAGGCACTTAAATTCCTTAAAGTGAACACCTGCTAAACTATCAGCTAATTTAGGTATAATGAAGTCTTTATATAACTTTACTATTGTAATAAAACCGACTCCAGTTGGAGCTTTTCTCATTGATACCGGAAGATCATATAAACTATTAATCATTATTGTTTCTTCTCCCCATGTTGAAATATTTACAAGTCCCTTAACTTCTGGAAGATTATGAACAAAACTCTTATCAAAACGACTAAAAACGGCCTCTTTATCTTCAACTTTAAACTCTGTATTAATAATACTTAATACTGTAATAATCTTTTCGTAATAACTTAACTTATTACTTCTTAATATTTTTTTTAACCTTTTTGAATAAAGGTTGTTCTTTTTTAGTGATCTTCTCAAATTAATAATACTTAACTTCGATTTTCCAATTCCTACAAATTGGCTCATCGATTTCATTAAGCTTTTTTTCTTTATAATAATCCCATGGTTTATACTAAAGCTATAAACCAGATCATCTTCTTTAACTTTAAACACTTTTTGAACTCTTTTTAAAGTATTTTTATATTCTGTATAATAGTCTAATTTCTCATTACTATTAAAAGCTTTTTTACGCTCTAAATTTGTTTTAAGAACTTGGACAGCAATAATGCCTGAAGCGATTATTGTCCCTAAAGGAAATACAGTGAAAAAAGCAGTCATACTAGCAGATCCAATAATCATCCCCACCCCCATCAATGCATAGCCAGTAGCTGAACCTCCTAAATATGCAATAACAGCTTCGACTCCACTTTTTCTTCCCATAGAAATTGTTGAGCGATAAGCACCTTGAACTCCATCTTTAAGTCCATCTGAAAGTATTTTGATTAATTTTTTTTGTTGTTTTTCAGTTTTATTATTATTTTCGACTTTAAATATGATTTCACTTTTTACTATTTGATCTATATAGCGAATCCAGTCAGATTCTCTCCATTGTTCAACTGATCTTTCAGTTTTTTGCTCTTCAATGGTAATTGACTCTAAAATGTTCTTCTTATAAGACCTATACAATTCTGTTTGAAACACACTTGTTTGAATTTCTAGTTTATTTTCTATTGATTTTTTTTGAGTCGTATTGACAATGGAGCCACTTCCAAAAGATGGAAAACAAAAAGTAATTGTTAGTAAAAGTGTTAGGCTTTTTTCTAATAAAGACTTAGACATATTAGTTCCTTCATTTTTTAGGTATTAGCTCAACACTCAAAAGTAATTTATATGTCAAAAGGTACTGTTTGTTCAAAAAATAATTTAGAACCAGTTATCTTTAAAGTAGAGTTTTGAGATTCAAATAAACTCATCCCCTTAAGATTTACAGTTAGCCATTCAACGCCTGGAGCATAGACTTTTGCAGAGATATTTTTAAGCGATATTTCTTGCTTATCTTCTAGCTCATTATTTTCAAACTTTATTTGGGATTTATCACTTATTTTAATGTATTTAAATTGATTATCTAGAATTTTACGTTGATATTCGCTCTCTACAGGGACTGACTCTCCAGTAATAATAATATCTTTTTTATTTTCAGTCTCTATAGTAGTAACGATCTCACCGCGCTTTCCCTTTGAAAACTTGAGAGTTTTTAAATCCTTGAAAAAGTTCACTAAGAATTCCTCTTCAGTCAAACTACTACTGGTTAAAACTTGCATTAGGTCTTTGCCAGAAATTTCACTAACTCCAGATTTACCAATTTCTTTAATTATTAAAAATGGTGTTATTATTGAGTTCGCCACAGGTCTTCTGCGATCTAATTTTCTGATAAGCCTAGAGATATTACTTGATATTTCTTTTGATAACTCATTTGAAATTCCTTCAACTGAACTTAATAGATGTTCTAAGGTTTCTGTATTTGGTAATTGATATAGCAGCGGAGTATTACCTGACATTCTATCAACTTTACAATCACATTGATCATCCTCATTTGTATAACCTAGAAATTTAAGATTTATTTCACTAACTACGACAAGGTTTTTTCGATTTCTTTCAAATTCAAAATCTTCCTTACAGTTTAAAGATATAATACTTATATCTATGCGTTTACCATTGTCATAACTATCTGTTAAAATTTCAATATCTCTATTTGATAACTCATCAAAGTATAAATAGAACTTATTCGATGAGTTCTCCACTAACAGCATCCCTCTATTAGTTTTAGGGCTATTTCCTTTCCAAGTAACTTGAGAGTAGCCCATACTACAAACTTCCTCACTAGAAAATGCATAATTTTGAACCATTACCACCATTAGTGTTAAAGAGAATATTAATTTACTCATTCAAGCTCCATGTAAAAAGATTTTACAGTAGTGTAAGTAAATGCTCAATAAGTTGTTGTGTAAGTATGCAAATCAATTCATACGGCCTCATGTCATTAAAATAATTGGGCCATCCATCACTTTTATGCCAAAATACTTTCATGGCATTAGATGATCTCAAAAAACTCACAACAGGT
>CAKZUQ010000030.1 GCA_937923325.1 uncultured Bacteriovoracaceae bacterium
AGGATAAACTTAAACAAAAAATTAAAAACTTAGAAATAGAAATATCTAATTTAAATAAAAGTGTAATCACCGAAGGGAATAGAGTTTCTCATTCCCAGGATGATGTTCAAGTTTTATCAGCTGAATACAAAGAACTCTTAAATAATAAAGAGAGACTCCTAGATAAAATTGATAATACTGGTGCCTTAGCTAAAGAAAGAAAAGCGAAAAGTAAGACAACAAGTGCTTCGTCAATCGAAGAGGTTTATGAATTATTAGCCACCAAAATGAAGGGACAAAAGTCGTCAGCAGTCTTGATGACCTCTATTCAAGAAGTTATTAATATCATTTCTAAGAACGAATTCTCAAATTTAAAGTGGTTAGTTAAGGTTAGTGAAAATAAAACAAAGTATGGAGCTAGGTTAAGATTTATCAATATGAATACTCAGTACTCTGAGGTGAAGTCAATATTGAGACCAGCTGTGCAAAAACTTTCAACAAAATTTAGAGTATATGATTTAGCAATAAAAACTCGTATCAAAACAAGTCCTGGTGAGGTCGTTGAAGCTCTTGAACTTACTTTCCTTGTCGAAAAAGAGAAAAACCAACAGCTAGAAGTACGTTAATTATAAGAATACAGTAGGATCTCCTGCTCCTTCACGTATAACTTCAGGAATATCATTTAAAAAGCTAACAATGGTACTGGGACCAGCAAAATCTAATTCTCCTGGATCTATAATCATATCAATCATATGAGCGATATCACAATCTTCAATCATATATGAGAAGACCTCATCCTCAGGATTAGTACCTAGGCTGGATAAAGGGATATTTGTGCTAATTACTGTATCTTCAAGTTTTTCTAAAATCTTTGTCACAAGGAGACTTGGGACAAAACGTATACCTATCTCTTTATCAGTTTTTGTGGCCTTTATAATTTTTGAAATTTGTTTTGTGGCCTCAAAAATGAAAGTGTAATTTCCAGGAATAGCTTTTTTTAATAATCTAAAAGCTTGGTTATCTATTAAAGCAACATTACTCGCCATTGAAATATCTGAGCAAAATAATGAGAAGTGCTTTGTCCCATTTTCTTTTTTTATTTTGTAAAGTTTTTCAATTCCATCTTTATGATAAGGACTTGCTATAAGTATCCAGTTGGTATCTGTTGGAAGACAAACTATTCCACCTTTTTTTAGAATGGAGCATGCTTTATCTAAGACTCTATCGTCAGGACTGTGGGCAATAATATATTCAATCATATAGAAATTGTAAGTTTATTTACGTACCTTGTCCAAATAATCATTTTGCATTTTTTCATATCCAAGGCCTGAAGAATTAAAAAACTTCAAATGACTCGGGTGATATTCTTGTGGTGTCCAATGATTTGTATAACTGTGAGGGTATTTGTAGTTTTTATTATCGGGATGATTATTTCTAAGATGACTAGGGACCTCTATAGTAGGATTATTCCTTACATATTGAAGAGCTTGGTTAATCGCTTCATAACTAGCATTACTCTTTGGAGCTTGGGCCAGATAAGTAGTTGCCTGAGCAAGAATAAGTCTTGCTTCTGGCATTCCGATATTTTTTATTCCGTAGTGAGCATTTGTGGCCATTTGTAAGGCCCTAGGGTCTGCATTACCAATGTCTTCACTGGCACTTATAATAAGCCTTCTTGCAATAAATTCTGGCGTTTCTCCGCCATCAAGCATAACTGCTAGCCATAGAATTGCTGCATCAACGTCACTGCCGCGAATAGACTTTATAAAAGCAGATATTACATCATAGTGTCTATCAGAGTTTTTATCGTACTCTCTTTGTGTATTAAAAATTTTTTCTTTAATTTCTTCAATACTCATAGAAGATATTTGATCTTTATTATGTGTAAGAAGTTCAAGATTATTAAGGGCACTCCTTGCATCTCCATTAGAGAAACTAGCTATATACTCAATAATATTTTTATCAATCTCTAGCTGAGTTTCAGTATTTGCTGTAAGTAGGATTTCTAAGATTTCACCTTTTGATAGCTTTTCAAATCCCCAAACCTGTACTCTAGATAGTATGGCCTTATTTAAACTTGTTTGAGGGTACTCAGTAGTTGCCCCAAAAAGGATAAAGTCACCTTTTTCTAAATAGGGAAGTAAAGCGTCTTGTTGAGCTTTATTAAATCTGTGAATCTCATCTATGAAAATAACACCTGTTTTTCCATGAAGATTCTTTAATTCAATTGCCTGTGTAATCAATTTTCTAAGATCATTCACCCCGCCTAGAACTGCGTTGAAAGAATATAGTTCAAGCTCGGCTTCATTTGTCAAAATATTAGCTAATGTTGTTTTTCCACAACCAGGAGGTCCCCAAAAGATAATATGAGGTAAGTTATTGTAATTTAAAGACTGTAACCTTTTTAAGATCTTCTTCTGACCCTGAAAACTCTCTAATGTTTTTGGTCTTAGTTTATAGGCCAAAGGAGCACTAGAATCTTTTGAATTATCTTCGAATAAACCGATCTGCTTTTTCATTTAACACCTCATAATCGTTGACATATATACCCCTTTTGAATTAATTTATCCAAACTAATATTTTAACTCTGGCCTTGTCAGACATAATGCTATGCGGAAGGGGGTGAACTCAAATGCAAAATATCTATATTAAAGTTGATGAAAAGTTCGGTGTAGAGAAGTCTTTAAGAAAATTTAAAAGACTATGTGATTCTTATGGAATTGTAAAAATGTACAGAGCTAAGCAAGAGTATAAGAAACCTTCTATCCAAGCCAAAGAGAAATCTGAAGCAGCAGAGAAAAGAAGAAGAAAAACTAATGTAAAGTCTTACCGTAAAGGTAAAATCTAATACGAAGCCCTGGAGAAATCTGGGGCTTTTTTTTGCCCAAATTATCTTCTTTGATTCGTAATCAAGCAAACTTTCAAAATATTATTCCATCTATTATGCATAATATTTAAAAGTGTCTTAGCTTGCTTTGGTATAGAAAAATTTCTTTTAGTAAGTCTAATATTTAGAGCATTCCAAATTATATTTAAATCATTTATATTTTTAGAAAAATAATCTTTATTATTTCTAATGAGAATATGTCTATCTACTGGCCTTACGAAGCTTGACCAGTAAGCTGTAAAGTCGTTTTGAAATCTATTATCACTTGACTGAAGGACAAATAAGTCAAATGCGGTAATGATATTTGTTAGCAAATGCTTAATTTTTTGAGTATGAATAAACTTTGGTGAAATCAATTTAGCTTCCATTAGAAAATTATCAATTTCAACTTCTGCGTTTGTAATTTCTTGATAAAAAGATCTAAATTGGTTTTGTGCTTTTAATTTTTGGTCTAAATTCAAATTTTTTATTTTTTCAAAATCAACTTTATTATAGCTACTTTTTTTTAGCTTCTTTAAAGAAGCAGATATTTTCTCCATATTTGAAAAGCAATTACTCATTTTTGTAATATAACATTTATCTTTGAGCGTATATTCAAGTCTTGAAATTGTTTTTTTATGATTAAATGATTCTTTTAAAACTTTTAATTCAGGATTCAAAATGAATAAAAGTGTTTTATAGTCTTGGATTATACTTCGTAACTGAGGCTTGATATATCTATTGTATTTATACGTTGTTACATCTAAGTCTCTTGGACCATAAGCGCTAGCACTGAATGAAATAAAAACTAAAACAAAGTATTTTAACATAGACTCATTTTAGTCTTAGTTACCTAAGAAGTCTAAAAGGCCAGAAGTTCCTTGGTTGTTTTCAAAGAAATCAAAATCAATAGAGATTCCAGCAGCAAAAAGCAGAGTCTTTTGCTCAATTGTGAGATCTGTTGAATCTAGTTTTATCACAAAGGCATCTGAGTCAGTGAAAACCTCAGATAGAAAACCTTGCCATTTCTTTGTTATAACTCCTACTGATTGACCTTGTTTGTTTAAAATTGGAAATGTCCAAAGCCTCCAAATAGGACTTTTTATCTGGAAGACCTCATTAGCTGAGGAGTCAATAATAGAGTATTTTTTTTGTAAAAGTGAGAATCTTCGATGAATAGAACCAATCTTTTGGCCTTCTATCTCTATAAATAAATCAGAAAATATCCAAAAGAATTTACGATGAAGATCAAGAGCTTTTACACCATCATTATCAAAAATGGAGATATCGAATGGGCGATGGCTTCTAAGAAAAAATCGCTTCATTATTCTCATAAAGCCAGAGCCCTGTTCAGCTATAAATCCTAACTGTGTTTTATGCTCATCCATGATTAAGTATTTATTTTTTGTTTCAAAACCACTTAGAATTTCTAGTAACTCTTTGTGCTGTTTAATGATGAATTGATTACCTTTTAATATTTGATTTATTATATTCATATTTATCACGCCTGAAAGAAATGGATAAAAAAATAGCCCCAATTTGGGGCTATTCATTATTTTGTAAGTTTAATTGTTAACTTTTCTTTTTCAACTTCATGTTCTAATGAGTTGGTATCAGCTTGGAGAATAGCTGTAAAAGAAATATCTGTTGTGAGTGTTTCAGACTTAATATAATCCGAAAAAGTTTGGATGATACCTTTCATCGTCTCACTTGTGTCTACAACTAGTTTAATTCTGTCATCAACATTAAAGTTTAAATCTTTTCTAGAACGTTGAATTCTGTTTACAACTTCTCTTGCAAGACCTTCATTGATTAACTCTTGTGTTAGCTTAATGTCTAAGTCAATCGAGATCCATTTATTTGATAAAGCATTTGAGCCTTTTTGAGCTTCCCTTAAAACGAATACATCTTCGCTTTCCAGATCAAAATCTAATAAATTTAACTTACCAGTCTCTTCAAACTTATTAAGAGTATCAGAGTCTAATTTTTGTATTTCAGACATAAACTCTTTAAAGCGTTTACCAACTTTCTTTCCTAGAACTCTTGCATTTGGTTTCGCAAAAAGCTTAATGAATTTATCTTCGTTAGTGTCGTAGCTTACAGCCTTTACATTTAATTCAACTTTAATAAAATCTTCAAGCTTAGAGATCCCATCAAGCAGGTCTTTATCTTGATGAATTACTGTTAAGTTCGCCAGAGGAGTCTTAACTTTTATATCGGCTTGAGATCTTTTTTGACGTCCTAAAAGAATAAGCTCTTGCATTCTAACTACAGCATCTTCTAAATTGCTATCAATAAATTTAGAGTCAAATTCAGGGTAGTCACATAAGTGGACAGACTCTGGCAAGTCTTCTCCAAAGTTCGTTTTTAATTCTTGGTAAATGAATTCAGATAAAAATGGAGCAAATGGTGCCATTATCTTACTTAGTTCTTTTAAAGTTGTGTAAAGAGTTGAATAAGCTTGAGCTTTATCAGTTGTAAGGTCTTCACCTTCCCAAAATCTTCTTCTATTAAGTCTGATATACCAATTTGTTAGATCCTCAATAAAGTTAAATAACTGAGGAACAACATTATATAATCTGTATGCTTGCATTTCTTCATTAACATTTTTAATTAGTGTCTGAAGTTTAGATAAGACCCATCTGTCTAAAATATTATCTCCAAACTGAAGGTCTTTTGAGGCGTTAAAACCATCTACCTTGGCATATGTATTAAAGAATTTAAATGAGTTAAACCATGGAAGAAGTGCACGACGAACCATGTCTTTAACACCTTCATCAGTGAATTTTAATTCTTCACCTTTAACTAAACCAGAAGTAATAAGAGTTAGTCTTAATGCATCTGCTCCAAATTGTTCCATTAATGCATCAGGGGCCGTGTAGTTTTGAAGACGTTTACTCATCTTTTTTCCGTCAGCGGCCATAACCATTCCATTAACGATTACGTTTTTAAAGGCTGGCTTATCAAATAATGCTGCAGATAAAACAGTAAGAGTATAGAACCATCCACGAGTTTGATCTAAACCTTCAGCGATGAATTCAGCTGGAAAACCATTTTCAAATACCTCTTTATTTTCAAATGGGTAGTGAAGTTGAGCGTAAGGCATTGAACCAGATTCAAACCAACAGTCAAAAACTTCAGGGATTCTTTTATATGTCCCAGCTTCACCATCAATTGTGAAATCCATTGTATCAACTGTTTCTCTGTGAAGGTCATTAACTTCAACACCAGTATATTTTTTTAACTCTTCAATAGAACCTATACAAACAGAGTTTCCAGTTTCCTCATTGATCCAAATCGGTAGAGGTGTTCCCCAAAATCTATTTCTTGAAATTGCCCAGTCACGCGCATTTTCTAGCCACTTTCCAAAACGTCCCGATTTAATATGACCAGGAACCCAGTTGATTTGAGAGTTAGCATTAAGCATTTTTTCCTTAACTGTATCAACACTTAAATACCACTGTGGCATGGCCATATAGATTAGCGGTGTGTCTGTTCTAGGGCAGAATGGGTAGCTATGGACTAAAACTGATTGATGAAATACTTGATTTTTATCTTTTAAGTTTTTAATAATATCTTTATCTGCATCTTTAATGAATCTACCGGCATAATCTGATACTTCTTCAGTAAATTCAGCCTTAGAGTTAAGCGGGCAAACGATTGCTGATATTTTATGTTCCTTTAGAACTCGATTATCATCTTCACCAAAAGCTGGAGCAGCGTGAACAATACCTGTACCATCACTAGTTGTTACATAGTTATCTGATACAACTTGGAATGCTCCTTCACTTCTTTTTTCTTCAAAGTATGGAAATAGCGGCTCGTATTCAAGTCCTACTAGGTTACTTCCTTTGCATTCTTTTAGTTCTTCGAAATCATGACCTTTTTTAAATGCAGCAATTCTTTCTTTAGCAATCCAAAATTTTACATCTTTAGTTTTTTCATGAACAAATACATAATCGATTTCTTTATTTACAATAAGAGCTAGGTTACTTGGAAGTGTCCAAGGAGTTGTTGTCCATGCTGATAAATACCCTTCTTCGCCTTTAATTTTAAATAGTACTGTTACAGCTGGATCTTGAACATCTTGGTAGTTTGATGTTGCTTCAAAATTTGATAATCCTGTTTCAAGAGCAGGAGAGTAAGGAACAATTTTATTACCTTGATAAATTAAATTTTTATCCCAACACTCTTTAAATACCCACCAAACAGATTCCATAAATTCTGGATCCATTGTTTTATAATCATTTTCAAAGTCAACCCAACGACCAATTCTATTGATTGTTTTTTCCCATTGACCTGTATAAGTTAAGACAATTTCACGGCAAGCATCACAGTATGCTTTTACACCATTTTTTTCTACATAATCATTTGCACTCATTCCAAATTTCTTATCAATTTGTTGCTCAATGGGAAGACCATGTGTATCCCAACCCCAGCGACGAGAAACGTAGCGACCTTTCATCGTGAAGTATCTTGGAATAATATCTTTGATTGTCGATGCTACAAGGTGACCATGGTGAGGAAGACCTGTTGCAAATGGAGGTCCATCATAAAAAATATAAGACTCATTATCTTTTGTTTTATCTAAACTTTTTTCAAAAATTTTATTTTCTTTCCAAAAATTTAAAATATTTTTTTCTGACTCAACAAATGAAAAATTATCTGTGTTCTCGCTCATCTGAGTTCTCTCCTCGGGTACTTGTTTCGATTAGGCAAATTTGTAGGCATTAATCTAACAAATTCCTAATGATTTGAGTAGTTTAAATCTTCGTCGATAAGAAGATATATGAGACTTTTAAGCTTAAAAATTATTTTTCTTTTTATAGTTGATTGTGGTGCGTTAGCGGCTCACGCTTTAACTACTGAAGATACAAAACTACTTGGGAAAATGGGGATAACCGCCCCAAGAATTCTATTGCATACAGATCAATGGCAAGTTAAGCCTTCGAAAATAGATTCTGATGGAGTGCGCTATAAAGGTCAGGCAAAGAGCTTAATCGAGTGGAATGAAATGGATCATGTAAAATGGTTGGATTTTAATTATTGGAAACAACAAAGACAGCAACGAGATATATCTCCTGATTGGAAAATAAAATTTCGCCAGGCCCAGCAGGTTGAACTTATTGGTAGGGTTTTAAAGTGTGTGGGAGAATGTAGGCTTTATAGAGGAGAAAATTATGTCAATGCGCAGTATTTATCTAGGCTCAAAGAAGGGGATGAGCTTGTTACTGCAGAAGACTCGTATGCTTGGCTAGTACTGGGTGATGGTTCTATAGCAAGAGTTTCTCCAAAGACATCACTTACTTTAAATGAATTTAATCTGGGAAAAAGTAGTGCTTTTTATTTTGTACGTTTAAATCATGGACATATTCATTGGCAGGTAAGAAAGCTAGGAAGCTTTAAAAAGCAAAATTTAGCTGAAACAGATCTTTTGTTTTATCCGCTCATGCAAATGGATGCCAATAGAGAGAAGTTTTCTCAAGATGAATATAGGCAAATGAATGAAAAGCAAAGATTACTCTATTTTACTAGAAAGAATTTTGGCCACAAGTCACAGTATGAAGAGCTTAATTCTTATTTAGTTGATAATGATACCTATCTTTCTAAAGTGGATACGAAAGTATTTATGGTGACACCAAATTCTAGTTTTTTGGTAACTAATGCACATTTTGATGTTTTTTATTCTATAAATTCACATACACATTTTAGGTTTAAAAAATACCTAAATGGCTTTGAAAGTAAAGATACTCGAAAAATCAGTGTTAGTGCTTTTTTAAGGGGATATAACAACACAAAACAAGAGGATTTAGTCTCGAGTGAATGGTATGAGATAGATTCGAATGGTTCTGTGATTGAAGAAAAAAACTTGGAGCGAGTTTACAATAGCATAGACCTCTTTACAAAAAGAACTCCAACAATACATCTGGCCAGAGAAATTTTATTAAAGAGCAGATTTAAATATTTATACCAAGCACAGTTACAAACTAAAGACTTAATTGTAGAACATGGCTACAGGTTGTGGGATGATGACTCTATTGATGAAGACTATGCAGGTGAAACATTGCGTAGGATAGAATTCTTAAAAGAATATACTCGTAGAGTAGAGACAACGAATTTATTTTCATTAAAAAAAGTATTTAAATCGAAAATACTTGATGAGTTTGATTCTGAGTATTACTCTTATGCTCTTAAAAGTCAGATCGAAAAATTAAAAACTCAATATTCTAAAAAGAGAATGGTAATACCAGAATTAAAAGAAATAGAATATTATATTTGGACCTTGAAATATGCAAAAAAACCAAAAGAAATTTAACCTAATACTTGGCTCTCAATCTCCTCGAAGAAAAGAGCTTATGAAATGGATATATATTCCTTATAAAATTATCACAAGTGATATTGAAGAAGTTTCAACTAAAACTGATGTCTCTGAGCTTGTTATGGATTTGGCAGAACAAAAAGCCAATGATGTGTATACAAAAGCTCAACAAAATTATGACAACCCTTTTGTAATTGGAGCAGATACGATTGTTGTAGTAGATAACGAAGTTCTAGGAAAACCTAAAAATAAAGATGATGCAAAGTCTATGCTACACAAACTTGTTGGAAGAACACATGATGTGCTAACTGGTGTTTCATTTAAGTCGAGTGAAATTGACTATTGTTTTTATGAAAAAACACAAGTAAGTTTTGACGAAGTTGATGAAGCTTTAATTGAAATGTATTTAAACACAGGAGAGTCACTGGATAAAGCTGGTTCTTATGGTATTCAAGGAGCTGCTTTAGGTTTTATTGGAAAGATAAATGGTAGTTACTCTAATGTTGTAGGGTTACCAGTAAATATGGTCTTACAAAATTTAAAAATGGTCTTGAAATTAAATGAGCAACAGTTAAGAGGAGCATTCCATGAATAAACTATTTTTAATACTTTCACTCTTTACAACAATTTCTTTTGCTCAAGTAGTAGAAGATATAGATAGTCCTAGTGAAAAAAAACTTTTATCTGAGATAACAAAAGAGTCCTTAGTTAAAGAGTTAAAAGAATTTAATACAAAAGATACAAATGTACTCGAAGAAGAGATTTCATCGTTTAATAAAAGAGTTTCGCACTATATTCAAAGTAGGGATAAAGAGTGTAAAGGCCAGTTCTCATCAGTAGAAATTAATTCAAATGGAGATAGTGAAATTGTCAAAAGAAAACTAAGCAGACAAGAGCGGAAACTTTGTCTATTAGAGTTAATCCACTTTCGCAAAAGATATGTCTCAGAGATTTTTAAAGTAAGAAAGAAATTATTATTATTTGAACATCAGAAACAGATTAAGAATCTCGAAAAAATTCGAGTAAAAAGTATTACTTCACTAGAACATTTATCAAGTAAACTATCAAAGTAGTTTAAGCCTTAATTGGTTTTCTTCTTAACTTTGTAGAAAGTTCAATTCTTTGAGGCTTTAAGCTTCTAGCTCTTACCATTGATTTCATAGGTCTAGCACTTTGAGACGGCTTAGCTTTAATAATAGTTTGAATTTTTCCTGCTTCAGATAAATCCGTTGGATTTTTAGAAGTAGAATTCTGCGTTGTTGTTTTCATAACAAGTTCCTTTAATTAATAACAATCTTTGTTTTCACTTTTTCGTTTTGATAACTAGGAAAACAAAAAGACTGCTAATAACAAGTCACTAACAGCGATTGAATCCTGTTACCCAAAACATACTCAAATTGTTCAATAACAACTCCTGTTTGTTTACGAGTAGATACTATTTCGGTTAATTTAAGCCAAAACTTAAGTCAACTTAATAAAGTTGATTTTATCATAAAACTCCTTTTTTTGCACCTAGTTAGGAAAATATATCTAATCTGTCACTATTGTGGGCAAAAGACGCTTTTTGGCTTAAAATTTAATGTAATTTCAGATATTTATGAAACAAGGTGTTATAATGTATAAAATTCTACTTTTAGCTTTGGTATTAGCTTTTAATATTTCATGCTCGTCAATGATTAAAAACGTTGGTGTAAATGGAGCAGCTTACGTACTCAAAGATGCCTCTTTGGAACTCAATACTGAAGCAAATCTAGAGTTTTTTGAAAAAGCAACACCTGCAAATCTAAAAATGCTTGAAGGACTTTGGTATGCAAAGCAAGATAGTACAGATCTATTAGCAATACTGACAAAAGGCTTTGGAGGTTATGCGTTTGGTGTTCATGAAACAAATTACTTAGAGGATCAAATTTTAGGCGAAGAAGATGATTCAAAGAATAAACAACAAGCTATTTATCTCTATACAAAAGCCTTTGATTACGGTGTTAAGTTTTTACAAGAAAGAGGAGTTTCTTACCAGGAACTTTCAAATAAAAATGCAGCATCTAACCTTATCGAAATCTTATCGGATAGGTTAGATGAAGATGACAAGCTAGGTGCTTTTTATTTTGCACAGTCTTGGGGAGGCTTAATTAACCTTCAAAGAGATAACGTTGAACTAATATCACAATTAGGGGCTGTTAAGGCGATTATGGACTGGGTGTGTAGGGATGATATGAGTTTTGAACTTGGTAGTTGTCATTTGTTCTATGCAGTTTATGAAGCAGGAAGACCAGCTATGCTTGGAGGGAATCTTAAAAAAGGACAAAAGATTTTTAAAGACTACATAAAGCAATACCCTGAAAACTTATTAGCTAGAGTCTCTTATATTCAGTTTTTTATCATTCCAACAATGGATGATGTTTTATATGCAAAAGAAGCTGAATTACTAAAGCGTGAATTTAATAGTTGGGAAGGAGTCAGAAGTCTTGCTAAAAGAGATAGTGGTTCAGTAAAGTATTTATTAAAAAAAGAATATAATCTCTTTAATGCTATTGCTTTGAAAAGGTTTAAGATTATAGAAAAAAATAAAAAAGATATATTTTAATATATAAGGACTATGAATGAAATCATTACTACTAGGACTATTATTATTGCCAACAATTTCAAGTGCTGTGACAATAAAAATAGCAGCATTAGCACCGGAAGGAACAAATTGGTCAAAGACAATTAAAGAAATGGCCCGTGAAGTTAAGAAAAAAACAGATGGAAAGGTAAAATTCAAAGTTTATTATGGCGGTGTAGCCGGAGATGAGCCAGACGTTCTAAGAAAGGTAAGAGTTGGGCAACTTCATGGCGGTGTTTTTACAGGAAAGACTCTTGGAGATATTTTTGGTGATATTAGATCTATCGAGATTCCATTTAACTTTTATCATGAAAGAGAAAAAGGACTTAAGGCCCTAAAAGGGATGGAATCATACTTTAACGAAAACTTAAAAAACAAAGGTTTTACAAGTTTAGGTTTTTACGAAGTTGGCCAAGTCTATGTTGTCTCAACTAAGAAAGTTGAAAGTATTGAACAAATGCAGGGAATAAAGATTTGGTCTTGGGAAGGTGATGAAGTAGTTAGAAGTATGATTGAATCATTAAAGTTAGTATCAGTGCCTCTTTCATTGCCTGATGTACTTTCATCAATTTCAACAGGTATTATAGATGCTGCATATGCTCCACCTCTAGGTATTCTTGCATTACAGTGGCAAAGTAAAGTAAAATATTTAGTTGATTTTCCAACGGCTTTCTCAATTGGAGCTTTACTTATATCAAATAAAAGATGGAAAAAAGTAAAGCCAAATCATAAAAAAATTATTAAAGAAATTGCTAGGAAATATATCGACAAAGCTAATAAACTAGCAGTTGAAGATAATATCAAAGGTCTTAAAACATTAAAAAAAATGGGGGTTGTATTTGTGCCTTTTGCAAAAAGTGATATCGATAAAGCCGAAAAAATAAGAGAAAGTGTAATTAAAAAACTTCAAGGAAAAGTTATTTCGAAAAAAGCCATTGATTTGTTGAAAAAGTATAGATAGATGATAAAAAAAATTGATAACCTTATAGATAAAATTTCATTCTACGGCATTGTTACAGCTGTAGTTCTAATGCTTTTATTAACGGTATTAAATATAGTTTTAAGATGGTTTAACGTCTCCATCCACTGGATAGATCCTTTTGTACGTCATTTAGTATTTCTAAGTGCATTTTTAGGAGGGAGCCTTGCTACGGGAAAAGACAATCATATTAGAATTGATTTAGCTTCAAAAATCTTAGAGGGCTTAAATAAACCTTTATTAAAGATTTGGATTGAAAGATCTATTTATTTAGTGACATTAATTGCTACTGTCTTACTTGCTAAAGCTGGTCTTGATTTTACAAAGATTGAATTAGAGTTTGGTAAAGAAGTTTTTCTTAGTCTACACTCAGGTGTTATGGCCGCAATTATACCGTTTGGAATGGGGCTCATTTCTTTAAGATATTTATTAAGGCTACTTCTCACTTTTACTAAAGAGGGAGTCAATAATGAGTAGTTTGATCTACATTGGAATTCTTGCCTTTGCCGCTTTAGGTGGACCTATATTTGCTGTTATGTCATTGTTTGCACTTGTAGCATTTTCTTTTGCAGATATAGAAATGAGTGCTGTTGCAATTGAAGTTTACAGAATTTCAAGTGCTCCAACTTTGTTAACAATTCCATTATTCACACTCGCTGGTTATTTGATGGCAGAGTCTAAGTCTCCAATGAGACTTTTAAAGTTAGCAAATGCTGCTTTAGGTTGGCTTCCTGGTGGAGTTGCAATTGTAAGTCTTGTGATCTGTGCCTTTTTTACTGCTTTCACAGGAGCAAGTGGTGTCACAATTATTGCTCTAGGTGGTTTATTATATCCAATGCTAATAAAAGAAAACTATTCTGAGAAGTTCACACTTGGTCTTATAACAACTTCAGGTTCCTTAGGACTTTTATTTCCACCAAGTCTTCCAATTATTCTTTATGGAATAATCGCCAAAGTAGATATTGATAAACTATTTCTTGCTGGAGTTATTCCTGGTATTCTACTAATTGTTGTCCTTTCAGCTTGGTCCATTTATTGTGGAAAAGGTAATCTGGATACAAACAGACAGCCTTTTTCTTTTACGGAGTTAAAAACTTCTCTTTGGGAGGCCAGGTTTGAATTACCATTGCCAGTGATCGTTCTTGGTGGAATATATGGTGGGTTCATTACAGCTACTGAAGCTTCTGCTTTAACAGCTTTCTATGTCTTGATAATGGTATGTTTCTTGTATAAAGATTTAAGCCTTTTTAAAGATGTCCCAAAAATTATTAAAGAGTCTCAAACACTTGTTGGTGCTATTCTTTTGATTTTGTGTTGCGCACTAGGTCTTACAAACTACTTAGTGGATGAAGAGATTCCAATGCAGATTTTAGAGATGATGAAAGAGTTCATCACTAATAAATATGTCTTCTTATTATTTTTAAATATTTTCTTATTAATTGTAGGAAGTATGATGGATATTTTTAGTGCCATAATTGTTGTTGTTCCATTGATACTTCCAATTGCTGCAGAGTTTGGTATTGACCCTCTTCATCTTGCAGTAATCTTTTTAACAAATTTAGAGATAGGTTATATTACACCTCCTGTTGGAATTAATTTATTTATTAGCAGTTTTAGATTTAAGAAACCAGTCTTGAGTTTGTACAAAGCTTCTGTCCCTTATTTGATCTTAATGTTAATTGCATTAGTTTTAATTACTTATGTTCCTGCTTTAACTCTAGTATGGTTTGATTAATGAGAAATTTGTTAATAATATTTTTGATATTCAGCTTTTCGATAAGTTCTCTTGCAACTTATAACCCTGGTCATTATGGTCAAAAGGATTTTGATCTTTACTATGGTGCGATGGACTTAGATTTTATTGTTGATGATCATCAAGGTGATATCACTTTTAAAGAGTCAGAGGTCTTTCAAAATTATTCGAATAGATTAATAGAGCCTAGTTTGATAGATTTTCAAGAGTTTTTTTCAAAAGAGCTCGCTAACTCTTTATCATGTCCTAATTCAGAGATGACAAGAATGTATGATTATTTGCGCTTTGTAAATAGAGTTTTAGCCCTAAGCTACTTGTATGAAGCCAATCTTAGTTATCACAAAACGGGACAAATGTTAGGGGAGCAAATGTGCTCTACAAACTGGAATGAGGTTTTAGCTTCTTGTAAACCAAAGTCGAGTGATATGAAGTTATTTATTAAAAGTGCTAAGCATATTGTAAAAGAGGTTAAAGAGGAAATAATCCCTATCTCACATTCGATAAAATCTTATCAGGCATCTTGGATAAAAAAACTTCTTGATGGAGACTTACAAACAATAAGTCATTACAGATTAAAACAATATTGTAGTACTGTTGGATGCTCAAAGTATATGGACTATAAAGCTGGTCTAAAAAAATTAAATAAAAGTTGTGCAGAAGATTTAAAACTTTTTGCTAATATTTGTTCAGAATCAGATAGTCTTTTTGGCCTAAGTCATATCCCTGAAACTTATCCTTTAATAAAAAATTCTGATATTCTCGAGGTTGCTGATGTAAATGGATTTGCAGCAGGATGTTTAAGAAGATTCAAGAATGAAAATCAAAACAAAGAAATAAAAAGCTCTATTTTAAAAGCTATTTTTCCAATTATCTACCAAAGTCAAATTAAATCATCTGCAAGGTATCCTCAAGGGCGATTATTTCCTGCTGGTAGTTTAAAGCAATTTGCTGAAAAAGGTTTAACTGAACTTTATAAAGAGAAGAAAGCAGAGCCTGTTGTAGTTAAAAAAGATGTTATAAAAGTAAAAAAGCAAATAGAAAAAGTTGATAAAGTGGAATTTATTGATCGTTATGTTAAGAAAAAGAAAGTAAAAACAAAGAAAAAGAAAAGAAAAGTAGTTAAAAAGAAAAAGAAGGAAATATTCAAAACAAGTTTTCTCGTGGCCAGTGAGATGAGAAAACAAATGGACATGCAAGAAGTTAAAGTTGATATGTTAAAGTTTAAATACGATTTTATGTTCTCAATGAATTTAAAAAAAATGCTTGATGATAACTTACAAATGTATATTAGTCGTTCAGGTCTAGAACAGATGAGAAAATTTGATAATCTAGGGACAAAAGAAGGTCCAATGCCGCTTATGTTCTTGAAATATCTTATTGAAACTGAAAAACATCAATCTTTGTATAATATAAAATCAATTCTGGGTGAAAGATTCTATGTAAGTAATGATATTGATTCAGCTAATCCTCCAAAATTTGATTATATTGAGATTAGAAATGACGAATCTACTAATTTTAAGTGGCAAATCTTTATAAGAGAGGAACTCGAAGTCATTGAAAATACATTAAACCCATAGAAATACCTTCATTTTTTCCTGATAAATTTTTTTATTTTTTTTTGATAAAATATACTTAGGAGTATTAGATATGAAAGTACATGCTGCGTCAGGGCAAAATGAAACAAAAATTTCACCAAAAGATGAATTAAAAGCTAAACTTGCTGAGAAGTTTGGTGACAAGTTTAAGGCCAAGGCCGAAATTGATAAAGAAAAACAACAAGCTAAGGCCGCAGCTGTAGAAATAAGTGATTCTGCTAAGAAGAAAGCTCATATTGATCCAGAGGGATTTGGAGATGTTAAAAAGAATGATCCAAATAGTGAAGAGACGAAAATAAAGTTGAAAGCGCTGCTACAGACAGGTGGCTTTAACTTTAACGACAAAGAGCGTGGTGCCCTTTCTGAAATATTAAAGTAGCTATTGCTGCATAAGCTTATTTTGTGTATAAGTGCCTGTAATTCAAAATTAATCAGGGCATTTTATGGAAGACAAGAAAAACAAATCTAACTTACTACAACAAATTTTATATGAGGCTCAGGCTTATAATAGTTTTGATGACATTGAAAAACTTGTAGAGCTTGGCGGTGATTTATCTTTTATTCCAATTCAGCCTTTATATATTTCTTTATTAAATACACCTGTGGATCAGGTAAGTAGTATTCTTCCAAAGTTATCAAAAGAGCAAAGACAAGCATTTATTGATTTAGACTTTTGGAAAAGAGATATTGTGGATGTGGAGTCACTAGAATATTGGATTCAAGCATATTGTAAAATTGCTGATGATGATATTGCTAAGGAGTTTGTTTCTAGTGAAGACTTTTATCTTTATTTAAAATCACGAGTTAATATACATACTTTTGATACTGAAGATCCTATGTATCCAGATCACGATTTTTACTTTTTAACAGATGATAACCTTTTGCTCATTGAGTATGGTGAAGATTATCTATTCCCAGGTGAACTAAAGATTCTTATTAGAACTCTTTACGATAAAATGGGTGTTGAACATGCTTATACTACACTATTTAAGCTAATTAATAATTCTTATTCGAGTTTACAAGAAGACAACTATCAAGCTAAAAAAGAAAGGCTTAGAGAGTACGGTTTTGTTGATTATTATGAAGCATCTGAAAAGCTTCATGCTTATGCCTCAAAATCTCAAATCACTAAATTTATTAAGAACAAAGTTTCAGCCACAGGTGAGATACATGTAACCTCTCAAAATCAAAGTTTACATTCATCTGCTTTAGTAAGTTTTAACTCAGATATGGAGAATCTTCTTATAGAGCTCTCCAAAGTTCAGACAGAAAAAAGAAAACAATTTCTACACTTTACTTTTATAAGACTCGTGAACTCCACAATCACTCTTAAAGACTCTTTGAAAGGCGGAAGAATAGAGCTAACAAGAATTGGTACTCAAACAAAAGCAATTTTAGACTTAGGTCTTCAATTTATTAAAAGTTCTGAGCAATTTGAAAGTAGTGAAGAATCTGTTTTTGAGAAATTTGATTTCTTTGATGTTTATAAAGTGGGAACAAGTTTAATTGAAATTCAGAGAAAGAGAATTAAGAAGTCATTAAAAAGTACTTCTTTTGATAATGATGACTTCGAGTATTTTTTAGGTGCATGGTGGACTTCTTTTTTAGAGGACTCATTACAAGATACACCAAAAGCAAAGGCATTTGGAGCAGGACTACATGCTAAAGTTATCGATGACCTTTCTACCTTTAGATTTTGGGAGCAAAAAGTAACATTGTTTGTAAAGCTTTCTCCTTTTATTCAGGAGTTTTTCAATACTTTTAACAAACTTAAAGCTGATGGACTTCTAAATGATAATTATTATCTAAATTACGATGTTGATAATATTGACTTCGAATCTATCATTATCTCAAGTTATATAAACCATGCCCTAGGTAATTTTGCTGATGGAGATGTGAACAAAATGGGCTTATCTATTCAAGAGCTTAAAGCTTTTATTCAAAATTATTTTGATAAACGAGAAGGTGAATATACTTTGAAGAGCTTTGACGATAATATTATCAAAGATACAGTTGTTAACTTTTTAAATTCTTTTGGTTTTTCTGATATTCAAAATGCTGAAGATTTCTTATATGGAATTATTTATGAGCACCTATCTGGCTATGAGTATGATACTTTAGATTTAGAGGACTTTAAGCATGTCGGTGGACCAATCCTGTTAAACGACTTAATTAAGTCTTAAAGAAATTATTGAAGATCTCAGCTAAGTTTCTATTAATGGGAGCTTCTGAACGTAAACAAAGTGTCAAAGCAGTAACTCTACTTTCGATACTATTATGTTCAGCTTCAATGTTTAATGATGGATCTTGAGGATAATTTTTTATGACATAAGCTTTTTCTTCAAAAGTATCTATATGATTACTTAGTCTTTGAGAGTCTTGTTCTAAAAAAGTAATAAGCTCAAAGTCATTAGACTTTCTTGAGCTTTTATAACTTTTTTTGGGTTGAGAGTTATCTCCGTCTAAGAAGTCTCTAAAACCAATTAAGTCGTCTTTATCATCTGAGTTATTCGCCATAATGTTTCTCTAGTTTGAATGTTAACTTATCCAAAAATTCTTTTTCTTTTTCTAGATTATAAAGGCTTTTATGAGAGTCTGAATAATATTGAAAAGTATTCGTAAAATTAATTCCATTCATGTTTTTTAAATTTTTTTGTTTCAAATATATTTTCTGTAGTATCTTATTTTCTTTAGTATTAAGCTGCTTGATTTTTTGGCGAAAAAACCTAGGACATGATTCTACTGATTCAAAAATATGAAATGGGCCAAAGTAATTTTTAATATTAGAGATTATATATATAGGGTATGGATAATTTTTTATTTCATTTTCTTGAAAATAGCACTCTATATTTTTAAGAGCGATAAGCTGCTCTGCTAAGTGAGAAATATTTAATAAATAAGGTAGTTGACCAAATTGGTGAAGATTTAACTGGCCATAGACGCTTGTTTTGTCTTCAAAATTAATATTTACTTGTTTATAACTTGGAATTGCCATTTTTCACCATAATATATTTTCTATTCTTTTAAATTATAGATAAAATATTGATTGAGGTAAATGAATATGAATACAAATATTAACTTTCCGATAGTCTACGTACCTGATGGTATAACTTGGTTATTGGATGAACATATGAATAACAGTAAAAGATCCTTTAATTTTATCGTAGATAATATTTTTGACTCACCATTTATAAAAATCCAAATAAGTAAGCTGTTTAAGCAATATATGAAAGGCAGTAGTTTGGATTCGTTACTTTCTTCATTAGGTTGGAAGGGTTTACGCGATAGACTGACCTCGATGTATATTTATCATTTTGAACATGGCTCATACCCAAACATTCTATCGTTAGATAATATTGAAGATATTTTAGACTTTGAAAGAAAACTCTCATCAACTTTCCCTGATGGTAATTCTAGAATTTTTATTCTTGGTACCTTTTTTAAACTTTGTGAAATAACTTCAAAGAATGATGACCCTGACAATTGGAATTCATATCTGAAAATTTCAGAATCTCTTTTGAAAGTAGTTAGGTTAGGGGAACAGAAAGTTGTGAAGCCAGATTGGCTTATTCTAACTTTAATTCATTTTGATAATTTTTTAGGTGGGGAGAAATTATATGATCTAATAAAAGAATATAATGGAAATTTTTATAGTTTATTAGGCCATATTGACAGTAACCAAAAAGAAATAATGATTCAAAATTTCCTGCGATACGCAGGAAGTATAAATGAAGATGAAATATTCTTGTTTGAAAAGGTATAACAATGGATAAAACGAATGCTGTTTGGAATATGATTTCTGAGCTTGGAACAAAAAGTGGAATTACTGAAATCATTATAAACAACATCGATAATGTTTATATAGAAAGAGAAGGTGAATTAATAAGATTGAATATTAATCTTCATGCTGAAGATATCGTTGCATTCTGTAAAGATGTCGCCAGATTCAATAAAACAAGTTTTAATTCTAATAATCCTATAGTAGATGGTTCACTACCAGATGGAAGCCGTATAAATATAATATCTTCATCGTATACAGGTGTCTCTCCGGCGATAACAATTAGAAAATACCTAAAAAGTATTACTGAGTTCTCCTCAGCACCAGGTATTTTTGGTCTTTCTCCAAAGTGGGTTAAGTTTTTACAAACGATGGTACAAGCTAGAATGAATATTATTGTTTCTGGAGGTACTGGTAATGGTAAAACAACTTTTTTGAACCTACTCTTACAAGAAATAAGCCCTACTGAAAGAGTTATCACAATAGAAGATACGAAAGAGTTAAGTTTTAACTTACCCAATACAGTTCGTTTAGTTGCAAAATCAAGCTCAGCAAAGATAGAAGATCCTTTAAAAATCCGTGATCTTCTTAAAAATACTTTGAGGATGAGACCTGACAGAATAATTATTGGGGAGGTAAGAGGTGAGGAAGCTTTTGATTTATTACAAGCGATGAACACTGGACATGATGGAAGTATGTGTACAGTTCATGCTAATACACCTGCCGAGACTTTATCACGCCTAGAAAATTTATTTCTATTTTCAGGGTTCGATATTCCACTTCTCGCTATTAGACAACAAATGTCTACGGCAATAGACTTTATAGTTCAGCTGGATAGATCAAGAGATGGTAAAAGAATCGTAAGTAAAATTTCAGAGGTTTCCAATATGGAAGGGGAGAAGGTGTTACTACAAGATATAGGTAAACGAACTGAAGATGGACCAGTATTTACGGGACTTGTGCCTAAGCGAATGAAAGAACTAATGGAATATGGACTTAAGACAGATTTCTTTTTAGAGGTTTAACTAATAACCTGTGTGATTTTAACTTTTCCATTTTCTGTATTTTGAAGTCTAATTTGAGTCGTTTTTAATTTTCTTCTAAGGTTACAAAGATGAACGTCAAGAGTGTTAGTATTGAGTTCATTACTTCCCCAGATATTTAAGTATATTTGATCCCTGTGGAGCTCTTGGATTGGTGATTCAGCAAGAGTCCTGATAATTTCCATTTCTTTTTTTGTAAGTATTTTTTGATCTAATCCATTCAAAATTGTATTTGATTTTTGTACTTTAAATAAAGTGTAATTATCAAAAATATAATTGATATAGTTTTCTAATAAGAATTGGGGTTGGTCAGCTGTAAAAAAATGAGTGTAATCTACATGAAGTAAATTCTTAATACATCTTTCAGAAGGGCTTTTTAATTTAAAAACTATAGGAATACTTATTTTCTTTAACGAAGGATTTAAAAGAGCTTTTTCTAGCTCTTCTCTAGAATCGATAACATATAAAATTACAGACTTTGTCGTTGTATTAAAATAATTAGTTGAGAATATTTCATTTAGACTGCGAAGTGGGATAGTAGTATATCCATGAGTTTCTTGGTCGAATTGAGAGGTGTTATTTTCGTGTATTTTAAAAAGTATCTTTTCCATATAGATACTTTATCTAAGAACGATTTATTTAAAAAGTTGGCATGATTGTGATACAACTATTTAAACTCTATTATTTCAACAGCTTAGGCTGATTTAGTTAAGAAAAATTAATCATTTAGTGACCAGGTTTTGACCACTAAATGATCTGTAAACTAGTATCTAAAGTTGTTATGTATGAATTCAATCGCTTTTTTTACATTTTGCTGTGGAGTATGTTGAAGAACTCCATGACCTAGACCACATATCCACTTGGATTGGTCTGCATTTGAATCTTTAATATTTTGATAAAACTCTTTTAAATTTGCTTCACATTGCTCCCAAGAAAGATGTAACCAGCAAGGGTCAAAGTTTCCTTGAATAAAGTAATCCTTGCTAAAAGTATTAAGAACCTCGCCAATATCGTGTCTCCAGTCAACTCCAAGAACATCAATATTATCATCTTGAATTTCTTGTAAGTGAGACATATGTGTGTTTCTAGAGTAATAAATAACTTTTTTGTTTGGATATTTCTTTTTGAATTCTTTTGTTAACCATTTAATCTTTGGAAGAATGATATTCTTGAAATCTTTCACTGTACATTCTCCAACAGCAGTATCGAAGATACACATTGCATCTGCTCCTCCTTCGGCTTGCATAAACATTTCACCTAAAACATTTGGCAAGAGAACTTCTGTGAAAGCTTCAAAGCGTCCGTCATATAAACCTTTTTTAGAGCTTACTAAAGCACCTGCGTGAGCACCTTCTACAGCGTAGGCATAAAGTGTAAAAGGAGCACCGACAAAGCCTAAAAGTGTTTTTGTATCTGGCAGGGCTTGTTTTAATTCAATACAAGCATCTTTTTGAAATTGATAGTAATCAGGAGTGTGTCCTGACATTTTTAAACGACTTAGATCATCCATTGTTTCGATTTTTACATCTAATTTGGGGCCTGGATTATAAACAAGACCTGTACCCATTTGTTCTAATGGAAATAAAAGGTCTGAGAATAATATTGCGGCATCAAAATCAAACTCATCAATTGGACCCATAGTTACTTCACAGGCTAATTTAGGTTGCTTACATAGTGTCATAAAGTCATGACTCTTTTTTAAGTTTTGATAATGATCATGATATCTACCGGCTTGGCGCATAAACCATACAGGTACTCTTGTTTTGCCATCTTGTTGTATTCTGTTTTCAAATATGTCGTTCATATTTTCTCCTTATATATTTATTTTAAATTGATACCCTATGCCACGAATTGAGCTTATTTCAATATCATTCGTGTTGTTTGTTTCTATCCATTTCCTAAGCTTTACAATGTAATTATCTACAGTACGGTTTGAGGGAAATGAGTTTGCTCCCCAGACTTTTTCGATGATTAGATCTCGGCTTACAACTTGATTTTTGTTTTCGTATAAAAGTTCTAAAATTGCACATTCCTTTTGTGAAAGCTTAAGGATGTCTCCTTGTGCGTTTTGAACCTCATACCTTGTGAACCAGATTTTTAAGTTCTGTAGAGATATTTCGTCTAGTTGATTCTCAAACCTTAGTTTGTTGTCAATAATACGATTGAGTCTTAAGTTTAGTTCTCTTAGATCAAAGGGTTTTGTAATATAATCCTCTGCTCCAATATTTAATCCTTCAAACTTTGTTTCAGGGTCATTCATTGCAGAAAGGAATAGAAGGACAAAGTCTTGTCTTATCTGTCTAAGCTCTCTAGCAAGATCCAATCCATTCCCGTCTGGAAGATTAATATCTAGTAAAAGGACATGGGGAGAAAAGCCTTTGCTGTTAAAGGATTCTTTTGCACTTTGAATGGTTGTTTTTAAAACACAATTGAACCCTTTAGAGTCAAGATAGTCAAAAAGAGTTTCTCCTAGATTTTCCTCATCCTCAACAATCAAAATATTTAAAGAACGATTTGTATTACTCATGACTAAGCCCTCTTTTTAGTCTAATCTCAAAGTTCAAGTGATCTTCATTTCTTATGGAAAAGTCTGCTCCCATTCCTTGAGATAAAGATTTAATCAAATAAAGGCCAATTCCTGACCCTTTGGGTGAATCATGTTTGTAAAAAAGTTTTCCTAACTGATTAATCTCTCCGCTAAATTTTTGCCCAAAATCAGTGTATATGACTTTAATACTTGTTTCTTCTTGGACAATACTTATTTTGATTCTTGCTAGGTCTTTATTATGTCTATAAGAGTTTTGAATCAAATTCCTAATAATTGTTTTTAAAGCAAATTCATCTGCAAGGACAATGCATGAATCTAATTCCGTTATGATAAGCTCAATATCAGTATATTGAATGGTTTGTTGTTTTAAGAATCTAGTAAGGTCAATAGGTGTTAAGCTAAACTTACCCTTTCTTTCAAGTCTTGATAATTGAAGGTGATTTTCAAGTTCACCCTCTAGTCTTGATGAGTCTTGAGTAAGCCTCGTAGTATACTTTATAATTCTTTCTTTGTCTTTTTCTTCTATCTTCATTTCTTGAGCGAATTCATTGAGAACGTCAGCTTGAAGCTTAATACTTGCAAGTGGGGTTTTAAGTTCATGAGTTAAAGATGCAAAAAAAGCATGTAAAGACTTTGTTTTTTTATGATCTTGAACGAAGAAGTATAAAACGGCAATCCCAAGGATTAAAACTAAAGTAAAGAAAGTAAAGCCTTCCCATTGAACCATCGTAATTAGGTTTCCACTAACAGAGGGAAGACTGGCATTTTCAAGTTGGCTAGCGAGCTTAAAAACTAAAAATAGCCACCAACATCCAAGAACCATGATGAATAAAATAATAACACCAGAAATAAGGTAAAACCAAGACTTGGTTTTACTTAGCTCCATAATCTCTTTTTTAACTCAGCTTGAACATCTTCATTATGAGCAATGCTGCCAAAGCCAATTTCATAAGCATTTGGTGATAAATAAATACCTTTATTACTCAAATTTTCAAAAAGTTTATAAAATCTATCTCCAAGGTTTGTTGGAATTTGATCTGGACGAGTTATTCTTTCACTCGTTGGTACTAACCAAAATAATGATTTGTACTGAATAACTTTATAGTCATTGAATTCACTTTGAGAAAGCCACTCGTTGAATATTGAAACAATATTATTAGAAGATTGCTCAAGTCTTTTATAGAAATCAGGTGTTAACTGTTTAAGGTTTTCAAGACCCGCTACCATTGCAACTGGATTAGCACTTAATGTGCCTGCTTGATAGACATTTCCTACTGGGGCAAGAGTTTGCATAATATCTTTTTTAGCAGCTACTGCTCCAACTGGAAAACCACCTCCGATAATTTTTCCGTATGTAACCATATCTGGATTTATTCCTAGATCTTTGGCCATCCCTTGGAAACTAACTCTAAAGCCAGATATAACTTCATCAAAGATTAAAAGTGCATCATTAGCAGTACATAATGATCTCAGTTCTTCTAGGAAAGATTTATCTTGCTCAAGTAAACCATTATTTGCAGGAAGAGGTTCAATGAAGACTCCAGCAACATCGCCTTTATGATCTTCAAATATTTTTTTAACTGTTTGTATATCACCCAGTTCACAGATTAATGTATCTTCAGCAATATGATTTGTAACACCAGAGCTTGAAGCTTCAGCTGTACCAGCTAAACCGGAACCTGCTTTAATTAGCATAGCATCTGTATGCCCATGGTAACAACCATTGAATTTTATAATTTTGTTTTTGCCTGTATAACCACGTGTTATACGAATAGCAGTCATGACGGCTTCTGTACCAGAATTAACAAATCTAATCTGATCAATATGATCAATTCTATCTACTAAAAACTCAGCGAGGTCTAAAGAGTATTTTTCACATGCCCCGTAGCTCCAACCTTTTGTAAGAGCTTCAGTTACGGCCTTTTCAACCTGTGGGTTTCTATGTCCTAAAATAAGAGGTCCAAAACTCATACAGAAGTCGATATAATCTTTACCTTCTTCATCTGTAATATAAGCTCCATTGGCGCAGCTCATAAACCTTGGTGTTTGATGAAGGCCTTTAAAACTTCTTACAGGTGAGTGAACTCCACCTGGTACATATTTTAGTGATTTTTCAAATAATTCATTTGAGTTCATTATTATTCCTCGGGTATTTTAATTATAAATTTGTATTACAGATGTCTTTAAGAGTATTCATATCAGCAAATGGAGTCACTTCTATATTTGAAGCTAGAAACTGATCATAAGTTTTTCCAAGTCCACATGCATGAATCTTTGTTTTTATTTCTGGATAAGAATTCGTGTATGTTTCATATTGAAAAAAACTATTCCAGTAAAAAACCTCATAAGAAGATAAGTTCATTTTTACATCAGCTGTTTCTCTCGAGTAACATGCAGTCACTTCTCCAATCTTACTTGTAGCTTTTGAATGTGATAAGACATTTACTTTCTCATTTTTTACCATTAATTGAATGGCCTTAGATGAATTTAGCTTTTTGATTTCTTCGTGGCCCAAGCTACCTGCTGATCCGCTAACCCAATGTCCAGCTTTAACTAGTTTTTTAAGAGTTCTAGTTCCACTTGCCCAGAGAGTTGTATCGGGAGATTTTTTTAAAGCGTGAAAGCAATGTTTTGAAGTAACAAAATAGTTACTTTCACTTAGCTTAGCTTCGATTTCTACTTGTTTTATGAGTTCGTCATGTTTTCCAATGGCCACAAAAGTTTTTTTGTTTTTTAGATTTGTATAGTCGATTCCCTCAAGAGAAACATTATGAATCTTTGTGTCTTGGTGTTCACCTTTTTCTATCTTTAAAAAAGTTTCTTTATGAGCTTGTACATTTATACCGACAGCTAAATGGCATCCTCCGCCATAAGTTTGAAATGCCGCTCTTTCTCTTTTTACTTCTTCAGCAGTGCGATCACAATGAACACTTTTTAATACCTTGAGTAATTCTTCATCATTACGATGCGAATTGTATTCAATTGCAAGAGCTCCTTGAGAAGCGGAGCTTGGAAAGTCTTTTTGAGGAAGAACTATGAAAGTTAAACCATCCAAAAGTTTTGTTAATTCTTCTTTAGAGTCCTCTTTGTTTGCCAGTCTTTCTAGGCCTGCTAAGGCAAGAATAATGGCATGGTAATTATCGTCTTTTAACTTTTGGATTCTGGTATTTACATTTCCTCTGAGCATTTCGCATTTAACAGGAGTTTCTTCTTTTAAGCCTGGAAGGTAAGGTGCTAGAGAACTTTCAATATTTACAATTCTTCTTGGTGAGCTAGTACCAACTTTAAATAGGTCTAATCCTTTTATTTTAGAAATATTTTCTTTTTTTATTAAAAGGATATCGTTTGCAAACTTTCTTTCAGTAATTGTTGCGAGTCCAATTCCATCTGGTCTGTCACTGCCTAAGTCTTTGTAGGAATGAACAACCAGGTCAACTTCATTCGCTAGTAGAGCCGAGTCTAATTCTTTGGTGAAAAAATCCTTACCATCCATTTGCCATAGTGGCTTTTCTGTTTGTTGATCACCTTGAGTTGATATCTTAACGAGCTCAAACTGTGCACCAGTTCTTTTACTCATTTCATTTGCGATTAATGTACACTGCGTGACTGCGAGTAAACTACCACGAGTTCCGATTTTGTATTTTTTAGACATAAGACTGAGCCAAGTTGTTCCTTTCAGATTTGTAGATTTTTATTTTTTGCTTTTTCTTTTGAAATACTTGATTTCGTTTTTCTACAATCCCTTTCATGGCCCTTCTGGCCTTATCAACTTGGTTAAGCTTTTGTGTTTCGTGTATTGCACCTTCTTTGAATACATCATCCAACTTCATGACACCGTCGCCATAAGTAAAGTCTGTATCTACTGCAGAAGGTGAACCTAGATCAACAAATAATTTTTGGTCGTGTCTCAGTGCCCAATCTTTAAAAAAATCTTGATTAAAGAGAACACCTTTGAAACCGATAGAGTTTGCGATGAACGGAAATTTTAATAAGTTTTCGTGATATCCCCAAGGTATAATTTCAACATTATGTTTCTTGGCAAGCTCTAAAACTTTTTCCGTATTTCTTGCACTAATATAAACTGTAATTTTTTTCTTAAATTGGTTGATTAAGTCTTCTGCTAATTGGCCTGAACCAAGAATTAAAACTGAATCTGCATTAAATTTATTAACGATATGTTTTCTTGCTATTGAAGAGTATGTTTTTTGGCTTAAGCCAATCAAATAGTTTGTTCTAATTTCTTTTGCGTCTTTAAATAATTTTTCAATAATTGAAAGAAGATTAGAACACTTTTGTGAGGCATTAACATATTCTTGATAAGCAGCTTTGAATTGATTTACAATCTCATTTTCACCAACAAGCTTACTTTGAAGTCCACAAATGATTTCTAATAAAAATTCATAAGCTTCATTTCCAGATAGGTGAGTCTTGTTTGTAAGTTCGTGGGAATCAAATGGATTGTGGTCAAAATTTAGTACTATCGTACGCTGACAAGTAGACATCACAAATGTTTTGTGCGCAGGATTGATTTCTGGTTCGAATCCACTTTCAAAATTGTTGAGTACTAATTTATCTAACATATTGTTATCTTATTCCATTTTATTCAAGTGATTGTCATGAGTTTGTAGAAAATAGCATGTAATGCAATTTATTTTGATGATTTAGGTCAGGTTTTGGTTTTTGTGCACTGCCTTCGATGTTTCATCTTTAACTTTACATCTTTTACATTAAATTGTTCGTACTAAATCTTACAAACCAGTTTCACTTTTAATTTTATCAATGTTATATAATCGAGGAATTTAATAAAATTACTCTTAATTTGCAAACTATTTAGACTGTAAACAGTTTTTGTTTTGCAGTAGAAACGGCGGTACGACTTTTATGGATACTTTTAAAATTATTTACACATTACTTGGTGGGCTGGGGATATTCTTCTTCGGAATGAAGCAGATGTCAGATGCACTTCAACAAGCAGCTGGAGATGTAATTACAAAAGTTATTAACTCATTAACTACAAACAGAGTTTTAGCAGTAACTGTCGGAATGATTGTTACAATGATTGTTCAAAGTTCATCAGTTACAACAGTTATGGTCGTGGGCTTTGTAAATGCCGGTTTAATGCAATTAACACAGGCAATTGGAGTTATTCTAGGTTCAAATATCGGGACAACGATTACGGGTTGGATCATTTCAATTAAAGTTGGTAAGTACGGATTACTCTTCATTGGTCTTGGTATTTTTCCAGCACTGTTTTCTAAAAATAGTAAAGTTCAAAACATTGGTAAGGTTCTCTTCGGTGTAGGTATGATCTTTATGGGACTTAATCTTATGAGTGGTGCTTTTAAGCCTCTAAGAACAGATCCAGACTTCTTAAATATGATTAGTTACTTCTCTGGAGATACTTATCAAAGTTACTTTGCCTCTATTATTACAGGTTGTTTACTAACGATTGTAGTTCAATCATCTTCAGCAATGCTTGGTATTACCATTGCTTTAGCATCTACTGGTGTTATTGGGTTTGGAACTGCTGCTGCACTTGTTCTTGGAGAGAACATCGGAACAACAATTACTGCTATTTTAGCTTCTGTCGGAACATCTACAAATGCTAAAAGAGCTGCAAGAGCTCATGCTATCTTTAATATTCTTGGGGTTGTGTTAATTTTCTCTATACTTCCAATTTATATCAACTTTATTGAGTGGTTGGTTCCTGGGAATGCAGACCTATTAGATGCTGATGGCTCTAAGCCTAATATTGCTCAACATATTGCTGCTTCTCACACGTTTTTTAATGTAACTTCTACTATTGTTTTTCTTCCTTTCTTAGGACAATTAGCGAAGCTAGTTACTAAAATAACTCCAGAAAGAGAAGGTGAAGGAAAGCCTCAACTCGTTCTTGTAGGTGAGTCCGCGGACATACTTCCTGCAACTGCAATTGTACAAGCAGACTCTGAAGTTAAGAAAATGAAAGATGTTCTCGATAGAATGTACAGAGTAACAAGTGAATATTTAAAAGACGGTAAATCTAAAAAACTAGCTAAAGTTCAAGATTACGAAAGAATCACAGACAATATGCAAAAAGAAGTTACAGTCTTCTTATGTAAGGTCATGGAAAAACCTATGAGTGCTGACCAGTCTCTTCATACACAGGCAATCATTAAAATCACTGATGAGTATGAGTCTATTGCGGATTATTTAGAAAGAATTGTGAACTATAAATCTAGGTTTAAAGATATTCCAAGTTCTGGAAAATCAATGGAAGAGTATGATGACTTTATGATTCAAGTTTGGGAGTTTTTCCAATTATCTACGGTTGGTATCTTTGATCTAAATTCACATAATCTAGATGAGGTTTATAGAAAAAGTGAAGAGCTAAGAATATGGGCAGATGATATAAGAGATCGTCATCTAGATAGAGTCTCTAAAGGTGAGTACGAGCCTTTATCTGCATTAACTTATTCTGATATGGTTGTCGCTTTAAGAAAGGTTAGAGCACATGCGATGAATGTTGCTGTTGCCATTGAAACAATCAAAAAGCATGGTGCATAGTTGATAAAGAAATCTAATACTTTTGATAAAGTAAAAACAAATCCTAACTGGCTTTCTGATTCAATCTTTCAAGGAGTTGAAAAAGAAGGCCTTCGTGTTAATTCAAAACTTGAACTCTCAAAGCTTGCTCATCCACTTGGGCTTGGTTCGAAGTTAACTCATCCATTTATAACAACAGATTACTCAGAGAATTTGCTTGAGTACATAACGAGTGTTTATCAGGATACTGATGAGTTATTATTATCACTTAAGAAAATGCACTGTTTTACCTATCACAGACTTGAGCAAGATGAAGTTGTTTGGCCTTGGAGCATGCCAGCAATTGTTCCAGAAAATGAGATGGATATAGAAGTTGCTCATTATGGAACATCAAATGTTGGAAAGCTAAAAAAACTCTATAGAGTTGGACTTGGGCACCGTTATGGAAAATCGATGCAATCTATTGCCGGTGTTCATTATAACTTTTCATTATCAAAAGAGTTTTGGGAAAAATATAAAGAAATAACTGCGGATAATAGAGATCTTCAAGATGTAATTAATGATGGCTATTTTCATATAATTAGAAACTACCGAAGGTACTCTTGGTTATTAATTTATTTATTTGGTTCAACACCAGCTGTTGATGAGTCATTTTTAAAGAACAAAAAGCATAATTTAGATAAACTTGGAAAGGAGACATGGGGACGAAAGTACGCAACTAGTCTTCGAATGGGTGGCCTTGGTTATACTTCGAATGCTCAAAATGAAATTAGTATTTGTTATAATGCAGTTGATACTTATATAAAAACTTTAGAGCAAGCACGTCAAAAGTCATATCCAGAATATGAAAAAATTGGAGTAAAAGTTAATGGTGAGTATAAGCAAATTAATACAAACCTATTACAAATTGATAATGAATTCTACTCTACAATAAGACCAAAAGCTGTTGCGAAGTCTCGCGAAAGCGCACTCCAAGCAATCTACAACAGAGGCATCGAGTACATTGAGGTTAGACTTATTGATGTAAACCCGTTTGTTGATACTGGAATAAATAAAGAAACAATTGAGTTCCTTCATACATTTTTGTTAGGCTGCCTATTTATGGAAAGCCCTATCATTGAAGGGGATGAATGTCGTGATATTGAAAAAAACATGTCAACCATTGTTAATGAGGGAAGAAGAGAAGGAATAAAGTTAATTAACAGTGGTAAATTAAAGTCGGTTACAAGTTATGCAAATGAATTAGCTAACCAATTGAAAGATGTTGCTGAGTTATTAGATAATGCTTACTTTACTAGCTCGTATACTAAATCTCTTTGCTCTCAGGTTAATAAAATCAATAATCCAAAACTATTACCATCTAATAAAATCATGAGTATGATTTCTGATGAAAAATCTATCGTTGAATCAATTGGAGAAATAGCAAGAGGATTTAAGCAAGAACATCTAGAGCTTGGGTTAAAGCTACCTCTAGAAGTTGAATGGAATAAAATTGCAAAAGATTCAATTGATAAGCAAAAAGAAATAGAAGCAAGTGACAAGCTTAGTTTTGATGACTTTTTAGTTGAGTATTTTGAAAATATAAAAATAAAATTTAAAGGTTAATATATGTTACGTTTTCTAAAGTGGATCTTCTTTGTGTTTGGAGGTTTAGGTATATTGATTATGTCGTTCTTCTTTATTCAGAACAAACACGATCTGAAAATGTATTTTAGCTCTAAAGACTCTTATTCTTATGAGACAATTAAGTTGAGCTGTTCAGATGTTAAGGATGAATATTATTATCCTTGTTTTGAGGCAGTATTTAAAAAGTATTTAGAAAAAGTATCATTAACTGGCACAAGTCTAGGTTTGAAATCAGCGTTTAATTTTATTGAAATTGATAGAGAAAATCAAAAGGCGTTCGAGTATGAAAACGAAGTTAAGATCAGGTATGCTCTAAATCACTTAAGACTAAACAATTTAGCTCTTAATAATAGTGTAAAAAGATTTTTTGGTCTCGAGTTTACTTATGGAGGCTATGTTGGAAAAATCAAAGACTTTAACACAGAAGCTGTCGAGTTCTCTGATGGAATCATCGAAGGCTTAAATGGTGATGATGGGATTGATTCAACTCAAGACCCAGAGTTAAAAGAGGCTTTTAAGAAGGAGTTTATGGGTGTTGCTGCTGAATATGAGGCTGCAAAAAACAATGTTCAAAAATGGCTTGATGCAGAAATAGTAAGACTCAAAAAACTTCACGATGCATAATTTGTAAATAGAGCTTTATTCATCACGAATATACTTACATCTAGTAACTTTTCTTTACGTTCACTTGCTCCTCGAGTTAATATTGAGTGTTTGTCATTTTGTAGAACATACAATGAACCACGCCGCCTTTAAGGAGAAAAAGATGAGCTTAATTTTCAATGCAGATCAGATTACTGAAAGAAACAAAGGTTTAACTTACGATGATGTATTACTAATGCCTAGGCATTGTGAAATTACTTCTAGAACAATTCCTTCACTAAAGTCTAGAATAACAAAAAACTTTTCTTCAGAGGTTCCATTTATTGCAGCTAATATGGATACAGTAACGGAAGAGGCGATGGCGATTGCAATGGGGAAGCTTGGAGCTGTTGGTAGTTTACATAGATTCTTATCTCCAGAGCAACAAGCTCAAGAAGTTAAAAATATTCTCGCAGCAAAAAAAGAAATTCCAGGATTATTTGCAGCTGCCAGTGTTGGTGTAAAAGAAGAAGGAATGAGAAGAGCTGATCTTCTTGTTGACGCCGGTGTAGAGATCTTAACTCTAGATATTGCTCACGGCGATAGTGTAATGATGTTAGAGGTTTTAGAGTATTTGAAAAAGACACACCCTCATGTTGATGTCATTGCTGGAAATGTGGCCATGCCAGATGGTGTAAAAAGAATGATTGATGCTGGAGCTGATAGTATTAAAGTTGGAATTGGTCCTGGTTCAATGTGCACGACTAGAATTATAACAGGTTGTGGAGTTCCTCAATTATCAGCTGTTGCCCTTTGTGTCGCTGAGGCCCGTAAACATGATATTCCAGTTATTGCAGATGGTGGACTAAAAAATAGTGGAGACATAGTGAAAGCATTTGCTGCAGGGGCAGAATCTGTAATGCTTGGCTCTATCTTAGCAGGAACATTAGAGTCTCCTGGTGAAGTTGTTGGTGGAATGAAAAAATACCGTGGTATGGCCTCTAAAGATGCTCAAGTATCTTGGAGAGGGAATATGCAAAAAGGGATGGCTCCAGAAGGTGAGTCCCGTATGATACCGTGTAAAGGTTCAGTTGCAGGAGTTATAAATGAATTAGCAGGTGGAGTAAGATCAGGAATGACTTATCTGAATGCTCAGAATTTAACAGACATCAACAAAAATGCTCTATTTATGGAGATGTCAGCTTCTGGTATGGTAGAATCTAAACCACACGGAATGAAGTAGAATAAAAGGCGAAGTAATTTGAGCGAAGTATATGATATTGTTCTTTCTTACGAGAAAGTACGTTTGCACCTAGAAGATAATCCTGAAGATCAGTCAAGAATCTTAAAGATGGTTGATGAGATTAAAGGTGACTATAAAACTAGTTTTGTAGGTGCAACATCAAAACTACTAGATAAAACTTTTTTAAAATTATATGACAGTGTAAATTTAAATTTACCTGAATCGTATAATATTAGAGAGCTTCAAAAAAAGTATCACTTAATCCTTGTACCTAACCACCAATCACATGCTGATTATATAGCTCTTCAGTATATTTTATATAAACACGATAAAATTCCTGTTTATATTGCAGGTGGAATCAATTTAAATATTTTTCCAATTGGAGATCTATTTAGAAGGTGTGGAGCTTTTTTTATACGAAGAAAGTTTGATGACAATCTTTATAAAATAACTTTTCAAGCTTACATCTATTATCTTTTAAAAACTAATAAGGTCGTTGAATTTTTCTTTGAAGGCGGAAGAACGAGAACAGGGAAGTTATTACCTCCAAGGTATGGCCTCTTTAGTATGCTTTTAGATGCCCATACAAAATTTGATGATAAAAAACCTTTAATGTTTATTCCTGTCTCTATTGCCCATGAGATGATTCCAGAGGAAAGAGCTCATGCTAAAGAGTTAGAGGGAAGAAAGAAAGAGAAGGAATCTACTGCCCAGTTGTTAAAGATCTTTTCGTTATTTAAGAAAAAAATGGGAAGTGTTCATGTGAATTTTGGAGAAGGGATTGTTGTTGAAGAGGTAAGTGACCTTAAAGAGTCAACTCAAGAGTTAGCTTTCAAGTGCTTTAGAGAAGTAGGAAGAAACATGCCTGTAACTCCGTCTTCGTTATTAGCTATGATTATGCTAGATGAACCTTCTGGCGCTCTGACGTGGAAGCAAATTGAAAACAGTGCTCAAGACATTATTAATTATTGCTCTTATATGAATATACCAGTTACAGATTCATTGAAGATCGAAGTCTACTCTCAATCATTAAAAGTTGCGATGGATATGTTTATCAATAATAAAAAAGCCGAGCTTATTAAACGTGAAAAGCTTAACCAAGTTTTTTATACTTTAAATGATGAGGGGAGAGTACATCTTCTTTATCATAAAAATATGATTCTTCACCACTTCTTAGTGGCAGGTGTAATCAATGCGACTTGGTTTAATATCTTTAATGGAAATATTACTAATACTTTAGGCCTAACAAAGTACTTAATGACTAAAAGAAAAGAGCTTAAGTATGAGTTCTATCTTCCAACTGTCAAAGAGATGATTAGTGAAGCAATGAAAGTCGTTGAATACTCAGTGGGGAGTAAGATTGAAAGGCTTGATGAAGCACTCAACTTTCCAGCAGAAAAACTTTATAAAGTTGCTAGTTCTGTAAGGCGTTTCTCTAGTGCTTTTAGTTATATATATGAAGCTTATTATATTAGTGTTATCTCAGTAAAGTATATTGGTGATGAGCCTTTTACTGAGGAACGTTTTATGCAGGTTTCTAAAGAACTTTTTTCAATGGAACGAGAACATGGACGTGTAGTAAAGTACCCAGAGAGTTATACGGTACCTAAAATGAAAATGACTTTGACTTATCTTCAAAATTTAAATGTTATTTCATATAACAAAACAAGTAAGACATATATGTTAGAAGATATGGCCAAAGCGAATAGAATGATAGAAAAATTTGCTCGAGATGTTAATGATCAGGTTTCCATCAATTTAAAATTTAACCAAGGTGAATAATGGAATCTAAAACAACTCAAAAAGGGAACTCAAGGCTTTTATTTGAGATTCAGCAGTTTTCTAATTTAGATATTAGTAAGAGTATTTCTAATATTGACTCAAAAATTGAGGGCTCAACCCAACTGCAACGCGCTAGTAACGAAATTGTTTTATTGTTCAACGAAAAGCCGGAAAGCCCCAATTTTAGTGATGCAAAAGTAAAAGTAGCCCGAGAAATAATTGGTTTTGACTCAAATACGTTTAGTGCTCTAAATTATCAAGACTTCTCGAGCACAGAAGTTCAAAGCATGACTTTTACAAGTTTTGATAGTTGGGAGTCACTATTAGAACAAATAACTGAACAGGTTCAATTTTCAGCTGGAACTAATACTTGGAGAATTGTATTTAAGAGTGACTTTTCAAGTCTCCAAGTAGAATTCTAGTTTTCGTGAATTCTGTGCTGCGTGTTGTAGGCTGAGGTGGACGATATTGCTCACATATATGCTAAGTAGCTAAATTTGAGTACAATAAAGTTGGTATATTACTAATTTGATGGTATTTAGTTATTTTATATAATTAATTTATGGAAAGATACGCGGAGGTGTCCCATAGCTGGTAACAATAGAGGTCAAGGATCATTTAATAGATCAAAACAACAAGGACCTAGAGTAAATGAACAAATAAGAGTTCCTGAAATGAGATTAATCGGTGATGACGGTCATGCTTTTGGAGTAGTTGCTTCAGATCAGGCCAGAGAAATTGCCAGCGAGAAAGGGCTTGATTTAGTTGAAGTTTCTCCTAATGCTAAACCACCAGTAGTTAAACTAATTGATTATGGTAAATTTAAGTATCAGCAACAGAAGAAAGCTTCTGAAGCTAAGAAAAAGCAAGTTACTATTAAGGTGAAAGAAGTAAAATTCAGACCAGCAGTAGATATTCATGACTTACAAGTTAAGCTTAAGAATGTTCATAAGTTCTTAGGAGCAGGTGATAAGGTAAAGTTATTAATGCAATTTCGTGGTCGTGAGATGGCGCATAAGCATATTGGCTTAGATAAGTTTAGAGAGATTATTGCAGGTATTCAAGAAGAGACTGATGCAGTTATTGAATCTCCAATGAAGATGATGGGAAATAGAGCTATTTGTATGATTGCTCCATCTAAGAAAAAGTAATTTTAAAAGCGATGTGCGTTAGTATCTCTAGCGCACTCAGAAATATCTTTAAAATAGACTAAATCACTAAAATACTTTAAAAAATGCTTTGCCATTTATAAACAACATGATAGTTATTAGTCTCGAATTTTTATAAAAAATGAAGTTTAGGAGTATATAATGCCAAAAATGAAGACAAGAAGAGCTGTTGCAAAAAGAATTAGAGTTACAGCAAGCGGAAAAGTTAAAATCAAAAAAGCTAACTTAAGACATATCTTAACTAAAAAAGAGCAGTCTAATAAAAGAGATGCAAGAAAAGCTGGATATTTAGTTCCAACTGACGCAAAAAACATGCGTAAATGTGCACCATACGTAAAATAAAAAATATTAAATAATATCTGCAACTGTAGGGAACAAAAAGTGGTAAATCCCTCCTACCGTTCTAACAAGGAGTATATATGTCTAGAGTAAGACGTGGTTTTAAGGCAAGAAGAAGAAAGAACAAAATTTTTAAATTAGCGAAGGGATTTCACTTCGATAGAAGAACAAAATATAAGCATACAGCAGAAACTGTTAAGCGTGCTCTTCACAACATGTACAAAGGTAGAAGACTACTTAAAAGAGACATGAGAAGACTTTGGATCGTTCGTATCAACGCTGCATCTAAAATGTTAGGAATGTCATATTCTAAATTTATGAATGCTCTTAAAAAGAAAGACATTCAATTAAATAGAAAAATGTTAGCAGAATTAGCTGCTAGAGATTTCGAAGGTTTTAAAGCAGTATTTAACTCAGTTAAATAATAAATAAAATATATTTAAGGTAGTCTAAACACCCGATTTTTTTATCAAAATCGGGTGTTTTTTTTTGCACGAAATTAATATGTCTGTTAACCTATTATAAAGAGGTTAAATTTACGCAAGTAAGTAATTACTGATACGCAAAATGATAAATCATGGAGGATTGAGAATGAGCGTTACAAAAGCAGACATCGTAGAGAGGGTCTATAAAGAGGCCGGATTTTCAAAAAAAGAAGCTAGTGATCTAGTTGATCTAGTTTTCAAAGTTATCAAAGATACTTTAGCTCGTGGAGAGAAAGTAAAAATCTCAGGGTTTGGAAACTTCTCAATTAGAGATAAAGCAACAAGAGTTGGTCGTAATCCACAAACAGGGGATGCGATGAACATTTCAGCTAGACGTGTTCTTACGTTTAAGCCATCTCAAATACTTAAAGAAGATATTACAGATAGATTTCAGCATCGCCTAGATGACAAAGGTGAGGAAGATAAGTCTATTGCTCCTAAAGAAGGAAAGCCTAGAGCTTTAAGTTCATTTATCGGATCAATAAATATCCCTGAAGAAGATCTATAAAACATAAAAGGAAAGTAAATGGAATTTGATATTCAGGCTCCTGAAAAATCGACATACAAGTTCAATGAAGTAACATCAATTACAGGTGTTAAGCCATATGTATTAAGATTTTGGGAAAGTGAATTTGATCAAATTGATCCAAAGATGAATGACCACGGTCAAAAATTTTATGGTCCTGACGATCTTGAAATGGTTCAAAAAATAAAAACTTTATTATTTGAAAATAAGTTATCAATTCCAGAAGCAAAAAAACAATTATTAATAGAGTTAGAAAAAGTCCGTGTTCAGCATGAAAACACTTCAGAGATTAAGGCTTTTAATCCGCCAACACTTCAATCTAAATCTAGCGAATTAAAAACAGCTCTTGAGCAAATTATAGAAACTCACTCAAACCCTTCCTCGGAGATGAGTGTAAAGGCTGATTCTGTAGTACAGAAGGTGAAGTCAGATTTAATTGGTCAAAGCGAACTATCAGATAGAGATATTGTTAAACTTGTAAGTGCAAAAAAGAAACTTACTGTCCTGTTAGGAAAAATAGACAATATTGCAGATAAGCATAACTGGTAGAAATCCTCCAGATAAATTCATTTTTTAAATACTTAGGGACCTTGTATAGGTCCTTTTTTATTACTTAATATTAATTTGAGATATTGAGAATTCACTAATATATTTTTGTATAAAAATTGAGTTCTTTTCGATTTTTGACTTCATAAGCTTTAAGTATGAGTCCATCATCTTAGAAATATTTGTAAGTTCATGTTTATTAATAACAGTGTATAAAATATCTAAAGAGTTATTTATTTGATTGAATAACTGCTTAGTATCCATAGTTATAAATGGATTAATCTCAAGTTCATGCTTACTTACTTTATCATCAATCTCACTTAAGTCATCAAGAAGTTGAAAGAGAATTCCAATCTCTAGGCCTAGGCTAGAAATATCAGTTGCTGGAACAGTTGTATTTGAAAGCAGATGCGAGCCTTCAAGGGCCAGTTGAATTAATCTTGAAGTTTTTAAAGTGTGGATTGAAATAATATCTTCAAATGAATTATTTTCAAGGCCCAGGTCTTTGACTTGTCCAAGAATTAGTCCTTGCGGTCCAGTATACTTACAATATAAGTCTAAAAGCTGGTTAAGATTATCGGATTTAATTTTTGATAATAGACCCATAGAGATTGATAGTAACCCATCACCAGCTAAAACTGCTTTCCACTCATTAAATTTCTTATGTGTTGACTCTCTTCCTCGTCTATAGTCATCGTCATCCATGCAAGGAAGATCATCATGGATAAGAGTATAAGCATGGTGAATCTCAATTGAGCTCGCTAAAACTTCATGATTTTTTGTTACTGTATCAAGGTCATTGGCCAGTGCCATAACAAGCTTTGGTCTAAAAAGCTTTCCAGCAGGAAATAAACTATATAATAGAACTTCTCTAAAATTATGCTCAGGTAAGTAGCTGGATATATATTCTTTAATTAAATTTTCTATATTCATAACTATCTATCAGAAGATGGGATAGGATTACCCAATGTACCACCAATTTTTAATTGGTAGAATTCATCCTTTTTATCATACTTCTTCATTAGCATACCAATTATCACATAATTATCTAAAAAGCTTTGTGAAAATGCAACTTCACCTTTTAAGTTAAGAGTACTCATCTTTATATTTTTAGAATGCATCTTAATATCACCATTAAATTTGGCCCTAAGAGGTGAGTTTGTATCACCAAGAATGATATCTCTAACTTTTAGCTTACTATCTTCCATTTCTGTTTGAATTAACAAATCATTAATGGCCATATTTCCAAGAGTTAATCCTGATATGGATTGAGCTGGAAGATGAAAATTCTTTGAGCGAATATTTAGTTTTAGATCAGTTAATTTTGATGACTTGATTCTTACTAAAGCATCTAGATTAACCGTTCCTGACATTTTAAATTTAGGAAATGGCCTTAACACTTTATTCAAATCAAATGTGTTTTCTCGAATATTAAAAGCAATCCCACCAATACCAGCAGTTATATATGCACTGATTGGATTTTTGTTTAATTCAGTTTCTAGTTTGAAGTGGGGTCCAAAAGGTGAGAAACTAAAGCCTCTAAAATAAAGATATGCCTTCTCTAGCTTGATAGGTTGTCCATATTGCCTAAAACAACTCATAGGAATTGTTAGTCCTTCAATGAATAATTTAGGAAGAAATAACTCAGTACCAATTTCTTTATACTGTAGAGGACAACCAGGTATTTTTGAAATATTTTGTCTTAAAACAGACTTTATTTTATAAGAAATAGGAAAATACATAAAAATAGATAAAATTAAGACAGCTAGTATAACTGTTATCCATTTGGATTTACCAATCCTAGGTAAAGTGTAATCAACTTCTTCTAATTCGTTTTGGGAACTCATAATTTATTCAACAACTTTATCTTTACTATAATAATGGATTGTCATTATTCCATCTAATACATTTTTAGTTTCGTTCTTTTTAATACTTATTTCATCTATTCTAATTTTTAATTTAGATACAAGTGAGTTGACAGCTGCGAACAGTTCTTGATCTGTTAAGCCTCTAAAAGACAAGTCAGCCTTGGCCTTCGTAATAAGTCCATCTAGCTCCTCTGAGTCAAAGTTATTAACTTGTACCTTTGTACTATCTACAGAAATCATTGCTAGAGTATTTGAGATTTGTGATTTAAGTGCATTTTGAGAATCGACAAAATTATTAGCTAAAATCTTTCTTTCTTCAGAGGCTATTAACGAATGCTTTTGTATGAATTCATTTGCTGTCATAATTATTTCATCTTTCATATCTAGCTCTTTTTTTGCTGAAGAGTTTAATGATGAAAAGATAATTATAAATAGAATAGGAAGGGCAATAATGAGGGCCATAAGAGTGGCCTTAATTATTTCTTGGACACTGTCTTCTAAGTTTGAGTAAGCATCGGTGATCTTTTGAAACTCTGGTAAGTTGGATAATTCATCTAGCTTAGAGAAGATAAAAGAATCAATTGGTTTCATTATTTCAATTTTTTTCATTTATTGCTCCGAGCCATTAATTGTAAAAGTTTTCTTCTTTAGATCTTTTTCAGTAAATAAATTCTTAATACTTGAAGATTTAAAAATACCTTCCAATTGATTAATTACATTGTCTTCTTTTGCCTTAAAAACTACGACAAAATCTCCCTCGCTTACTGATTGGTATTGAGTAACCTCTAGATCAAGTCCCGAGACCATATTTGATATCATCTCAAGAGGCTTAAGCGCATTAGTTTGAATTGAAGATTGAAGAGATTTCACTTCTTGATTAATCGATTTAGTTTCGCGTTTAAGTTTAGTCAAAACGACTTTTGGTTTTTTTGTAACATTTCTTTTATTTCTAGGGCTAAGTTTTAGCATTGGGTTTTTTATTAATGCTTTAAGTTTTTTGTCTGTAACTTTGATATCTCTACTAATAAAGGCTCTTTCGATTGTTAAAGATAGAACTAGAATAACTGTTACAATCATCATTCTTACACCAACAAATGCGAAAGAGTGAAGTGGAAGATCAGCTTGTCCTTTGATTGCGTACTCACCTGTAAGAAAATTGATAAGGTTTGATTTATTATTAAACCCATTAGCAAGCATATGAGTTAAGCCAAATTTCCTTCTTTGTTTTTCATCAGTATCAATATTTTGAGCATTGCAGTCTTTAAACAACTGGAGCATACCAACATTTATTGCTGTTTTCTCTGTTAAGTAATTTGTTATATTTTTTATATTCGAAGTACCACCTAAAATAAAGATATCACTAATGGCAATACCGTTTTGAACTCTAAAACCTATATGCCATCTTTTAAATTCATTAACTAGCGGAGAGAATATTTGATCCATCATAGTTGCAAATACTCTTTGATTTTCATTAACTTGTTCGTACTGTTCTGAAGATAAGAAGTAGCAGTTTTGATGCTTATAAATAGCAGCTTCCTCAAGGGAGATATTATAGCTTTTACTTATGGCTTCGTTAATAGTGTAGCCAGCAATATATGATGTATGAGTAGACTTTAATTGACCATCAATAAAAAAGTAGGCATGAGTTGTTCCATGGCCTATATCTAATACACAGAATGCTTGTGGCAATACTTCTTTTGTTGTCTTAATAAATAACTCAATAGCAGAAATTTCACTCGTTAAGACTTTTGGTTGAACATTGTAATCGTTTAATTTTGTAAATACTGGTCTTAAAAGATCGTGCCTAATAATATTGACTAGTGCTTTAGAGCCAGTAGTTGTTTGTTCAAGTGAACTTGATATTTGACACTCTGATAAAGAGAATGGAATATCTTCTTCGAGTTGAAAAGGTAGCATCAATTGTGCTTTCTTTTTATTTTTAATTGGTAGTTCTAAAAATCGTTCTGTGATTATTTCATTTGAAGCATTTAGAATAACTCTAAACTCAGACTCTACTTCTTCTAAATACTGACTGATGATATTCATTTGAAGATCTAAAACGATGTTTTCTTCTTGAATATTATATTCATCTGAGTCTAGTAAGACTTCTTTGCTTGATAGATAAGTGATTTTCTTTCTATCAATTTGAAAGTTTAAGAATTTGACTGAATAGGTACCAATGTTTATTGCAATATTTAACATACTATATTTTATGAATTATCGCGTAAAAATACGAGTAAAAAAAAGAGTTTTAGCTAATAAATATTTCAATAATCCGAGGTTCTAGTAGTTGAGTTTTTTGCTCTTTTTTCTCATCTTCATTAGTCTTCGTTTCTTCATCAGTTTTTGGAGTTCCATCAGGATTTGTTTCATTTTCTGTTTCATCACTCTCTTGATCAGTCTTTTTGGTTTTCTTAATAATCGGTTTTGCAGGCATAGAAACATATGCTGTAATTGTGTAAGTTGATCTTCCCTTGTTTCCAACAGCTATTACTTTGAATAATGATGGGGAAGGTCCAAACTTTAGTCCTTGTTGTTCAAATTTAGTAACTTTCTCATCAAAGTCGTCTGAAGATGAAATATTTCCAATTTCAACGACATACTTTTTAAAATCTTCTTTGGTATTAAAAAACTTTGGGTCTTCAGGATCGTCCCTGTACTCAAAAAACTCTTTTACTTCTTCGTCAGTTATATTTGGTAAAAGCAAACGAAGCATCTTTTCTGTGATCTTATTCAGATCAATCATGATGGCACCATGAACATTAAACTCATTTTTAACTAATTTGACAATATCGTCATCCCAGCCTGGCAATGAGTAAATCTCACTCATTGAGGCAAATGGCGCTCTTTTAGGGTTTGCTGCTATTTGATCAAATTCTCCTGTAGCGCCGCCATCATCTTCTAATGAGTCTGGGTCAGAAATATTTACTTTCATTATATTTACTAATAGTACTGGATCAACGCCATAATATTTACTTTGAAAAATTTCGTCTTTTTCACTTTCTTTTTCAATAGAATATTTAAGAGATTTGATAATTTGTCCTTCTGGTCCAAATTCCTCTTTATCTTCTTCTGTTACTGTTGTTTGATCGTTACTTTCAGCTTGAGCGGCTTCAGCTTGTGCTAATAATGATACTCTAAGTAAATTTAAGTTAATCTTGTTTGAAATATTGTTAATTGTTAGTTTTAAAGTACCATTCAAAAAAGTATTCTCACTAAATTTTTCAATAGCATCCTTTTGAATTTGATTCATATTCTTACCAACAGGAATAGGGTAGACAAAAGGAAAATTCCAAATACTGTTAATGATCTCTGGTGTGGCAAAGTCTTTGGCAGAGTCATTTTGCTCTAAATAATTAAAGGCTTCTTTGTATAGTCTAAGTCTGGCCATAGCAAATTGTAAGCCAGCTTCTGCTGTCAGTTTTGCTTGTCCTTTATCTTCAATATTATACGCTTTTAATTTATTAACATTAGCATCAAAGCTAAAGGTAATCATTATGGTAGTTAATAGAACAATTGCAGTCATAACCATCATTAAAGCAATTCCAGAATCATTCTTTGAAATCGTTATTAGGTCTTTATAGAAGGATTTCATTCGTCTTTTTCCTCCTCACTCTCATTACTAGTAGTCGTTGATTGGGACTCTTTTGCTAACTTATACATATCCTCTGGAGTAAAACTTGGAAATAATGGTCGGTAAATCCTAACATAAAGTAATTTCGTTTTCTCTGGTGTCATCCACTCTAAGGTCAGCTTTACTCCATGAGCTATATGTTTTCCATTTTCGATTAATTCTAAGTTATCTACCCATTTTTTAGTTTTAGGGTTCCAAAATTCAAATTTTAAAGATTCAACATTTCTAAGTAAGACTTGTCTTTTTATATCATCCCATTTTACACCTTCTGGGTTGAAAACATCATTTGCTTGGAACTTTCGAACTAAAATTCCTTTTGCTCTCAGATTAAGTGTTTTTTCCTCTTCTTCGTTATAAACATTTCTATCAGTTTCAAAAGAGTATTGAACCCAGGCAAAGTGTGATTGCTTGATATTTTTTAATTTTCTTCTATTTGAGCTAGTGAAAAATGTAAAATTATTTTTATCTTCCAGGCTAAATAAAGGGATAGGTAATCCATCATAACTTGGTTTTGGAAAAGCTTCACTTGATCTATATAGCTCCAAAAGTCTTTCAGCAGCTAAAATACTCTCTTCACTTTCAAGGTTTTCTTTTCTCATTTCATGACTGAAGTATAGGGGAGAGTATATTTGGGAGAAGTCCCACTCAAAACGACTAAGAGCTGTTTCAATCTGAAGAATTTCTTTATCTTCAGATAAAACTCTATCTTTTGTTTGCTGAGAACTGCCAGTAATTGATACGACGGAGATCATAATAAAAGATAGTAGTGTTATGGCAATCATAACCTCAATCAATGTAAATCCGTATTGATTATCTATTCTTTTAGTCATTAAAATCCAAAGTTTGTATCTAGTTTTGCTTCTGGGTTTGAAATCCAAGAAGTAAGTTCATAGCTATAGTCTGTTTCTGTATTTATAATAGTTACTCGAACTTGCCAGATTATCTTTTCCATATTTGTTTTTAGTTTATCAAAAACCATCTTTTTTATGGCATTTGTTTTTGTATCTTGATTGGGATTATCTTCCTCTTCATTGCTTTGACCCATAAGTTGCTCAAGGTTGGGGATCTCAAGCTTTTTATATTCGATTTTATATTTATATTTCTTATAGCCTTCTATTTCAAAATTCTTACTTTCAACATCATTTTCCAAGGCATTAGTAAATGTAGGAGGGTCTAATACGATTTCATTTATTTTACTTTCAGCTAAATTATGGAGTGTAATATCCTCGGCCATTAGTATTGACCCAGATATATTAGTTCCTTGTGACATTAGAAAAGTTGAAATAAAAACAGCAAAAATAGTAAGAGCAATCATGACTTCAACGAGAGTGAAGCCTTTCTCATTTAATTTATGATTTCTTATTAATCCTTTAGCCATTTTTCAAATATATCCTTCATTTTATTATCTTGTGTATCTTCCAAGTTTACAAGATCAGTTTCAGAGTAGGTGTAATAATCTACTTCAGTTCTATCTTCAAATGGAGGAATGTCAAAAGAGGCCAGCTCTTCTTCTGTGCTTATAAAAATTAATGAATTATCTCTTTCGCCTGTAGGGTAGAAGTATATAGAGACTTTACCATCTGCTTTTATAAGGTTCAAGTATGAGCTTGCGACTCCAATTACTTCTATATTTTCTGGTAATTTTTTGGGTTCATCTGCAAATTCATCTACACTGCTAAATTGAGCATCTAAACTTTTTATTGTTTTTAGCTGTTCTTCTCTATCACGTAAAGACATACGATTCTCGTCTTCAAGCTCGGGAAGAATGATATTAGCACTCGTTCCATATTCTACTGTAAACTCCATCGGGTCTTTATCCATATCAATACTTAATCTAGTTATAGCATTCCTAAGAATTGACTCATTTACAGCAAAACGTACACCTCTATCAAAATCAAAAATGACTTCCTCTAACTTTTCACGTTGTCCTCCACTACTTCCTACCGGAATGAGTGTAAAGAGCATAACTACTAAAACTAAGGCCACCATGACCTCAACTAATGAGAAACCTTGGTGGCCTAATTTATTAAAAAAATTTTGTTTGCTTTGTTCTACTTTTATCTAAAGATCCTTGCTACTAATATCTTTATCAAACTCTTCTTCTCCGCCTTCTTCGCCATCAGCACCATAAGAAATAAGTTCATATTTTTTACCGTTCGGAGAAATATATTCGAATTCATTTTCCCATGGATCAACAGGAACTTTTCCATCAATAAAACCATTTGGTGGGTATCTTTTACATGTTTTACCTGAAGTAGGGGCAGCTACTAGTGCATCTAATCCTTGATCAGTTGTTGGATAAGAACCACACTTTCTTCTATAGTCCCTTAGTATTTCTCCAAGTTTTTGAATTTGAATCTTTGTTGACTGAACCTGTCCTTCATTTAAGCTTTGAAACACTTGTCCAACTACAAAAGTACCAGCGATACCTAGAAGTGTTAGTGCAATCAAGATTTCAACTAAACTCATACCACGTTGTGATTTAACAATTGTCTTCACGTCTTCACTTTTAAACATTAAAAATTCCTTTTACTTATTTTACTATTTTAATGAATTATCTCATTTGATTTAATTTCATCATTGGCATTATAACAGAAAATACAATAAAGCACACGGCAATACCTAATCCAACAATCATAATTGGTTCAAGTAATGATGTAAGGCCGCCAATTTTAGCATCTACTTGATCCTCATAGTTTTCTGATACAATATGTAACATATTTTCTAGTTCACCTGACTTCTCTCCTAAAGTAATCATATGAGTTACCATAGTGGGGAAGTGACCACTTTCAGAAAGAGGGATCGCCATATTTTTACCTTCACTTATAGCTTCTCTTGCACCTTCAACAGCGTCTTTCATATGAACATTAGGTATTAGGTTTTTTACAATGGCCATGGCCGTAAGAATTGGTACTCCTGAATTCATAAGAGTGGCTAAAGTTGAACAAAATCGTGCGACATTAATCATCTTTGTTAGTCCACCAATAATTGGAGCTTTTAAAAGTGCAAAGTGCCAAACCCTTTCACCTTTTTTAGTGGAAATATATTTTTTAAAACCAAAAAAGGCGGCAATTATTCCCCCAAAAAGTATGTACCAATAGTTGACCATAAAGTCTGAGATACCAATACTAATTTTAGTTGGAAGGGGTAATTCCATCTTCATTGAAGTAAATATTTTTGCTAATTGCGGTATAACTGCAATGAAAATAACACTCATTAAAACAACTCCAACTACCATCATGATAATAGGGTACATCATCGCACCTTGGATTTTTGTTTTCAGTTTCATTTGTGCTTCAGTAAAGTCTGCTAGTTTTAAAAGAACGATCTCTAAGTTTCCTGAAGCTTCACCGGCTTCAACCATGTTGATATATACATTATTAAAGACTTTTCCATGTTTACTCATGGCCTTCGCTAAACTTAGGCCTTCGTTTACATCCTGCTTTACTTCAGATAAAACAACTCTTAAATAGTCATTATCAACTTGATCTTGTAGGGCACCTAGAGCTTCTACAATCTGAATCTTTGCTTTTACTAGGGTTGCCAATTGCCTAGTCATTAAAGCTAGATCTTGGATTTTTACTTTGTTTCCAAAAGATACAGATGAAGAAGAGCCTTGCTTTGATTTCTTCTCCTTGATGTTGATTAACATTATTCCAGCTGTTTTTATTTTATGCTTAGCTTGGATTTCTGTTTCAGCATTGATTGTCTGTTTAATTTCTTTTCCGGTTTTATCTAAACCTTTATAACTATAAATAGGCATTTACTATTCTTCCGATTCTGAAATAATTGCTCTTAGAACTTCTTCTACAGAGGTAACTCCACCGTATATTTTTTCTATTGCATCATCAGCTAGGGTTAACATACCTTCTTTAACAGCAGCTTTTTTTATTGTAGAAGCGTCTGTCTTTGCAAGAATTAACTGTCTAATTGTATCTGTCACTATCAGTAGCTCAGCTACAACGGTCATACCTCCATAACCAGTCATGCTACATTTTTCACAGCCCACTGGTCTACAAACTGTTGCATGCTCAGGAGTAACTTCAATATCTAAGGTTTGTTTTTCAAATTCTGTTAACTCAGTTTCTTCTTTGCACTCATTACATAATTTTCTAACTAATCTTTGAGCAAGAACTCCAACTAGTGATGAAGAAATCAAAAATGGTTGAACCCCCATATCGATAAGTCGAGTAGGTGCGGCACTAGCATCGTTGGTATGAAGAGTAGATAAAACAAAGTGACCTGTTAAAGACGCATTGATTGCCATCTCTGCAGTTTCTTGATCTCTAGTCTCTCCAACCATAACAACATCAGGGTTTTGTCTTAAAATTGCTTTTAGTGCCCTTGCAAAAGATAAATCAATTTTAGGATTTACTTGAATCTGTGATATACCACCGAGTTCATACTCGACAGGATCTTCTACAGTAATAATCATTCTGTCAGGAGTGTTCATTCTATCTAGGACTGCGAAGAGGGTAGTTGATTTACCATGTCCTGTTGGACCCGTAACATAAAGCACACCATTTTTCTTTGTTGATAGCTCTTTTAGGCCTTGAAGAACTTTTCCTTGGAATCCTAGACTTTCTAATTCTAAAACAGTATTTGTTTTCTCTAGAACCCTCATAACGATTCTTTCACCGTTTTGAACAGGGACAGTACTTAGACGTATATCAATATCTTTACCAGCAATTTTTATCTTAATACGACCATCTTGAGGCAGTCTTTTTTCTGCAATATCAAGCTTGGCCATAACTTTTATCCTTGATGATACGGCGGCGTGAGTTTTCTTAGGTTGTCTTAAAATCTCCGTCATAACTCGATTTATCCTAAATCGATATACAACTTCTTTCTCGTAAGGTTCAATGTGAATATCTGATGCTCTTTCTTTTACAGCTCTAAAAATAATAGAGTTAACGAACCTTATAACAGGTGCTTCATCTGCTGATGCGTCTAGAATATCAATAGGTCCATCTAGGTCTAAATTTTCTTCAAATTCATCTTCAATTGAGTCAACTAAATTTCTATTTGCTTTCTCATAGACTCTGTTTATAGCATCTTGTAACTTCAATGGTGTCGTAACGACTACTGTAATTTCTTTTTTGAAGATTCCAGTTAGATCATTTAAGGCATTAAAGTTAAATGGATCACTTATGGCAACTGTTACGCTTTCATTTGTTTCAATAATGGGTAATATTTCATGATGTTTAGAGTAGTTTATTGAAATATCTTTAACGATATTTGGATCAATTTCTTCAATGTTTAACTCTTGTAAGTAGGGAATCTCTACCTGATGACACATCACTTTTACAATATCATGAGGATGAATATAGTTCTTTAATAAAAGAATCTCACCTAGAAGCTTGTTTTCTTCTTTTTGAACCTCTAAAGCTTCGTTGAGTTGTGCTTTTGTAAGAGAAGTGTGTTGTAGGAGAAGTTCTCCAATTTTAGCTTTGTTTGATTCAACTTTCTCCATCAAATGATCTGAAACTTTCATTTATTCAGCATCCTTTGTCTCTTCTAGTATACTTTGGTAGTCAGGAGCCTCAAGTTCAATATCTTTACTAGGGCCTATACCATCTGATTGATTAGACTTTTGAAATTCATTCATTGAACTTGATTCCATATTATTATTTTTAATAACCCTTTTAGTTAATGAGTTTACTTCTTTAGCGAAAGGTAATTCTTCACCTTCAGCTAAATCATTTTTCAAGTGATCAGCTCTTTTTGATAATTGATCAATTGTATTCTTAGTCGCATTCTTATCGTAAGGAGAAAGAATTTTTGGAGTTAAGAAAAATAACATATTAACTTTTTCTAGAGATCTTGATTTGTTTTTAAATAACCAACCAAGAACAGGTATGTCACCTAGTAAAGGAACTTTACTGTAACTTACAATCTCTTTGTCTCTTAGGAGACCACCCATTGCGATTGTATCTCTATCTTTAACCATTACTTCAGTGATTGCACTTCTTGTGTTCGTTGCAGCTCCACCTCCACTTGTATCAGGGACACCACTAAAGTCATTTATACTTTGATTGATCTTTAGTTTTACAAACCTTGTTACTTTATTGATTTGTGGAGTAATTTTAAGACTTAACTTTGCTTCTTGTTGTTCGTAGCTATCTGTAGATACACCATCATTTGTCGTTGTTGTTTTCACTGGAATTGTAGAACCAACTTCAAATTCAGCATCTGTGTTATCCATTGCTAATATTTGAGGAGTGGCCAGTACATTTGTATTAGAGTTTGAAACAATCGCTTTTATAAGGCCGTTTACTGAATTAACTGTTAGAGCATCACCACCTGCCGGATTAGGGATCTCTACACTTCCTCCACCACCGCCACCTACAAAGAAACCAGATAGGTTAGTTGGATTTCCTGAAAGTAAATCAACAAGTCCATTATTATTCATAAAACCACCTCGTTGAGCACTTCCACGTCCATAAGCTCCAAAGTACTCAACTCCAAATGATTTTACTTTTGTAATAGTTGTCTCAACAATAAGACCTTCAACATAAACTTGATCTCTTGGTATATCTAATTTTGCTATGACATTCTTTAAAGTTAACCAGTCTGTTGGATTAGCAGTCACAACAAGAGCATTATTATTTTTATCAGCCGTAACTTTTACTTCACCATTAAACAATGTACTGCCTGATGTTGCTGGAGTAAAAGATCTTGCTCCAGGTCTTACTGTTGATGTTTTTGCCTTAGAGCCTGAAACTAGTGAACCTAGAGTTTTTGCAAGCTCTTCAGAGTTTCCATAGTTTAAGTAGTGAACATGAATCTTATCTGAATTAGAAGAAACAATTTGAGTATCTAGTTTTTTTATTAGTGCTCTTAATTGTCTTTCACCTTCAGCATTGGCCATTGCTATAATGGAATTTGTTCTGGGTTCAGCAATTATTTTACTTATAGAGTTTGAACTCGTTGCACTTGAGCTAGAAAAACGAGTTGAAGACGATGTACCAACTCTGCCTCTTGTTGTTTTACTTGAACTAGAGCCACCTTTAAGAATTTCATCTAATAATTTAGCAATTTCTTGGGCAGAAGTATTTCTTACTTTAATAATTTGTAAGGATTCATCATGTCCAGGAACATCTATAAACTTGATTAGTCTTTCTAGTCTTGCGATATTAGAACCTGTATCCGAAATAATAATTGTATTTGTTTGTTTTATATCAATAATTCTTCCGTATCTACTCATAAAAGGACGAAAGTTTCTTGATATTTCACCAGCGTCAACATTCTTTAGTGATAAAACTTTCATCATATGAGACTCAGTATCTGGCGTATAAGTTCCAGTATAAATCTCTGTTGGAACGTATCTTACATCTCTTGAGTTAATTATTTTATAAAATGCACCAGATTTCACAAGAGTATAACCGGCCATGTTAAGAGCTGCTAAGTATGCTTTCCATGCATCACCTACAGTTATTGGACTAGGGGCAGTAATAGAAACTTTTCCTTTTACATCTTTATCTAAAATGAGATTAATCCCTGTCAGTTTTTGCATGTGACGAGTGATCTCCATGATATCAGTATCAGGAAAATCAAAGCTTGTTATAATCTCTGGGCCAAAGGCAGTCTCAGGGTTTAAATTTACATATTTAGAGTTCTTTACAGCCGGAGCAGAATCATTTCTATTTCCAAAAGTTGAAGAGTTTCCAGAACTAGCTGATGCCGAGTTACTAAAACTATTTTTGCCAAAATTATTACTAGCACTTGGTGTAGGTGATTGTACTTGCTGAGCTTTATATCTCGTTTTAGATTTGTATTTCTTAAACTGAGCTATAGACTCTGGACTCATTGCCATTAACGTTGCAAAAACGAGTGTAGAGCTGATCATCCTTGAGCTTTTAGTGAGCTTCTTCTTCATGAAGATTCCTTTACTTAAAAAAGTCTATTTAAATTTATAATCTAGAGGTGTTTCACTTCCACCTCTTTTTACTGTTAAGTTGAGTCTGTCAATATTTGATATTTTTCCAAATAAACTCATAACTGCATTCAAATCATTTATCGATTCACCGTTTATTTGAGTAATTATATCGTTATTTTCAATTCCTAAATATGCAAAGATTCCACCTGGCTCAATATCAACTATTTTAAATGAAATTGAACCGTCAGGATTATTTATCTGTATACCACGTGCTTGAGTTAAAATATCACTGATATTACTCATCTTATCTTTCATAAATGATTTTTCGATTGTGAAAGAATTCCCTTCGTTTTGGATACCATTAATTTTCTTTTTGTTTTGTGTGAATTGCTTACTTTTAGATGGTGACATTACGGCAATAGGTGAGTTGGTATCACTCTCAGTATCTTCACTTTCTATTGCTTCACAACTACCATCTTTTAGATTTTTAACTATTAATTTTTTTCTTTCAATTTTATCTAGTTTGGCCATTCCATTGATTTTTTCACCGATTCTGTACTCTTGAAGAAGTCTATCGCCTCTAACTTGTACAGATGCAATTGATTTAACACTATCTTGTAATACAATTGTGTTAACGAGTTTAATAGGTAGTCTCGATTTTTTAGAAGCTGACTTACAGGCTATATTTGTTTTTATCTCAGGGCGTTTTGCTCCTGGCTTTTGAATTTTTGCCTCAGTTTTAAATAACTTTGCATTTCTTATTTTATTAACATCCACAGTCTTAAGTTCATGTGATTTATCAATATCTAAAGAAGTTGTTTTTGGTAGCGCTTTGTAGTCTTTAGTTCCTGAGAGCATTATCCCAACAGATTTACCAACAACAAATGTAAAAAGGATGATCGAAGTATATTGAAATACTCTATGATATACACCTCTATTTTTTTGATTAAAAAACTCGTTGTGTAGATTGGCCCAGTTCACTTTTGAGATCTTTTTTGTAAGATCTTTTTGGGCTGTTTTTAAAGCAGGAGGTAAGTTCATCTTCTGCGTTAAGTTTGTCAGTTTTTGAAGTTTATCACCTTTGTGGTCACTATCATTTGAGTTGTTGATTTTCATTTTTTTAGGCTTTGTTAGCTGAATGCTAGCAATACTATCTTTCGCTTTTGATAGTGCCATCTTAAACTTGTCTTTTACTGGAATTTTTCCGTGTTCTAAATCAATTGTCTCTTCATCAAAATTACCCGTTTGATCTTCTGAAACATAATATTCTTCAGGCATTGCAGGTATATCTCCTGTGTTGTCTTCAGAGGTTAAGTTTTGAACAGGTATATCCCCAGTACGATCTTCATTAATTATTTCATCTTCGCTTACTTCATTAAATTGATCTTCATCCAAATAAGAATCCTCAAAATCTTGAGATTCCATATCGTTTTTGTTTTTTCTAAATTTTTTCAGTAAGCCTTGAATTTTATTAATCATTTTATTATTTTCGCCAAATTTTTAACATTGTGCAAGCATAACTATTGATTAATTTTAAAACAGCGAATTACTCAAGTATTATCTTGTGATATCGGGCTATACTTTAGTGAATCTATTTTCTATAATTTGTTGTGATTAAATACTATAAATTATTAAATCTATTTATTTTAACTATCTCAGCATCGTGCTCGTCTACAAAGACTAACGAATTTACTCAAGATAAGATTATTGAAAGCTTGGGTTCACTGAGTGAAGTTGAGACTGTTTATGGGCCTTCTAATACAGAGATTGAAAGTGTTAAAAATCGATTTATTGATAAAACTGCTGATTATGGTTTAGATAGTATTTCTGCAACTAATTTTAGCTTGGTTGACTTGGATAATGATGGCTTCACAGACCTTATGATCCTACCAGAGTATTTTTCTCAACCTATATTTTATAGATTTGATATCCATTTAAAAAAGTTCACTCCAATGGAGTCTCCCTTTGTGGGAAACGTCAAAGCTTCTTATATTTTATTCTATGATTTAGATAGAGATAATATTTTAGATGCTATCGTAGGCGTTCTTAATCAGAAAACTGAGATGGCGCAAAATCCTATTCGTATTTTTAAGGGATCATATCAAAATAGAAAATTTACTTTGAAAGAGCAAAAGGGAGCAATCCCTTCAGAGCCAGCGCCAAGTGCAAGTGTGGGGTTAATTGATTTTGATCTTGATGGAGATCTAGATCTTTATATTGCCAATTGGTTCAAAAAAACAAAAGAAGGAACTTTTCCTTACAGAGATTATTTACTTGAGAATGAAAACGGTAAATTCAAAGATGTAACTTCTATTATGGTTGGAGAAATAAAGCAAAATGAATCAAAAAAAATGTATGTAAATGCCATTCCAAGTTTTGCTTCTCAAATTTGCGATATCGATCAAAATGGTTTTCCTGATATTTTAACTACTGGAACTAATGGCTATGCTAATAAATTATGGATGAATAGATATAAGGTCAGAGAAAAGAAAAGGTATTTTCAAGACTTTGGTAGAACATCATTATTTGGAGGAGATACTGAAGGGAATTTGACCCCAAAAGGTGGTGGAAGAAGTTTTTCAGTTGCCTGTCATGATTATAATGAAGACCAAATAATGGATATATTTCTTGGTGAAGTCTCTCACAATTACGATAATGAAATGAGAGACAAATCTAGCATTCTTTCGGGAACTACATTTAAGTTTCCTCCTTTTTTTATGAGAACAGAGTACTTCTTAGACGCTCACGATGTTGAATGGCATCAAGCAGACCGAAGAGGTGTGTGGTTTGACTATAATAATGACGGATTATTAGACCTCCTTGTTGATAATGCTGGATTTCCTCCTCATAGTAGAATGGTTTTATTTAAACAGTATGATGATCATTCATTTGAGAATATTGCTAAGAATGTAGGCATTGATATAGTCAATCCTCAATCATCTGTTATTGCTGATATTAATAGAGATGGCAAAATGGATATTATTACAGCTCAAACCAATCATAGAGATGCATCTATTAAAAAGAGAATTTATGTTTTTGAAAATAATATTGATACTGGAAAATCTAAGCCTGTAAGATTTTATTTACGTGGACAAAAGTCTAATCATCATGGGTTAAATGCAACAGTGATGGTAAAAGTAAATAAAGCAGCAGGAGAGTTTGTCATCCGAAAGCAAAATGTTAGTTATTCTTATGGTGGATTACCTCCGCAAAATGAAGAAGGTTTATTATTCGCTCTCGCCGAAGGAGAGTCTATTGAGTATGTTAAAGTTAGATGGCCTTATACAAAGTCTCTTAATCAGTCTCGAGCAGGATTAGAAAAAACATATAAGATTAAAAAAGAGTATTTAAAAGCAGTTAATATAACTCTTTGTGAAAATGGATCCTACCTTGTCGGTAGGCTTTCATGTAAGAATTAGTCTAAGTCTCTTTCTTCTTGAATCTCTAATCTAATAACGACTTTTTTATTTTTATTATTTGAAGAAATTATATAGATACACTTATAATCACTTCCATTATCATCACCGTTTAAATAGACATAGCTTATATTTTTCTTAATTGGTTTTAACAAATTCTTTAATTTTTTCTTACAAGAAGATATTGATTCTTTTTTCGTTAATTGGTCACAAAAACTTGGGTACCAAGAGTCTTCAGAAAGGTAATTTGACAGTAAGTTTT
>CAKZUQ010000031.1 GCA_937923325.1 uncultured Bacteriovoracaceae bacterium
AAAGCAAATAATCGACTCAATTTCCATATGCAATAAATGTTCGGGGGAGTTCAAAAAGTTGCCTATTCAAAGTTCGGCTTAATTCTTTGTTTTGTGGTATTTATTCTTCGAGAGAAGACTTCGTCTTCTCTCTCAAAAGTGCACGACAAGAAGCGAGTTGTTTAAAAAAGAAACTATTCACTTTAAAGCTCTTCCTACAAATAAATATAAACTATCTCATTGGAAAACAGCAAAAGTTCATCCTGACTGTCACATCCAGCTTGAAAAGAATTTTTACTCCGTCCCTTCTAGGTATGTTGGTAAAGAAGTACGGTGAAATACAACAAAGATATTATCGAAATTTTCTCAGGGAGAACAAGTAAATTTTCTCAGGGAGAACAAGTTTGGCTATTCACAAGACTTTAAAAGGAAATCATCACTACTCAACAAATAAATCTCACTATCCAGAGAAGAAAATAGTTGAGATGCAGATTTGTTATCAGCGAGCAGTTAAACAGGCAAAAATAATTGGACCTGACACAGAAGTGTTAATTCGAAAGATTTTTAATCAAGACAGGTTCCCACTAAAAAAGCTTAGAAAGGTACAGGGTATTTTAAAACTCAATATTAAATACTCAAATGAGGCTCTGGAACATGCAAGCGGACTGGCCTTAGAGTTCGATAAACTCTCTTTCTATTATATTGAATCTTGTTGTAAACACTATCGCCCAAAGGTCGCTAGTTCAAACACAGGAGCCCCAATACGAGATTTAAATTTAATTTGCTTACAAGGAGGAAGAAGCAATGAGTAACAACACAGAGCTACTGGCAGAGCTTAGACTGTCAGGGATTAAAAACTCTTTAGACTATAGAGTCGATGAAGCTATTAAAGATTAACTTAAGTTATCAAGATTTTTTATCATTAATACTTGATGATGAAATGATCTATAGAAAGAATCGAAAAAGTGAACGCTTAACTAAGAGAGCAAAGTTTAATAATTTTTTATCTTTAGATGAGTTTGAAACTTCAACTAAAAGAGGTGTCTCAGTTTCACTTCTTAAGAAACTTAATTCTTTAGATTTTTTATATCGTCATGAAAATATAATATTTAGTGGAGGAACTGGAGCGGGTAAAAGCTATCTGGCACAAGCTTTAGGAGCACTTTGTTGTCATGATGGTTACGAGACATTGTTTTTGCCAGTTAATAAAATGTTTAAAGAAATAGAAGCAGCTGAAGCAAGCGGAGAATATTTAAAATATATAGCTAAGCTTAAAAGAGCAAGATTGTTAATTTTCGATGACTTTGGATTAAGAAATTATACGCATCAGGAAGCAACGATTTTGTATGATATCCTAGAAGAGAAATATCAAAAAGGATCAATAATTATAACAACTCAAGTCCATCCAGAAGGTTGGAAAACATTATTTGAAGATGAAGTAATTGCAGAGGCCATAGTTGATAGAGCCAGAAGTTGTGCCCATGAAATTAAGGTTAAAGGCGATTCATTTAGAAAGAACCATGAACCGAAAAAAATGGTAGCGAAGTAGTGAGTCTTCAGTTAGGCTAGATGTAAGAAATTAGCATATGGTCTTTCTACGACGGCTCACGTCATGTGCGAAAAAAGTGGCTCACTTTGCGTGCGAATTTTCACTTTTAGCTTTGCTATCACAGCTGATACTGACTTGGCCTATGCAACTCTAGTCGATGATAATATCAAAGATATTGTTGCTCCAGACTCCATTGTAGAGAAAATGAAGGGATATAAATTTAAGCTACAATGAATATAGTTAAGAGGCAAGAAACACTGGTCCCCGCCCCCTGATGTTTTTTTCAATTACTGCACGCAGCATATACTTTATACTTTTCATCTAGATTTAAATACTTCACTTCATTCCCTTCAAGATTAATGCTTCCATACTCGTAAGAAACAGTTCTAGCTCGTCTATAAGACGTTTTTTTGAAAAATGTAAATTGAGCTCTTTCTAAATTACTCCACGAATCTATCTTAGAGACAAATTCAATTTTATTTCTTCGATCGACTTTATAAAAATCAGATCCTCTAATAGTTCCAGAAGTTACTCTGCCTTCCCATTGATGTATTATTTTTGAAGATAGAGCCGTATTTGATTCTTTATCTTCGAGAGTAACAACACAACTATAATCCGCAAATGCACTTGAAGATATTGAAATTGCCAATAATATAATTAATTTAGTCATTATTTACTCCAATCTTCACACTTATAAAGCTTTCCATTAAACTTAACGATATCACCGAAATGAATTTTTCTGACATGGTCTAGACTACTGATTTGATTTGTATCATACCTTCTGTTGTGATGATATTGTTGCTGTTGTTGACAATGTTGTTTCTGATAAGACATTTGAGCTAGTTGATTATACTCTTGAATTGTAAGGTCATTCCTATCAATTTGTTGATCTTTACTTTGGTCAAGCTTGGGCATACATTTAATTCCGGTTTTAAGCAGCACATACTTATTAGAATCAGAACTACGTAAATATTCACTCTTTATTTTCTCTTCGCAAGGTTGAAGTGGAATAGTCTCTTGTGAGAATACTGTTGTTGACACTAAAAATAATAAAGCTAATACATTTTTCATTTCATACTCCTGATCAATTTATCGTTGTTGTTGAGATTTTAGTTGATTATTTTGTAATCTTTTATCTGTACAAATATACAGTGTCCCATTTACTTCACTAGATTCACCGTTTTTAAGTGAAATATGTTTATCTCTAACGTATACTCCCCCCATTTCAAATTCATTTGGAATAATTGCTTTTTTATCGCAAGTTGCCCCATTTATAGCCACAAAATACACCCTTCCGTGTCCCTCAAGATAATCTGATTGAACTTGAGAAGTGATTGTAAGGTCTGTGCCTGGGCTCATAATTTGGATTTCATTAAAACTTGTTACTGTTTTCGCAAATGAAGTAGCACCTAAGCATAGAAGTGAAATTGCAATTAGTCTTTTCATAAATTTTCCTCCGTTTTTGTTATGGCCAATGTATAATTGAGGTTTGTACTTTAAACAACTCACTATCGTTCGTTCTGTTCACTAAGATTATCTGAGTTCATAAAATCCTATAATTTTTTCATGGTTTTATATATTCTGAGAGTTTAGTGAACAATATGATCTTTATTCATGATATATAAAGTTCATGAACAATATGGATTATAGATCTATCATTCAAAATGAATATGAGGCTCGGTTGAGCTTTAACCCTAATTATTCATTACGAGCATTCGCTAGAGATATTGAAGTTTCACCATCTCAACTCACAGATATATTAAAATCAAAAAAGGGCTTATCTACGAAGAAAGCACTTATCGTAGCAAATAAACTTGGCCTAAATGAAAAGGAAGCTCTCACATTTAAAGCAATGGTTGAGTGTCAACACGGAAGAAGTGATAAGATTCGCAAGCTTGCCGCAAAATACTTAGAGGAAAGCTTATATCAAAACAACTACAAATCTTTGTCTGAAGATAGCTTTGCTATTTTGGCAAATTGGTACCATTTTGCAATCCTTTCATGCATGGAACTTGATCACTATGATGGTTCAATTGGTTTCTTAGTAAATAAATTATCTCTTAGCTATGAAGAGGTCGAAACGGCTATAAAACGAATGTTAAGAGAAGAAATGATTGACCTTAACAAGGGAAAGTTTGTTGTAAAAAAAGAAATGTATACAACTTCACATGATATTGAGTCAAAGGCGCTAAAGGTATCTCACAAGCAGACTCTGAAACAGGCAATTGATTGTGTAGATTCTATTCCTGTCGAGTTAAGAGATATTACATCAATTACGATGGCAATAGATATAGATAAACTTCCAGAAGCGAAGGAAAAAATTAAAAACTTCAGAAGATCTATGAGTAAGTTTTTAGAGTCTGCCAAAAAAACAGATGTCTATAATATTAATATTCAACTAGTTCCTGTTTCAAAGGTACAATAATGAAAACAATTTTATTTAATTTTTTATTTATACTTTTATTTATTTCATGCCAAGAAAATGGAAAGAATAAGAATTCCCAACAGGTCAGTATGGATGGTCATGAAAGAGGTAATGGTGGAGATGAAGTAAGACATGCTTTCATTAATTTAGGGAATGAAACACTGATCAAGTATAAATTTATGCTTAATCAAATTTTTGAAGAGAATGTGATTGATCAAATGAAAGAAACACTCTCTGTTGATAGAATTTTACTTAGTAACAGAGAACTCTTTGATCACTCTGACAGTCAAGTAGCTGCAATTGAAAATAATGGTATTATAACTTTATATATAGGAAATACTCCAGAGAGATTAAGCTGGGGAAAGATTACCGAAGAACCAAGTCCTTTTATAAAGCTTGTGTTACATGAATTAATCAGAAGTGCCGGGATAAATGATGATAACTACATATACACTGACAAGATCATTCAACCGCAAAAGTATATCTCCTTAAGTTTTGATACGCTTCTTCCTAAGGGTTCAGAACCATTTTTAGCAGAACAAATTATTGAACATGGAATACGTAAACAAAATCAAAAGACTTCAAATCATTGCGGTAAGGCATACCAGTATGATCTATATGTAACAGGTAAAATTCAATGTGCTAAAAGTGAAAAAATGTCTCTGTGTAACGTTAAAGAAGCTTTGTCTAATAGCTTTTTAATGAGTTTTAATACTAAAAATGATGCTGAGCTTGTCTCTTTTATAAATGATTATGCTTCAAAGGTTATCATTAAATGTAGCTACTCAGCGGAGCAAGTGGTTAATTGTTCAGATGGTACGAAGAGGTTAACTGATAGTTACTCATGCTCACTAAAGTTTCCTGAACACTATGGACCTGATGGTCAAAGATTATTATCTCAGCAGCAACAACAACAGCAACAACAACAGCAGTCAGCGCAGACACAGTCTAGGCAGCAAAATCAGAAGCCCAGCCCTTCAACCCCCTAATGGAAAAAGGTTAAAAAATTGCATCCAACCCAAAACAAATAAACAACCAGTAAGGGCCTTAGTATATGCCATGCGAGAAGCAATATTCTTTCCACTAGTGAGCAAGCAATCACCACGAGGCTCGCACCAAAAAACTTAAGCATCTTCATAATTCTGTCCTTCTTCATCAGAAATAGACTTCCAAGGCTTTCACCTTAGAAGTCTGCTAAACACTCGCAAAGACAAAGGTTCTGGCATTTGTACTACCAAATTTTTTGGTAGTACACTTTTTGATAGTTAGATTACTCCGATAGCCAAAAGTAGCACAATTGGTAGCCACTTACCTGTCTTTCAAGTGACTTCCAGTTACCTTCAAAACTAATTGAACACGACCGAATACAAAGAGTTTCCTTTGCAATTTTAATAAGTTAGTTAGTAAATTTGATGATTTAAAAGCTTAGAAATAAAAAAGGCCCTAAACTTGTTATCGGGCCTTATTTTACTTACGAATTTTGGTTGCGGGAGCTGGATTCGAACCAACGACCTTCGGGTTATGAGTGCCTTAAGATGAATTTACAAGTTTTTAAAATCACTCACTTTTATTAATAATAATAAAGAGTTAACTCATCTTTGAGTACTGTTCTTTTCGGTGTATTTCGGGTTGTTTCTATCCAATGTAGTCAATATGTAGTCAATATGTAGTCGAAGTTTGATTGT
>CAKZUQ010000032.1 GCA_937923325.1 uncultured Bacteriovoracaceae bacterium
TCTCTTTTCATTAAATCAACCATTGACTCAGTCAATGAATCTAGGCTCATTGGAGTTAAGATACTATTTTGAATTGCTTTTCTATCAATTTTCGGTTTAACAAATATATCTTCACCGCGTTTTGGAAGAGTAAATAATTGCTCTCCAATTCTTTGAAACTTTTGCAACTCCTCTAATTTTTCAATCAGTTGAGTTTTAGTTGTAATTTGAATATTTTCATCGCCAGTTAGACGGATTTTTTCTTCTTCACCATCGGCAATAGACTTTGATTTAACAAAAAGCAAGGTTGCGGCCATATACAGATACTCACCTGCAACATCAAAATTTAAGTCTTGCATCTTCTGAAGATAATCAATGTACTGCTGAGTAATCTTGTTAATATCAAGATCTTTAATACTCATCTCTTCTCTTTGGATAAGATGAAGTAATAAACCAAGCGGACCATCAAAGTGATCAAGTTTAACCTGAATATTGTGTTCGATCATATGTCTGTCTCTCTTAAAGCCGTCTCACTGGCCTCTTTGCCTTTTAACGGGCTGCGTGTGTGTCTATCTATTTCACCCTAGCAAATACAAAAAGGCCATGGTTAATTTCTGAGCAATCATTACAGCTGGAGTAAGTACGTGTCCAAGTGTTGAGATTCCCATAAAGCTTAGTGCTATTATTCCTAAAAAAATCATTGGAGTAAATCTAGCTAGATCCTCATATTTACGCGCTGCTTCACCTTTTAAAAACGAAGCTACCATTTTCGAGCCATCTAATGGCGGAAGAGGAATTAGATTAAATGTTCCAAGTATAAAGTTAATAATAATAGAGTAATTAAGCATTTCTAAAATAATTGCAAAGTAACTAAAGTTTTGAGGAACTTGAGTTGCAACTATTGCATATAATAACGATGAAGCAATTCCTAAGGTAAAGTTCGCTAGTGGTCCAGCAAAACTAACCCAAAAAATTCCCTTTCTATAATCTTTAAAATTTCTTATATCCACAGGAACAGGCTTGGCCCACCCGAACACCATTCCACCAAGACTTAAACCAATAAGAGGAAAAATAACTGTTCCCATCATATCAATATGAGCAGCAGGATTAAATGTTAACCTACCGCTTCTTTCAGCAGTATCGTCACCAAATATTTTTGCCATGTAACCGTGAGCCCACTCGTGAGCAACTATAGCTAGTAAAAATCCTGGTGCAGATTGTGCTATTACAAATATAAATTTTTGAATATCCATCATATGGGGCAATTCATATCAAAATGAGACTAATGTCGCAATGAATTGTTGATAAAATTGGCCTATAAATAAAGCTTTTAAAAAACTTTTCAGCTTAGACTTGATGCTTCATAATATAAGTAATGAAAAAAAGAAAAGTACAATCAATTATTTTTTATTGTGACGCAAACCACATAAAACATTTTTTATTGTTAAAAATGAATGAGCGCAGAGGTGGTCACTGGCAAAGTGTTACTGGTGGAGTTGATGAAAATGAATCATTTGCTCAGGCTGCTATCAGAGAATCAAAAGAAGAGACAAATATATTGGATGAAAATATTTTAAAGCTTCACCCAACACAGTTTGAATTTGAATTCCATGACCAATGGAAAAACGATGTTATTGAAAAAGTTTTTTTACTTCAGGCTAAAAATAAATTTACAGTAACTCTAGATCCTACTGAGCACTCAGAGTTTAAATGGGTTGAGCAAAATAATATAAACTCACAAAGTGTCCATTTTGACTCTAACTTTAAAGCTTTAACTTTAGCATTGGATCTCAAATGTTAAAGTTCCTATTCATCATTTCAGTTTTAACTTCTAATTTATCTTTAGCCGATGATGAACTCCTCGAACAACAACTTATGGGTGAAGTTGAATATTCATCCGACTCAGAGTTAACTGAAACCCAAATTGAGGCAAAGTATTTAGAACCTTCTGAAGAGGTTAACTTTGATCAAAATCACGAAACAGAATACACCAAAGCTGATATTGGCTCGAAACAGATAAGTGACTCTGACTTTCCTGAGATTAATTTTGATGAAATCGATAAACTGAGAAAAAAAGATAAAGAACAAGATTTTCAAATCCAAAAAATTATTCATGCTCAATCATTTAGAAAGTTTAACTTTGCTGAAAAAGAAGCTTTAAAAATAAAACTTAAACATATAGTCACAAGTGGAACATATTTAGCTAATGTTCGAAGAGGAACTCAGTTAGTTCATCTCAGAACAGGAAAAATACATTACACTCAAAAGGACTTAACAGTTAAAGCTTACCGAAAAAGTGATTACGAAGGGTATAAGCTTCTCATAAATAAAAATGGTTTTTCTACATACAAAGTTAAAGATGCCCAGGTAAATGCCATTACTGAAATTACAAAACTATATGAACCACCTTTAAAGCATACTCCTGTTATAAAGAAAAAAGTTCAATTTAGAATTAGAGATAATGATTTAAAGTTTAAAACTCACTTTAACTTCCACTTTGGCTTAACTGACCCAAAATTTATAAGTGATCTAGGGAATATGGAAAATCATGTTGGCCAAACGGTTAGATATGAAGCTTCAGTTTATGGAGACTTTGATTTTCCTATTGAAACGGGTTTAACTATTCAGTGGGAGAATATGTTTGGGCAACTCTCAAGTGGTGGACAATATAATTCTAATGCACTCTCAATTGGTCCAAGCTTTAAATCCACGCGTTTTAAAATGGGAAGTGGTTTTTATAAAGTTATCGCTCAAGCTAGACTTGCAGCCTTTTCTAAAATTGCTATTAACTCAACAGCTTATACTGCAAATTTCTCCTCTTCTCAAACAAGTGTTGTCCTTGGACTAGAAAGAGAATTTAAAACTTTATTTGGAAAAATTTTAATTGGTGGGAATTACCAAAGACAATGGCTTAAACCTTCATCAGAAAACTATATAGCACAGGTGTCTACTCACAATAATTATAATGACAGCTATGTATTAACAATAGGACATGGAGCTGACTGGATATGGTAAATAATCTATTAATATTTTGTATGTTATTTATTAGTTTAAATCTTAGTGCTCAAGAGGGAGTTATTACTGTCTTAGAAGCACCTGTTTTTGCAACACCTAATATTAAATCCAAAGTTATTCAATATCATAGAAAAGGTCAAAAGGTTTATGTCCATCCAGCAGAGTACTCTAAAGATGAATTTAAAGATTTATTTGAAAGTAACCCCAAACAAGTAAAAGAGGATAAAGAAAGGTACGAAACTCTATTTAAAGATAAACTGTTTGATAAGGGTAAAACTTATTATCCAACCACTGATAGTAAATTTGTAAAAACATTAACTCGAAGTGCAAGAGAAGGATATATTTTGAAAGAACATATTTTTCTTTTGTATCACGATAAACGAGAACTAGATCAAAAAGTCATTGAAAAAGACACTACTGATTACAGAATAGACGAACCCTTACCTAAAAATTATCCAATACTAACCCCTACTGGTTACAGAGGACAAGCTTTCATTTCTCTTGGAACTCCAACAACTCAAGCATATCCCTATGCTGAAAGTATAAATGATTCAGGTTACGACTTTAGTAAGGAGTTTACATTTGTATGGTCAAGGCAAGTTAAGTTTGATGTAACGAGACGATTTTTCTTTGGTAGTATGTTCACCTATCATCATTCTTTTACAACTTATTTGACAGATAACCTAGAGTCTGAAGAAACAGAATCGAGAATAGGAATTGGTCCTTTTCTCTCTTACGATGTGTGGAAAATTGATAACTATATAGTTAACCTCTATTCATCTTTAATCTTAAATGTATTAAACACAAAAACTATTAAACAAACCTTTTTGGCCACTAACCAAACAGAAATAAAAGACTATAAGTCGATGTACTTTTCTCCCAAGTTTGGCGCATCATTTATGATAAAAAATATTCTTTCAAATTTTGATCTGGTTACAGGGGTAAATATTACCCTTAACCTTCCCCATACCTATGAAGCTTCAGATAGTGCTGGAACTGCTAGCTATTGGCAAGACAGCTTCTCAGTGGGCTATTTCGCTGAGCAATCATACTTTCTTGGCCTTCAATCTGATTACTAGAGTAAATAGGTTTCCAAACGAATTTTATGTATAATTTTTTTTCATTTTTTTTCAAAAATTGTCTAAAGTTTTAACTTTAGCCTTCGATAAGTTTAATACACGGAAGCAAAAGCTTCACTCAATTTGTTAGATACCAGGAGGGTAAAAATGACAAACACACCAGCAAACGAAATCACAAAAGAAGTTCTTTTCCAAAAATTAGGTCAAACTTGGTACATCTTCACCGAAATAAATGAAGAAGTTGTCTATAGCGCTATGCCAGATGGTATGGATCCAAAAACAACTAAGCTTGAGCTTTTTGATGTAATCGAAGATCATATGAAAAAAGTTGCAACTCACCCAAGATATGCTGCTCCAGAAGCTGCGTAATATAAACTATGAGTGCTGCGAAAAAACTACATCACAGTAAATATAAAGTTGATCAAAAGTCTTCATCTGAAGATAAACTCATTATTGAGCAATATGTAAAAAAAATCGATGAGGCTCTTAAAAAAGACCCTAATTTACAAAAGAAAGCTGCTTTAATAATTGAACAAATGATCAACACTAAAAGTAAGTAACGCATACCTAAATTGATACATGAGTTAAGGGCTTACAGATGTAAGTCCTTTTCTATGGTTAACTCCTCTATTAACTGATATAATCATCGCCAATATATAAAATAATAACAAAAAATCGAGGCAATTATGTCAGTAACTCAAGTACCTTTTATTACTTTAAATAGATTCGAAAATGGATTCAAAGAAAACTTCTTAAATGGAGTGACAGAACTTTTTGATAAAACACAATTTATTGGTGGACCACAAGTTGCCACTCTTGAAGAAACACTCGCTTCTAAGTCTGGAGCAAAATATGTTGTTGGTTGTGCAAACGGGACTGATGCAATTCAAATTGCACTAAGAACTGTTGGTGTAGAAAAAAATGATGTTGTCCTTGTTCCTGATATGACTTTTTGGGCGACTTTTGAAGCTGTTGTAAACGTTGGTGCAAATCCAGCAACAGTTGATGTTAATAGAGAAACATGTCACTGGGATATTGAAACTTTTAAAGAAGCAGTAGATAAGTTTAACCCTAAAGCAGCTATTATGGTTCACCTTTATGGTTGGGGTTCTCCTGACACAACAGCAATAAGAGAATATGCCAAAGAGAAAAATGTTCTACTAATAGAAGATGGTGCTCAATGCTTTGGAACTAAGGTTGATGGTAATTCAATTCTTGGAACTGCTTTAATCTCAACTACAAGTTTTTATCCTGCAAAGGTTCTAGGAGCTTCTGGTGATGCTGGAGCTGTTTTTACAAATGATGAAGAGCTTTCTAAAAAAGCTAGAGTTCTAGTTAACCATGGTAGAACAACTCACTATACACATGGCCTTATAGGATGGAACTCAAGAATTGGTTCTTATGAGTCTTTATTTTTAAATCATTCATTAAAGCATATCGATGCAAGACTAGACTCTAGAAGAAAAGCCGTTAACTTTTATAAAGAAAACCTTCAAGGTTTACCTCTTAAAGTTGTAACTTCTGCTTCTAATGTAGATGAGAATGGTTATTGTGCAGTTGCTATGATTGAGCCTTCTTTACGAGGAGATTTAATAGAATCTCTAAAAGCTGCTAACGTTGGCTTTGGAACTATTTATCCAGGTGCTATGAGCCTTCAAGAAGCTGCTCCTAAACACCTTCACGGAAAGATTGATAAAGGTAATGCTGATTATATTTCAAAAGCTGTACTTAACCTTCCTTGTTTTGCCTATATTACTGATGAAGAATTACAATACGTAGTTGATACAGTAAAAAACCATTTTAATAAATAACAGAAAAAAAAACTCATTTAAATTGACGGTGGACGACAAAAACACCGTCAATTATCCCGACCAAAAAACTCCAGTAATATCATTAACTTATCGTAATTGTTCTAATAGGCAAATTTTTCCTATTTAGTCCAAAAAACTACTCAGTTTAGTCAATTTTTATTCCGAAATGTTTAGTAACTACTCCATAGGGTGTGGAGTTAAAACAAAAACATTAGAGCACGGCTGCTCCTTAGTTTTGGTGGGGACTAAAACTTTGATTAAACGGAGGTAACTTATGAAACCAGGAGATTAGAATGGGATTTAGAATTGCAACAAACGTACCGTCATTAGCAGCACAGAGAGCACTTAAAAAAATGACAACAGAAGAAACTAAAACAACAACTCAATTAGCTACAGGATCTAGAATTACTAGATCAGCAGATGACTCTGCAGGTTTAGCTATCTCTGAGAAGTTAAAAGCAAATATAAGATCAAATCAACAAGCGAACAGAAATGCGAACGATGGTATTTCAATGATTCAAGTAGCTGAGGGTGGATTAGATCAAACTGGTGA
>CAKZUQ010000033.1 GCA_937923325.1 uncultured Bacteriovoracaceae bacterium
CGCTATGACTAGAGTTTTCAAAACTAGTTGAATTTAAATAAAAAAGGTGCGATATGATATTTGAAAAACTGAAATCAGTCGTTCGATATGGTTTTCTGTTGGGCTTCTTTAAGATTGACCCACCATCAAGTTTCTAGATCCCCATTTATTTATGGTTTAAAATAAAAAAGCCTTCTCGTTAAAAGAAGGCTTTTTAAGTAACTGGTGGGACATGCAAGACTTGAACTTGCGACCACCCGGTTATGAGCCGGGGGCTCTAACCAACTGAGCTAATGTCCCATAGGTTAGGCTAGTAATATTATAGTAATTGATATGTTTTGCAAATAAAAAATTTAGTGCTTTAAGCCAAATCATAGAAGCTAATATTGTAATTGTGCGAAGCGTTTAGTTTCGACAATCTCATTAAACTCATTTAAAGTAGTCTCTTAGAAGCACTGATCGAACTGAAGAGATAAAAATGAAAGTTGAATTCAAGAAATACTCAGGTCATGGAAATGACTTCATCCTACTAGATAAAAGAAAAATTGATCATAATCTCAATGATCAACAGATAATCAAATTGTGCGATAGGCGCTTTGGAGTTGGAGCCGATGGTATTATCTTTATGTCTCAAGCTGAAAATAAAGAGCATGATTTTGGATTAAGAATCATTAACTGTGATGCTTCTGAGGCTCTAATGTGTGGAAATGCCGCTAGAATAGCTGTGGCATACGAAGCAAGTATTACAAATAAAGAAGACTTCGTATTTGAAACAAAAAACAGCATCTATGAAGGAACATTTAAAAATAATGAATCAGTTATCAAGATGAGTGAACTTTTTGATGTGGATAAGTACGATATATCAGACCTTGGAGTGCTTGGAGGTATGTATCTAAACACTGGTGTTCCCCATACTGTAATTGAAACAAAGAATATTGAACAGATGGATTTAGTCGCTGAAGGTGAGAAGATTCGCTATGACGAAAGGTTTGGTGGTGGGACAAATGTTTGCTTCTTTGAGGTAGTTAAAAAGAATGAAATCAAATTTAGAGTGTTTGAAAGAGGTATTGAAGGAGAGACTCATTGCTGCGGAACAGGTGTAATTGCAACAGCAATTACTTGTAAGAAGCTTTTTAACTGGATGGGAGAAATCTTAGTTCATTGCCTTGGCGGTGAGGTAAAAGCATTTATAGGAAATGACTTTAAAGAAATGATTTATACTGGAAAAGTTGAAATGTGCTTTGATGGAGTTATAAAGCTGTGAGGTTAGATCTTTTTTTAGTCGAGCAAAAGTTAATCTCTACAAGAGGCCAGGCAAAGGCACTCATTGAAAAAGGTGATGTTTTAGTTAATGGCACAGCACAAACTAAAACCTCATTTAAGGTAAAAGAATTAGATAAAGTCGATGTCTTATCAGATATGTATGTTAGTAGAGGAGCCTTTAAGCTCGAAAAAGCGATAGAGTACTTTAAAATTAATGTTAAAGGAAAATATGCTGCTGATATAGGTGCTAGTACAGGAGGCTTCACTGAAGTTTTATTAAAAAATGATATTAAAAAAGTATATTGTGTCGATGTAGGACATGGACAGCTTTCTCCAGTAATTAAAGAAGATCAAAGAGTCATAAACTTAGAAAAAACAAATGCTAGGAATCCAATTCCAATTGACGAAAAGTTAGACCTTTTTGTTTGTGATGTTTCTTTTATTTCTCTTAAATTAATTTTTCAAAATATGTCAGATCTTTTAAAGAATGATGGAATCGGTGTTGTTTTGATAAAACCTCAATTTGAGGCCGGAAAAGATAGAATTCAAAAAAATGGATTAGTGAGTGATAAAGTAAGAGAAGAAGTCCTAGAAGAAATGCTCTTATGGTTTAAAGAGAATAACTTTTTGATTAAAGAGGTTATAGAGTCTCCAATAAAAGGAAATAAGAGTAAAAATATTGAATATTTGGCCCTATATGTTAAAGGTCAATAAAGTAGTTTAAGTTAAGAGTATTTATAATATCACTGTTTTCAAGATCATAGTTTTCTTCAATTAATGAATTTGAAATAAAAGAAACAGTATAATCAAGTTTTAAATTTTTAATTATGTTTAGGTTAACTCCTAAATCGAGAGCACCAGTTAGTTCTTGAAATGTTAATTGAGGTTGAAGATCAATATTTAGCTTTAATTGAGTTCTATTATTTAACTTTGTTGTGTTATGAAAAATTACTCTATGTCTTATAAAGTCTTGATCTACTACTCGGTTTCTTAAAACACTATCAAAGCTCGTTTTTTCAAAAAACGGAGAATAGCTTAGAAAATTTATAGAGTTATCTTTTTGATTAAAGTAATACTTATAACCAATAGGCCCAATCTTAATTGAGCTAAATGGTGTTTTTATATCATCAAATTTTTGTGATGTTGTTTGTACAAATGAAATGACAGAAGCGTTTTCAGAGAAGTCTTTTAACTCGGCAAATAAAGAAAGCATTGTTGTTGATTGAGTAATACTAGTGTCATTGTATTGATTCGATATTTTATTCTTTCTTGATAAATAATCTAAAGAGAAATCATACTTTTTACCATCATTAAATAAGCTTAAACCCAACTCTTGAGAATAAGCACCACCTTGCTTTTGAAAAGATAGAGGGGATGCAGTGATGTTTAACTTTATATTATTTAAATCTTCATCTAATTTCTTTTGATCAAAGTTTTTATCAAACTTTGCTTGTACTCTAGTAGAGCTATCTCTTGGTGCTAAGTCGGCCTTATTAAAATCGTTTATAAGATCAAAGTTAACAATTCTTTGATTTTGGACTTCAATAACTTTTGTCACATCTTTATCTGTGAAATCATTATATCTTTTTGAATAATCAATCTCTTTTAAAAAATTTAAATCTTTAGGAATTTCACTTTGCTTTATAGAACTGATTATATACTCACTGTCCATACTCATAAGGTCTGGGTTAACAACTCTATATACTTTGCAGTGAGAAATTAACATTCTAGGTTTAATACATATTGCTCTCGAAACGTAACCTTGTTTGTTGGTAATCTTTACATGTTCACCTTTAAATATACCATCTTCTATCCCTCTATTTAAAACAAGATAGTTTTGACTATAGGACTTAAGAATTTTTCCTTTCATCTTGTCCCCATAAACTAAGGCCAAAGCTGAGTAGGAAATGAATAGAAGAGACAGATATTTCATTAATCTAATTTTAAGTCATTTAGCGTCAATTACAACTGTAGGTAAATGCTACTAATACTCTAAAATAGAATATAAGTTATTAACTTTACCTTTATAGTTATTTAAAAAGGTCAAGTTTATAAGCATCATAATTTTTTGTACGGTGTAATTGTTTTTCTCACAAAGATTCATTGCTGCAGTGATTGTACCACCAGTCGCTAAGACATCATCAATGACTATTACATTTTTATGGGTCTTATTCTCTTTCATTTCAATAATATCTTCTCCATATTCAAGTGAGTAACTTTCTTGAAGAAATGGAGGAGGAAGTTTTCCTTTCTTTCTAATTGGAATGAAACCTTTATTTAACTTTGCTGCTAAAGCACTTCCAAGAATAAAACCTCTTGATTCAATACCAACAATAGCATCAATTTGATCCCAATTATCAAAACCTTTGATAAAGTCTTCAATTAATTCATCTAACTTATGCTCTAAAAGAGGAGTCATATCTTTAAAAGTAACACCTTGTTTAGGAAAGTTTTCAACATTTACAATATATTTTTCATAATTTTCTTTTTTCATTAGAATCCTTTAGGTCTTTTATAGGTTAAGATACTTGATACTTTTTTTCCTGCATTATATTTTTTACGAATAGGTTTATAAAGAGGAGATTTATTATTATCAAAAGAGATATAAATTGTTGTTTCATCAAAAGCAATCCCTTCGGCCAATCCAAATGGTTCTCCTGTATTATATAGATCTTGAGCTGAGTTTTCTTTATCCATCTTAAGAAACGAGTACTTTTGTATAACTTTATTTTCTTTAAGACTGAATTTTAGTATCGAATATGAATTTCTTTCAAGAATATAAAGATAACCATTAAAGAAGTGTAGGTCTGCGTAGTCAGGATATTTTTGTTTATCATCTTTTGTTTTAAACATTCTTAAAACTTTATTTGTATTTAGGTCAATTTCGATAATGGCCCTTGGACTCCTTTCTTGAGCAACGTAAAGTCTTTTGTTTTTACAGTCAGCGGTAATCCCTTCAAAACCGGCGTTTACAGAAACTTTTGGAAGAGGAAAACCAAATTGCTTAAAAGGTTCTTTAAAATCTACTTCTAGTTTTTCTAATTGAGTATTAACTTTTAGAATCTCTCTTGCTTGTTCATTAACTATATAAAACGTATCTCCACAAGCAGTAATTCCTTCAAGATCAAAAGGAGAAATTAATTTGTGAGATTTATCTATATTCAAAATGACTTCTTTAAAATATTTATTGTGTCCCTTAAGCTCTGAAAGATTAATATAATCTTTATAATGAAACTTATCTTTTTCAAACTTCACTTGATAAATAGATCTATTTGATAGCTTATCAGCTACAAATAGAAGTTTATTATCTTTTAAAAACAAAGAACTTATCTCTGTGTTGTCTCTATTAAAAAAGATTTTTTGAAATTCTAAATCTTTGGCTAACGCAGAGCCCAGTAGTATTGTTAGTTGGAGTATAATTATTTTATTCATCCTTAGATTTTACACTAGTAGATAGAATTTTCAGCTAGGAAGTATTTGTTAACTCATTGAAAATACTAATGTTTTTTGTTCATTATTTTTTGAAACACTTTGTTCATGAAATAATTATAATCGGGATGCTTTAGCATGTTCGTTGAGCTATTTTAGTCTGGAAGTTAGGTGTTATAACCTATTGAAGAAAAGCAATTGAGAGAGAGTTGTTTTTACTTAAAAAAAGACTGATATACATGAATTTGTAATCAGTCTTTTTTTATCTAATAATAAGTATCTATTTTATCATAACTTTAAAGCTTAATTGAACTTTATCGTTAATAACTTTATCACCTAAATTTTTGAAAAAACTTTTTGAACCATAAGCCATGTTGAACTTAGTTCTATCGATTTCAAAATTTCCAGACATCAAGTTGTCAGATAATTTATAGTTAAAGCTAACTGGACTTGATTTTCCTTTCATAGTCATAAGACCCTTAGCTGTATTACCTTTTACTTCTGTGATCTTTAAAGATGCCGTAGGGTATTTGCTTGCCTCAAAGAAATCTGCACTAATCATATGACCTACAAATTTCTTTGCTGATTCTCCAGAGATATCCTCTACACTAAAAGTATTAATATCGATAACAAAGTTACCAGACATTAATTTATTATTCTTTGTAGAGACCTCTCCTGATTTAAATAATAATTTACCTGTGTGCTTAGAACCAGTAATCTTTGATCCTGTCCATTGAACATGACTTTTCTTTAAGTCTATGTTTGAAGCAAAAACAATTGAAGTTGTAATAAGTGATAGTAATAGAAATTTCATATATTCTCCTTGGTTTATTTAAGGGGAATTCTTGCAAAAGGCTCAAGGATTGTATAGAGATTTTATACGTAAGAGTTATTTAAAAGTTCTCCAACCCCACCAGCACCTGGAATTATATATTGATGTTCGTTTAAGCCTCTTTCTTCTTCTTTTAGTGTCCCCGGAGGTTGAGATAAGGCTCTTTCTGATGATAACCCTCTATCTAGTCTAATAGCATAGACTTCAACATCTGGATGATCTTTTTGAATTCTTTTTATGTATTCAGGGGTGATGATCAAGTGAGCTGTAATAATTTTTTTAGGTGTACCTTTTATATTTTTCTTATAGTGTTTAATGGATTCACTAATGGTTCCTCCGGTAGCACCCATAGGATCTGGAAGTATGATTGTTTTATTTTCGATATCTCCACCAACTTTTGAACCAGATATATCAATACCTACAACTTCATTTTTTTCATTAGTTTTTCTTGCTACATAGAAATGATCTTGTCTTATGTTTGATGGCCTGTAGAGAAAGTTTAATTCATTATAGATTAACTGAGAAGGAAGTATTCCTGCTCTTGCTAAATCAACAACAACAAAGCTCTCGTCCTGATCAAATAACTCTGAATCAAAATTTGCTTCTGTGTGTGTATCACTCATTCTAGTTGAAATATTTTGAGTCTTTCTAGAAAAGGTAAGCGAACTTAAACTATTAAAAAGACCTTGGTAAGCTTTTTCGACATAACTTGTTAAAAGTGGTTGGTCGATTTCTTTAGATGAAATTTTTGCAAGTAAAGTTAGAAGATAAGGATCTTTTAGAATCTTTATATTGTCTCCATATTCATGCTCAATAAGAGAAGGGGTAAAGCTTAAATCATTGAACTGAATATCTTTCACTATCTATTACCTGCTTTTATTGTAAAGCTAAATGTTAATTGTTGATCAAATTGATTACCCTCAGGTGCGTTTCTGTTATAAACAAGAGTTATTCCTGCATTTAGAGCAAAAAAACTGCTTATCGCTGCTGTTACACCGGCTCCCGCATACGGATCTAAAAGAATATCATCTTCTTCAGTTGTTTTAACTGACCCAGTTGTGATTTCTCTTTTTTCTTTTTGCGCTCTAATTCCGGCTCTAAGAAAAGCTCCTATATATTGTGTTTTAAATGGATAAGATTTAATACCAAGCATTGCCCTTTGTGATGTAAAATCTATTTCAGAATTACTTACTGGGAATGTATCCGTGTTCGTTGATTGTGCAACTTCAAATTCTCCTGAAAGAGCAGATGTTCCATAAGTTGCTCTTAAACCAAGATAAGTTCTGGTTACATGTTTTGCAGGGGCAGGTTCAATACGATAATTTTTTTCAAAACTATAAAGTGGTTCCACTTTTAGTTCCTGTGAAAAAGAGATAACAGACATAAAACAAAATGATAGTATGATTAGATTTTTCATTTGTTTATTATATCTTAATTTTCTTCTTGAATTTGGTATAGGAATCAATTTCCTCTAAGATCTAGATTCTCGATAGTTCGTCTTTTCTACTTTGATAAGTTGCTCTATTTCATGGGCAATTCTTTCTATTGCTCTTGAGTGACATTTTAGGTGAATGTTAGAGAGTCTTCTGTCCTTTCTATCTTCTATTTCAATAATATCCATCTTTAAATCTTTAATATCTTCATCTTGAATGATTTCACAAACAATTTTCTCGACAGATCCAATTGATAATATTTCAAAGTGATAACTTTTAAAATCTTTTTCCTTCTCAAACACTCCGTGAAATGGCTTAATCATTTTTAAAATAAGAACGACTGTAATTGTAAAAAGTGTCGCAGAGAATGGGTAACCAGCTCCAATAGTATATCCAATTGCAGCAACAACCCAGATCGTTGCAGCAGTTGTTAAACCCGTAACATTTCCTTTACTTCTAAATATTGCTCCTGCTCCTAGAAAACCAATTCCGCTAACAATTTGTGCTCCCATTCTATTTGGATCTATCGCTCCTCCTCCTTGTGAGGCAACGACAATCATGGATATTGTTGTATATAAAGTAGCACCCATGCAGATAAGCATATTGGTTTTTAAACCAGCGGCTTTCATTTTTTGCTCTCTATCAAGACCAACAATTCCACCAAGTATTAAAGCGGTAATAACCTGTATTCCGATACCTAAGTATATTGAAATTTCACCTATAAATTCTAAGTTCATCATTTTAGTGATTAGCATTTGTTCTCCTAAATAAGATTCTATTATATCAAATTTATAGAACTTTCGTTATTAGAACTTCTTTTCCTGATATCGGGTGTTCGAATTCGTCATCTTCTTCAAGACCTTCAAGAGAGTCAAAAAGCTCTGTCTTAGATGAAATAGTTTTAACATTGATATTGTTGTTAACTTTAAAGCTACCTTGTCCACTTATGGGAATGATGAAGATAAAAGTATTTGAAAATTCAACGATAGATCCAATTTGAATGACTTGTTCGTTTGTAGGCTGAAAGCTTTTAATGATATTAAGTTCTAACTCTAATTGTTTTACTCTTACTTCTTGAGCTTCTGCTAGATATTTTGCTTCTACGGCCCTTGTGTCGTATTTTCCTTCACTTTTAAGGTCATCACTTTGTGAGTAAGAGCGTATCGCTTGAGAGGCTTCTTGTAACTTTAAGAGCTCTAATTCAATTTTTTTAATGATATTTTCTAAAATCGTTTTTTTCATTTATTACAATACTTTTCACAAAGATCAATGATCTGTCTATCATCACACTCTTGGTTATCAAAAGGGCTTTCATTATCTTCTTGTTCAAAGATTCTCTCTTGTAAGTCTTCATAGTTTCCATATCTTTCCTTTAGAGCACTAGATTTAGAATGAATCTTAAGAGCGATATTATATGATAAGAAGTCTGTTGATCTTGAATCTTTTGAGTTTAATCTCGTACTTATTAGGCGTTCTGCTATTTTATCAACATTGTGTTGGAAATTTTTATTTGGATATCGTTCTTTTAAGTTGATTAAGTGAGTAAAGTCTGGAGTTGGAAGCCGAGATAACTCTATAATTATTAGTGCTAATTGATTTGGAGTTTTAACCTCGCGCAACGATTTTTGATAAAAATCCTGGTATACTGAGCTATTTTTGAACTTTGAGTCAATATCCTTTTCGATATCAATAATTTGATGAATAATTCGCAATGATTCATCGTAGTCCTTCTTGTCATATATATATTTTGAGTACATTAGATGGTCTTCAAAATATATAGAATTATGTACTCTTAGATTAAAGTAATTTTCTAGACGAGTAATCATTTCTTTTTTTCTAGAGTCTTTTGTCGAAAAACTTTCAATCTTAGTAATTATTTCTGGTAAAAATGGCATATACTCTAAGTGATCCATAGTTGTATCTAGAAAGTTTTCAATATGATCAAAGTCTTTTGAAGTAAAGTTTGTTTTGTCTGTAAATTTGTCTAAATTTTCAATCAATGAATTGTATTTATATATTGTGGTTTCTTTTGGAAGGTGTTTCCAAAGTTTTGTTTCTTGTATTTCAAGTACTTCACAAGGATGAAGATCTTCTATAGAGAGACCGTCATCTTTGGTTTTGTTTTTTTTAAATTTATTTCTAGTTAAGGCTTTGCTCGTGATTTTTGAGCTTTGAATATTATTGTTAGATATTTTGTATTTTGTTTTTGAAGGTGATGTTTTTGAATAAAAAAAGTAGATAGCTAGCAAACTAGTTGTAGCGAGAAAAATTAATATAATAATGTACTTCTTTTTCATATATATAAATATTAACAGAGAATTACTTGACGAACTTATTCCGGAAAAATAGACAGCAATTTACAAAAATGGACAAAAAGCCTTAAACTATTTGAAATCATTAATTAAAAGAAGGAATTTTATGAAATCTATGCCCTTGCATGTAAAGATCATTCTTGGTCTTATACTAGGTGTTATCTACTCATTTATATCAAGTAGTCTTGGCTTAAATACTTTTACAACAAATTGGATTGCTCCATTTGGAACAATTTTTATAAAAATATTAAAATTTATTGCTGTTCCACTTGTTTTATTTTCAATCATAGGTGGAGTTTCAGGACTTAAAGATATGTCTAAGCTTGGAAGGTTAGGAATAAAAACTTTGAGCTTTTACCTAGTAACGACAGTATTTGCTGTTAGTGTGGGGCTATTGTTTGTAAATATCATTAAGCCAGGTACATTCATTGAAAAAGATCAAAGAATTAAAAACAGAGTAAAGTATGAAGTTTGGCTTGATTCTGTTGGTATGAAAACTCAAGACAATTTAAATATATTGTCTGATTCAGAATATGCTGAAGATCTATCAAGATTATACACTAGCTCAGAGTTAGCTGAACTAAAAAAGGCTGTAATGCAAAAACCATCTAGTGTTGCTGATAAGTTAAAGACTGTGGCCGCACAAAAATCTAAAGGACCACTTAGCTTTCTTGTCGATATGGTTCCACAAAACATTGTATCTTCAATTTCAAATAATAAGTTGATGCTACAAATAATTTTCTTTGCATTGTTTTTTGGAATTACTCTTGCTCTTTTACCTGAGGAAAAATCAGAACCAGTTAAAAACGTTGTTGACTCTGTTAATGAGGTCTTTTTAAAGATGGTAGATCTTGTTATGCAGGCAGCACCTTTCTTTGTATTTTGTTTGTTGGCAGGAGTTGTTTCTAAAATGGCGAACACTCCAGCAGAAGTATTTGAGATCTTTAAGAGTTTAAGTACTTATTCAATCACAGTTGTTTTAGGGCTAGGGTTAATGATCTTTGTTCTATATCCTTTATTAGTGAAGCTATTTGTTAAAGGTGTTTCTTATTCAAGATTTTTTAAAAATATTGCTCCCGCACAATTTCTAGCGTTTTCAACAAGTTCATCTGCTGCAACACTTCCTGTAACAATGGAGTGTTTAGAAGAAAATATGGGTGTTTCAAAAAATGTTTCTAGCTTTGTATTACCTATAGGTGCAACTGTTAATATGGATGGTACAAGTTTATATCAAGCTGTGGCAGTTGTTTTCTTAGCACAACTTCACATGATTGATTTATCATTGGCCCAACAACTAACAATTGTAATGACTGCAACTTTAGCTTCTATTGGTTCTGCTGCAGTTCCTAGTGCTGGACTTGTTATGATGATAATCGTTTTACAATCAGTTGGATTAAATCCAGCGTGGATAGCAATTGTATTTCCTGTTGATCGAATTTTAGATATGTGTAGAACTGTTGTTAATGTTACAGGTGATGCTACTGTATCGACAATCATTGCTTCATCTGAGAATGAACTTGATATGCCAAAAGAAGCAAAAAAATAATCACTAAGTATCTAATATTATGATAAAAGGAGACAATAGTTATCTCCTTTTATTATGTCTTTTCACAATCTGCCGATAAGAAATCTATGAAGAAAAGACTCATTTTATCACTATTATTATCCACATCACTTTACTCCCAATCAGCTAGGGTTCCTAGTCTATGTGAGAGTGCCTTTTTAAAAAGCTATAGCTCATTTTTTGTAAAGTATCGACCTAGAAATATTAAAGGAGCTCCAGTTGAAAGCATACTTGCTCTGTCTAAAGTCGATGATATTGGTGTGAAACTTAAGAAACTCGAACGTGAGTATCAAGCAATTTCAATGGAATATAATGATAAAAAAGCTCAATTGAAGATACATTTTGAGGAGTTGGCCGAAGACCATAATTTAGATTTTGAATTAATCCAGTCAATGATGGAAGAACCATTACAGCAACTTTATGTTGATACTGTAAAGCAGGTAAATGCTATAACGACAGTTGTTCATAAAACTTTAGTAGATGAAGGTATGCAGGTTATATTAAAGCAACGCTCTGTAAAGGGAACGAAAGATTTATCAAACTACTTAGAAGTGGTTGATCTTCCTTCTAAAAAGTATTTCAATTCTATTGCTACTATAAATAGGTATAAAAAAAGGTTTGGAACAAAAACTGTAACTTTTGATTTTGGCGAGAACCTTCAAAGTGGATCTGCTGGCTTTAGTATGTCAGAAATTAAAAGAATAGATTTAGGTTTTCGTGGTATGAGAAATATGGTTTTGGACGATCTTATAACGATGGTTGGAAAGCATGAATTTAAACATGCTTCATTCGCATCTAAAAGAGTAAAAGGAAAAGAATCGATTTATCATGCCCAGTATATGTCTAATGGAGAGTCTCCAATATCAAGTGTTCCAAATCACTACTCTCATTATATGTCAGCAGAGGAATTATATAACTTCACTAACAACCCTTTTTGGGCCTCAAATCGTATTGGAGATATAGCAAATTATAGACCTCAAGATTATCTAAGTGATGTGGATGGAATTTTCTATTATATAAAAGAAACAGAAAAAATAGCAGCACAAACAAAAGAGGTTACAGAAAATACAATAAAGTATTTAACAGAGCTTTTAGATAACCCACAGAGAATGGCCCTAGAGATGAACTTCTTAACTTCTCAACGTGCTATGGCCAAAAGCGCTGATGATGCATTCTATATTCACTTTAAAATGCCTAAGGATATTGTTTATATGGATTGGGTTAATAAAACTGCATTTAAAGAAGAGTTTACTAAAATTATAGAGAATAGAATCATGCTAGATAAAAAATACAGAGCGTCTTTTGATGCTGCCAAAGGTGATAAAAAGAAAAAGATTCTTGAACTATACGCAAAAGATGAATCGAGATTAAATGCTGAAACGAATAAAGGAATAGTTAAAATGTTAATCAAAAAACAAGAAAGCTTAAATAAAGTTGCATCTAATATTATTCCACTAAATCAAGAAGCTACTAAGAAAACAGAAGAGTTTATTGGGAAAATTCTTATAAGAAGAAAGCTTCAACCAAACTACCTTGCGACAACTGAGGCACAAGAAGATTTTTTAAAATTAAGACATGTGTACAGAAAGTTAGGAAATCATGTAAAAGAAGACTTTAAAGGTTTTATAGGAAAATAAGTGTAACTTTTATCTCTCTTAATCGAATTATTATTAAGAGAGGTCACCCATATGAAATATTTAATAGTATCATTATTTTCTTTTAGTCTATATGCCTTAGAATTGGCCACTTTTGCTGGTGGATGCTTTTGGTGCATGGAAAAGCCATTTGAAGATCTTAAAGGTGTTAAAAGTGTCATCTCTGGCTTTAGTGGTGGTCAAATTAAAAACCCTAGCTATAAATTAGTCTCATCCGGAGAAACTAAGCATATTGAAGTTGTACAGGTAAGCTATGATCCAAAAATTGTAAGCTACAACACTTTACTTAAGGTCTTTTGGACAAATATTGATCCAACTGATAAAGGTGGTCAATTTGTAGATCGAGGATATCAGTACAGCACAGCGATCTTTTATCATAATAAACAACAAAAAGAGTTGGCCTTAAAGTCAAAAGAATACATCCAAAATTTAAAAATTGAAGATAAAGATATTGTTACGCCAATAAGATCTTATCAAGCCTTCTATCCCGCAGAGGAATATCACCAAGACTTTTACAAAAAATCAATTGTAACTAAATTAAAGTATAAGTATTATAGAAATGCTTCTGGAAGAGATAAGTTTTTAGATCGATTTTGGAAAAACGTAAAGATAGACTTTAATAAAAAAGTAGTTATAAGGCCTAGTATGGAAGACTTAAAAAAGAAATTGACTCCACTTCAATATAAAGTGACTCAGGAAGATGGAACTGAACCTCCTTTTAAAAATGAATATTGGGATAATAAAGCCGAAGGTATTTATGTTGATATCGTTTCAAAAGAAGCTTTGTTTTCTTCTACACATAAATTTAAATCTGGAACTGGATGGCCTTCCTTTTATGAAACAATTGAAAAAGAAAATATAGTAGAGAAGTCTGATCGAAAACTTTTTATAAAAAGAACAGAAGTAAGGTCAAAAGACGGAAACTCACACTTAGGGCATGTTTTTAATGATGGACCAAAGCCTACAGGGTTGAGATATTGCATCAACTCTGCATCTTTAGAGTTTATTCCCAAAGAAGAACTTAAGGCCAAAGGATATGAAAAGTACCTCAGTCTTTTTGAGAAGTGAAATCTGTAGAAAAAGAATTTTTAAATCATAAGGCCTTAATTTTATTAGAAGTTGAGCCAGAAGATGAAAGTCTCAGGCTTGATGAAGCTTGTAAGAAATATCTTAAGTCTCAATCTAGAGAATCAATTAAAAGAATGATTAAGAAAGGTCAAATCACTCTTTTAAATAGAAATACAAAGTCATGCTCTCATACTAAGCTAAGACATATGGATATTGTTAGAATTCAAAGGTTTAATGAATTTGAAGTCGATAAGTTAAAAGTGTTATACGAGGATGACTTTTTAATATCTGTTTTAAAGCCAAAGTTTGTACCAGTTCATCCAACAGGAATACATCATTTTAATACGGTTTTAACAATTTTAGAACGAGATCTTAAATGTAAAGTTTATCCTGTTCATAGATTAGATATTAAAACTTCAGGTGTCATGATTTTTGCAAAAGATAAAATGACAGCAACCAAAATGCAAAAAATATTTGAATACAAAGAAATTCAAAAAAAATATAAATTTAAATCTACTAAATTAAATAGCTACAACTCTCTTCCGTCACATTTTTGTGCAAATATGGCCAAGGATGAGGATAGCTCGATTACTTTGAAACAAAAAATTGTTGATATCGGTAAAATATCGGAGACTAAATTTGAAATTCTAAGTGAAGATATTTGTAGTGTGAGCGGTTATGCCTGGCCTATAACAGGAAGAACTCATCAAATAAGATGTCATCTCTCATATTTAGGACTACCCATTATCGGCGATGACGTATATTCTAATTCTGATAAAATTAGTCGTTTAGAGCTGCATTGCATGGAAATATCTTTTTTACACCCATACACCAAGAGTGAACTTTTAATTCAAGATAAAAATTGATATCTTACTTTGGATGCAAAACCAAAGATATCCAAAAAGAAAAGCTACAGTTGTAGAGACTGAAAAACTAACATCCAAACTTTTAAGAATATATCTAAGACTTGAATCTTTAGATGAACTCCCTGTTGATTTAGTTGGAAGACATATTAAGCTGTTTCCTTTTAATGATGATTATATGAAAAGTTATACGATTAGCTCGCATCAAAATGATCTAATAAGTTTAGATATTGTCTTGCATCTAAAAGGAAGAGCATCTTTATGGGCCAAAGACTGTAAAATTGGTAATTGTGTTACAATTTGGGGACCAAAGAAAATATCAAACCCACCACTTAATTTAGAATCAAAGAGTATCTTTTTAGTTAGCGATTTAAGTGGTTACTCAACAATGAATAATTTGATTCAATGTTTAGATGATACTTGTTCTATACATTATATATTAAAGTCAGAAGAGATACCAAAAGGTTTTACTACAAAAAATATAACTTTTGAATGTATTCAAGATCTAAATTTAGAAGAAATTTCTCAACAAATTAAATTATTTAATGATTCCTTTGTCATATTAGGCATTGAGGATATAAAGTATTTAAACTCTAAGATAAAACCATCTTGTAATATTAAGCTTAAGGCTTATTGGAAATAAAAAATGAAAACACTTTTACTATTTTTCTTGTTCTCTTTGAATTCTTTCGCTGTTTATGAAAACGATTCAAGGATTGATTACTATCAAGTTAAGAATGAAACACATAAAAAAATTATGAGTTCTATGGCCTATCAATTGTATATGGATGAATTGAGAGGTTGGAAATTTAGTAAATTCTGGAAACTTGTGACAAGACCTTTGAAAACCTATGGGCTATGCGAAGATGAAAAGTTTTTGAATCAATCTCTTTTTAGAAATGACTGTAGCGGGGTTCTTGTTGGTAAAGATTTACTTTTAACTCCAGGTCACTGCTTAACTGAGCACTATTGTAAAAATGACTTGTTTTATTGGGTTTTTGATTATCGAATGGAATCTAAGGATGAAGTAATAACTCACATTAGAGGAAAAAAATTCTTTCAATGTAAGGAAGTTTTAAAGATAGTTTACAGCAAAAAATCTGGAGTAAGTTATGCACTTATAAGATTAAAGAAAAAGGTTTTAGATAGAGAGCCGGTAAAGTTAAGTTCAAATCCTACTGTTGCGGGAATGGATCTTGTAACTTCTGGATTTCCATTTGGACTACCTATAAAGTTAAATACCGATGTTAAATCATATGATGAAAATAACAAAGCTTTTATTGTAAACTCCGATATCTCTGGTCAAAATAAAGGGACTGGTGTTTTTAACTCTAATACTGGAGAGTTAGAAGGAATGCTTATTTTTGGAACTAAAAACTATATAAATAGTCCAACTGGTTGCTCTGCAACACCTCTATACTCTAATAATGAAGCTCAAGAACTTGCTGTAAAAGCAAGTTATTTAAAAGAGCAATTAAAAGAATTTCTTTAAGGTAGATATTTGTAGTGATGGATCAGTAAAGAACTACTGATCCTTAATTTTAAGTTTATTGATTCTCTTCCATTGTTTTAATGATCCAATCATATCCTCTAGATACTTTAGAATAAACTCCATATTTTAACTCTCTTGCACAACCAATTCCCCAGCTAACAACACCGATTAAAACTTGTTCTCCTTGATATCCTATTGTAGTCATTGGACCACCTGAGTCTCCTTGACATGCATCTTTTCCACCTTCTTTTAGACCTGCTGCTATCATATTCTCAGTTATCATACCATTATAAGAATCTGGATCATTTGCAACATCGCTAGATACAATAGGAACCCATACTTTCCTAAGAAATCTTGACATACCTTCATCTTCAGAAGTTTTACCCCATCCATAAACAGTTGTTACAACTGTAGGGTCTTGGCGCCCACTTCTTTCAAAAGCTTCATCAGCTATTGCAATCGGTTCTATATTATATTTTTCAATATCTATTTCATTTTTTAATTTTATTAATGCAAAGTCATTATTAATTGTACTGGGGTTATACTCAGGATGAACAAAAGATTTTTCTAATTCGATCTCTAGTTTTTTATGATTTGCATCCAATGAACCAGCTGTCATTCCATAGTTAAAAATAGACTCACAATGAGCTGCTGTTAAAATCCACTTTTTATCTATTATACTACCTGCACATCCCGCAGTAAATTTTACTATAAACGAAGCCTCTTCAAACTTTTTTACAAGTGTTCCTCCAACAATTTTGTGTCCAGAATAAGAGTTTAAGGATAAGAGTAAAGTGATTAAAGAGATATTCATTTTTAGCATAAGGCCCTCCGTGGCGTTGTGACTTGAAGTTATATTCTATAGATTTGATCTGTTTTAAAGTAGACTGAGCAATATATTCTTGTACGGATATTTCCTGTTTTCAATAACTTAGGTATGTAGAAGTAAGTCTTTATTATATGGTGCGTTGCGCACAAGGTCTTTTTGATATAGTTTTTGTGTCATGAAGAGCCTAATCTTATTCTTAAGCCTTGTAACTGTAAGCACTTTTGCTTCAGAGCTAAGCTTTTATATTTCTAAATCTAAGAACTTAATTCTTAAATCAAATTCATGTGATGAGCTTATTGAAGAAAGAAATAACTTATGCACCTGGAAAGAGTCTTTAGATAAAACATTTGTAAGTGAATCAATCAGAACTTGTAATAAGTCTAAATATGGAGGGTACTATTTAAGTGTATCTTCTTGTTTACCGGATTTCATAAAAAAAAATCAATCTAAAAGCTTATCTAAAGATGGTGCAAATTGTTGGGGAACGGCAATGAGTTTTTATAATATTTCTAAGGTTCCTCGATTTGTATGGAGCCAAGAAATTCGCTATTGGCAGTCAAGTCCACTTTGCGAAAAAGTAAAATCAAAAGAAGAAATAAAAACTGGAGATATAATAAATATATATGGGCCTGAATACATATTTAATCGAAGTGAAGTTTCTAAAGGAAGCCAGTTTGAAGATATTTTATATCCTAATAAAGCTTTAGAAACGAATATTAAGGAAGATTATTCTGGATATCATAACTTTTTACACTCTGAGATTTACATATCTAAAAACCTAAGTTTTGGTAAGGACTCCCCAAACCAATTAGACAAGTTCATATTCAAGTCGCAAAGCGAAGTATACGGTAGAGCGAAAGATATTGATTGCCAGGAAAATCAAAGCTTAGTTCCTAACTTAAGAGAGTACAAGAATAAACCAAGAGATATAAGAAATTCAAAATGTGGATATTTTTCAATCGCTTTTAGATGTCAGGATTTCGATAAATTTATTAAAGAGCAAAACTTGACTGACGACAATATTAGAGAACTCATAATAATTGAAGATCTTAAAAACATACAAACGCGACTTTTTAAGTTTCAAACCTTAAAAAAGTTTTCTTTGTTTAAATATGAAATTGAAAGACTCACTAACTTAGCTGATAAAGTTAGTGATAATGCTTTAAAAACTTTAGAAGACGAGCATTTAACAAAAGTTGATGAGATGATTTTAACAATGAAGTATTTTACAGCTTCTGGAATTAGAAAAACTCTTGAACAGACCTATCTAATTCCAGCAACAGAACTACTATAAAACTTATAAAAAGTTACTTACAGTTAAAAATCATTTGATATCTATAGCCTTGCCCTGCAACTTCATCAGCAACTCCACCACCAAGTCCAACAACTCCACCAGCATTAGACTCTTTTTTACCTCCAAGGGCCCAAATTGTACCCCCTAAAGATTTTGCAACTTGAGCAATCTTTTTCGTTGTATTGTAGTCTTTCTCTTTCATTGAACCTACGTAGTCCGTAGATTCCTTAACTATATAAGCTGTTTTATTTCTTTCTTTGCAAAAATGGTTTGCTTGATCAAGAGCATTTCTGTATCCATCTTGTTTTGTGTCAACCTGAAAGCTAACAGTGTGATTACCACTTGCATTAGGTCTTACGTCTTGATGATGTGCACAGCTAGAAAGTAAAATGATTGAAGTCGCTATTAGTATTGTTTTCATATGTTGTATTCTCCTAGGTTTATTTAAGATTTTAATGCCTAATTAGATCGAATATCAAGCTAATTATGAGTCATAGACATTAAGTGTAGACCAGAGGGTTTTACTTTGGGACGAGTAGTTAAAATAGTCCCATTCTTTAAAGAATCCTCAAGCTCCGCTAAGCTAATTTTGCCCTGCCCAATCTCGATAAGAGTACCCATTAAAAAACGAACCATATATTTTAAAAAGCCAGAAGATCGAATTTTAAAATAAAAAATATTCTCCTCAAAAGGAAGAAAACTAGTTTTTTCAATTGAGCATGCTTCTATTTGTCGAATAGTATTAAATACTCTTTGACCTGGTGGACAAAAGTTTGCAAAATTGTTTTTGCCGATAATCAGCTTGCAGGCTTTTTGCATAAGTTCTATATCTAGTGAGAGAGATATGTAATTAATAATATTTACAAGTGGAAGCTGTTCAACAGAGTTTAAAGAAAAGTAGTAGTGGTACTCTTTAAATTGAAGATCATCATTTAGATTAAAAGGTGAGTCCATATATTCAATACTTTTAAGCTTTATGTCATTTGGAAGCTTTGTATTTAAACCTTTTAAAAGATTATTTGGATCAATATACTTTGAAATAGAGATCTTAATAACTTGATGAGATGCATGGACACCTGAGTCAGTTCTGCTTGTTGCGATAACCTTTATGTCTTGATAGTTCATAATTTTTGAGAGTTCAAGCTGTAAATGATTTTGAATAGTATTTGGGTTATCAGTTTGAAATTGCCATCCACTATAATTAGTACCGATATAGGACAAAACGGCCTTGTACGTGAATATTGTCTTGTCTTGCATTGATGCTCTTTAATGATGTTTAAAATTTTGTTTAATATACATAAGGCCCTTTATGTGAAAATACCATCAAAATATATGGTGAAAATACCAATAAACGATGTTATTGAAAGTTAATGAAAAAAGAGTTTGCATTAGGTTTTATCATTTCAATCATTTTACATGGACTATTAGTTTGTGAATTTAGTTCTAGTGATACTAAAGCAAATAATACATTCTCTAAAAATGAAGGCCTAGAGCAAACAAGGGTTTCTGTTCGTTCTATTAAAACGATACAGAGAAAACAACTGCAAAAAGCTAAAGGCTTACAAAAAGAAAAAAAGAAGCTAGTCAAACAAAAAGTAGACCAACAAGCAGGCTCAGCAAAGAACTCAAGTGGTAACAATAAGGTTTTGTCTAAATATTTGTCTTTAATAAGAAGCAAGATTCTTCAAAATAAATATAAAAGTAAGATTGCTAGAAAGTTAAATCAAACAGGGAGAGTTACAATTACCTTTAAAATTATAAATCGTAATAAAGTAAGTGATATCAGTATCTTAACTCCTTCTCGTTCTAAACAGCTTAATTATTCAGCTTTAAAGACAATACAGAGACTTGAGTCTCTTCCAAACATACCAAAAGAGCTAAACCTAGATATATTATCTGTCGAAGTTTCTATTGATTATTAAGTAATTTTAACAATTTGACATAATTATTACATAAGTTTAGACCTCTTGTGTTAAATAACAGACTTAATATGAAAATAATTTTAGTTCTAATATTTACGCTGCACTGCTTTGCAAACGACATATATTATAAGCTTGATAATATAAAATATGAAGACTCAGAATCCATTGAAGGTAGTGGTGAAAGCCTTGATCTTTTTGATATTCAAAGTGAGGATATTGAAAGTCTTAATAGTTCGAGTGGTTCGATTGATGACCTTTTAAAAACAAGTCCACTGGCCACAACGGCCAGGGGACCTAGAAGTTCATCGGAATCACCTCAAGTCAGAGGTCTAGATAATAATAAGATCTTTGTGATGATAGACGGAGCAAGGCAAAGATTTCAGTCTGCCCATACTTCGATGATCGGCTTAGATACTGAAAACATTAAAGCAATTAATATTTATAAATCTTCTAGTGAAACAAACTATTCTCAAAGTCTTGGAGGGGGAGTTAATTTTATAACTATTGACCCTGAAGATGTCTTAAGGAATAAGGATAGTGCTAGTGAATTTAAATTCAAGTTAAACAGCGCTAATTCTGAAAAAGCAGTAAATGCAAAAAGTGCAATTCGAAAAAATAAACTCTCTTCAGTCGTAAGTGTTAGTTATGCTGATGCCAAAGATCTTGAACTAAATAACGGACAGAAGCTAGAAAACTCTAGCTATAGAGATTTCTCAGCCTTAGGGAAAATTAATTTTAAAAATTTTAGTTTGAAATTAGAGCATTTTAATAGAAATGATGATTCTCCAATTGATGGCTCTTTAAATCCTCCATCGACAAGTAAGTACAAAAGTCTTTTTTCTAAAAATAAGACTATGAGAAACAATATATCTTTGAGTTATAAAAAGAAAAAAGATATTGATGTTAATGCTTATATAAACCAATATAAACAAATTAAAGAAAGGGAAAGTTTTACAGATACAAGAAACCTTCTAACTACAGGATTAAACTTAAATAAAAAAATCAATAAGCTCGATATTGGTCTGGATACTTTCTTTGACCGTTTAGATTCTGACAGAGATGGAAACTCTATCTCATCTTACCCAAAAGCAAATTCAAATAACTCTAATCTTTATATTTCTCAGAATATTGATTTACTAAATCGAGTACAGTTAACTTTAAATGCTAAACAACACTTTTACAAAATGGATTCGAAAACAAAGAGTATAAATTCAAGTAGGTTAACTAAAGGTATTAAAACAAATTTTAAAATTAATAGTCATCTGAACTTAACAGCTTCTTTTTCAGAGGGGTTTAATTCTCCAAGAGTTAATGAGGTTTATGCTGAAGGTCTTCACTCAAACGGTGATGGTTTTTGGGTTCCAGATAATTACTTTATTACAAATGAGTCATTAACAGAGGAGACTTCAAATCATTATGAACTTGGATTTAGCTTTTCAAAAGATTTATTTCAATCAAATGCTCTTTTAGATATTCAAGCAAACATTTATAAATCTGATCTTAAAAATTATATTTATCTCAATCGGCTTGATTTTGAAGGAACAACTCAATTCATAAATATTCCTAGTGCTGAATTATCTGGTGGCGAGATCAGTGCTAATTACATATATGATGCATATGACTTAAAATTCTCTTATTTATCTGTTAGAGGTCGAAATTTGACAAGAAATATATATCTTGAAGATTTACCTGCTGATAATTTTAACTTTCAATTTCGATATGATTGGGAGAAGTACTCAATAAGTCTTGGCTATTTAGGACACTATTCTCTAGAGCAAGACCGCGTAAACCTTGATACCATTCAACGAACAGATCCTACGGGAGACTATTATATTCATAATCTCTTTATGAACAAAAGCTTTAAAGACTTTGATCTTGGACTAAGAGTTGATAACTTGTTTAATAAGGAATACAGAAGACACGCTTCTCATCTGTATGAGAGTGAAAGAGATATAAAGCTATCAATTAAATATAGAGTAAATCAAATATAGGAGAAAAGATGAAGATTTTAATGCTGATTATGTTAATTACGAGTTCGGCTTTTGCAAATATCCCTGAGGGGACCTACAAGGCGAGTAAAATTGAGTGTAAAACAGGACATCAAATGAAGCTTGGTGGAAAGTTTATGACTTATGACATCTTCTTGACGGTCACAAAAACAAATATGAAAATGACAGCAGTTGCAAAATCTGGAAGCTGGGCGCCATTTAAGTTAAATTGTACTCAAGTTAATGAGGGTGACTTTACTTATACTCAGGAAGGAAAATTAGAAGGAGAGCTATTAAATACTTCTGTTAAGTGTAATGCTAAAACTTGGACTGCTATTCTTAAGAAGAAACTTTTTGGAGTAGAGGAGTTTGGAGAGTTTAATTATTCTGTTGATGGAGATAACTTAACGATCTTCAAAAAAGAAAGCACAACAAGCTACTCATGTGATTCAGAAGGTGACTATCCAGTGTATTACTACACAAAAGTAAAATAAAACTACTTTAAATACTTTTTAACAGTATTTTCATTTGTATATGGTGTGCATCTTCCTGTTAAGGCATTTGCTACACCATCTTCACTTATACTTCTTAAGAAAAATATTCTTTGTAGATTTTCTCTTACTTTATATAGTGGGTTTGGATACATAAGAGAATTAAATCTAAGCAAGGGCTTGCTAACCTTTAGATGTTTGTGTGAAATATTACCCTTTAATACTTTATCCACTTTTAAGTTAAAACTTGGGAATAAACTTTTATCTTTATAGTTCTTCTTTGCTAAACTTCTTGCACTCGTAAAGTTTGTATTAAAGACTGTTGCTAAAACTATGAATGGAGTTTCTTCAATTACTTTTTCTACAGGTCTAACTAGACACTTTGAGTAGCTTAAGGATGAAATTAAGAGAAGAATAAATATTTTCATGTACTAACTATAGCACTAAGTGATGTATATTCTTTTTAATAATTTCTAAGTGCTTGATACTTTTAGATAGAAGAAAAAATATACCTCTTAAAAAGTTGGCAGTTATTTAAATATATCTAGAGATAGCTTTACTGGCTCTCCTAGCCACATAGCATGGATAGTATGGTCCGCTAAGTCATCTCCACTTAGGGGATGTAAAAAAACTTTTAATGACTTTCTATTATTCATAAGCCAGGGAATCATCGTATTTAAATGCTCCCTTTTAAACAGAAGCTGACAACTCCACATCGGGTGTGGACCTACTAATCTTTCGTGAATAGTACCAATTTGAATGAAGTCAAATTGATCTGCTAAATATATAATTTCTTTGGCAGTGTTAAGAGTTTCTTCATCAAAATATATGTGTGCATGAAATTCGGTCATATGAAAATATTAATTCTTTTTGTCGAGAATGGCCATCGTCTTGAGTTCGGTGATTAATTAGATAAATGGCCCTAGGTTATCAAACTTAAGGCCATACATATTTATTTAATATTTAAAATTGTATCGTACTCTCTATTCTTATAAAGAACCCAGATAGCAGCAAGCATAGGCCATGCAGCAAAGAAAAGTAAATTCTTAGGACCCCATGGATCTAAGTACATTTGCCAAGTACTTAAAGTAGATATGGCGTGCATTATTAAGACTACTCCATAGCTAAACTTCTTTTTAATTCCTAAAGTAAACATAATCAATATTATAAGTTGGGCAACTCCAATAATGTAGGATAAATTAAGCTCAAGGCCTTCAATTAAATAATATCTATTATAAACTCCTGCTGTATGAGCAGGGTTTACAAATTTATCTAAATTCCACATACCTAAAACAACTAGCACGCCTAGCTTTAGAATAAAAAGTGATTTTTTAAATGATTCTTCCATATATAATGTAGTCTTATTTTGTTGTTTTTAAAAAGTTAATAATTTCAATTGGATCTAATCTCTTAGTGTAATCAAGATCTACACTGTGAAATAAAATGTTCATGTCTTTATCAATCACATAAGTCGCAGGAATAGGAAGTGTAAATACACCCTGTCCGTTGTGCTTTTGGATATCAAGTCCAAACTGATCATAAAGAGGTCTAAGCGATAAAGGTAACTCAAAAGCTAAACCAAGATCTGTGGCTAACTTGGATTTATCATCTGTAAGAACTTGAAACGAAATTTCATTCTTTTCAGATGTTGTTAATGAATTATCTGGACTTTCTGGAGTGATTGCTACTAAGTTAGCATTAAGATCTTTAAAATTTGATAACTCATTTCTAAGTGCCTTTAGTTCAATGTTACAGTAAGGGCACCATCCACCTCTGTAAAAACTAACTACTAGGTAGTCATTACCATTAAATAATTCGTTAGAATTTACTATTTCACCTTTTTGATTAGCTAGGCTAAAACTATTAAAGGTATCCCCAGTGATTTTCGTTTTGTTATTTGAAGTAGCTGCTACTAATTCAGCATGAGCACTTTTCATAATATCTTGAGCTTCTTGGGGTGCATTCTTCACGAAGTTTGATTTGAATTCATTTAGTTCTGTTGTTAGTGACATCTTTTTTCCTTTGTTTCTATATTTTTAAGATAGATATCTATCGTTGTTGCTATTTGCTCGAAATATTGAGGGTCATCAGTAATTTTAGAAAACTCTCTAATTGTAAAGGCCTGTGTTATAATCCACTTAGATAAAATCTCTGAATCTAATTCTTCTTTTATTTCATTTTTTTCTTGTGCGATTTCAACTTGTTCTTTTAGATGAAGTCTAATCTGTTCCCATAGAGAGTTTGCAAGTTTCAGAGATTTTGAATCTTTCAAGGAACTTAGTTCCAAGACAGAGTTCATTATGAGGCAACCTTTTTTAAGCCCTTTGCCTTTTGATTCAAATAAAAGCTTTTCTAAGAAAGATCTTATATAGCTAAGACCACTTTTATTTATAGAGCTTCTTTTGTGAAAGTAATTTTTTAGGGACTGTTGAAATAAATCTTCTTTGTTTCCAAATGTTCTGTATAAGCTTGTTTTCTGAATCCCCGTTCTTTCTACAATCGAACTCATACTTGTATTAGAGTAACCAAATTCCCAAAAGTGATCTGTAACTTGATCTAGAATGTCTGCTTTATTAAACTCAATAGTTCTTGCCATGAAACTAATATAACTTAGATCGTTACCGACCGGTATCAAAACATTGTAACAAAGTGTATATTCTCATAAAATCAATGACTTATCGTGTCTGTTCTTTTGTTTTTAATTTCTCTCTATCGACTCTTATATACTTGAATGTTATAAATAAGGGATGAAAAAATACTTTATAACTAAGATTATACTTACTTCTTTGGCCTTAACTTCTTGTAGCTCTCTTTCAGAGAAAGACTGTAACGAACTGAATTGGTTTGATAGAGGAAGAACTGATATTCGATCAGGTGCTAACTTTAATTCAAAGCTTGCCGATTATAAGAAGTCTTGTGGAAAACATGGAGTTTCTGTAGGAGAGTCAGAGTATATGAAAGGTGTGACTTATGCTGGTGCTATCAAATGTACTGGGTATAAATCTTTTCATGATGGAAAGTGGAGAAGTGTTGGTATTGGAGATGCTTTACTTGGTAGAGCAAATACGCACTTAAAAAAGCATGCTCTAAGTTGTAATACATATAAAATTAGACCTGACTCAAAAGAATATTATAAGGGATTCCAAATCGGACTTAAGCAATTTTGTACATATGAAAATGGTTTAAAATATGGAAAGAGCGGGGAAGATTATAAAGAAACTTGCCCTAGAACTTCTAATCATAGTTTTAAAAAAGGTTTTGAAGTCGGTCACGTTATTTATATTGCTGATATGGCCAGATTTAAAGTTGAACAAGAAACTAAAAAACAAGATGAACTTTTTGATGAAATAGTTGAACTTACAGATGAAATCAAAGAGCTTAAATACAAACTACAAAATTTTGATAGAGATGAAGATAGAGAAATTGCAGATATTGAACGAGAGATCAGAGATAAGAAAAGAGAAATTCGTTTCGCTGAATTAGATAATAAACCAACTTCTAGTATCAAAGCTTTAGAACTTGAATTAGCAAGAATTGAAGATCGTTTAGATTCATCTAGAAGAAATTTTGATGACAAAAGAAGATCATTAGAATCTGAAATAAAATTAGAAAACTCAAAGTTAAGACGTTTAGAGCTAAAGTATAGAAGTTATAAGTCAAAAATTTCTAGACTTGAAGAAAGAGCAAAAGAAGCCGAGCTTAATGCAAAAAGAGTTCAAAATAAGTAGAATGTAATAAGACTCATATTTATTTCAATCTATTCAATTAAAATATAAAAGAGTACTCTTGCCTTATGGAACAAACAGACACAAGTAATACTCTTTTAAATATCCTAAAAACAAACTTTGGACACCAAAGCTTTAGATTTGATCAAGAGAGAATAATTTCTTCTATCTTAAGTGGAAAAGATACAATTGCTATAATGCCTACAGGTGGTGGTAAATCTGTCTGCTACCAAGTTCCAGCACTTTATTTAGATGGACTTACAGTTGTTATTTCACCTTTGATATCGCTTATGCAAGATCAAGTTTTAAATCTAGAACAAAATGGTATAAAAGCATGTTTTTTAAATTCTTCACAAAGTTTTGAAGAAAAAGAAATCGTTAGGGAATCTATATTATCAAAAGAAGTTAAAATTGTTTATATCTCTCCTGAGGGTTTACTAGCGGGGGTTTTGGGATTTATAAGTTCTAGAATAGAAATTGCATTAATTGCAATCGATGAGGCACATTGTGTTTCTCAGTGGGGACATGAATTTAGAAATGATTATATGCAATTGGGGTGTTTAAAAGATCGTTTTCCAAAAACTCCTATACTTGCATTAACAGCGACCGCAGATGCTAGAACTCAAAAAGATATTGCATCTCAATTAAATATGAATGATCCAAAAATTTATGTGTCATCCTTTGATCGACCTAATATAAAATATAAAATTACAGATAGAATTGATGAAGTTAAACAACTTAAGAAGTTCATAAAGACAAATCATGAGGGAGATACCGGAATTGTTTATTGTCTTTCGCGAAAAAAAGTTGAAAAAATTGCATCTGAACTTAAGAGTGCTGGTTTTGATGCGTACCCTTATCACGCTGGAATGGACTCTGATAGAAGAGCACAAATCCAAAAGATGTTTAATGTTAAGGAGAGTATTATCATCGTCGCAACAATTGCATTTGGAATGGGAATAGATAAGCCTAATGTTCGCTTTGTTGCACATTTAGATTTACCTAAGAGTATTGAAGGTTACTATCAGGAAACAGGAAGAGCTGGACGTGATGGTGAAGCATCAAGTGCTTGGATGATTTATGGGTTGCAAGATGTAATGAAACTTACCCAAATGTTAGAAAATTCAGATGCTGTTGAATCTTATAAAAAAGTCGCCAAATCTAAATTAGACTCTATGCTCTCTCTTTGCGAGGGAATTCAATGCAGAAGACAATATTTACTAAATTATTTTGGAGAAAAACTTTCCAAGCCTTGCGGTAACTGTGATACTTGTCTTGAACCAGCAGAAACCTTTGATGCCCTTATCGACTCTCAAAAACTATTGTCTGCAATATATAGAACAGGTGAAAACTTTGGCGCAGGCCATGTTATCGATGTATTAAGAGGCAGCTCTAATGCGAAGGTGATTGAAAGAGGTCATGATAAAGTTTCTTGTTATGGAATCGGAAAAGAAAAAAGTAAGAGCTTTTGGAACACTCTTTTAAGACAACTTTTAAACCAGGGATATATTCAAATAAAAAACTGGGAATATAAAACTCTATCACTTGCTTCTAAGAGTAAATCATTACTTAGAGGTGAAGAAAGCTTTTTAATGAAAGTTCATAAAGAAAAAGCCACATCTGCTTCAAAAAGAACAGTAAAAGAAATTAGTGCAACCCACGGTAGAGAAGATTTATTTGAAGCTTTAAGAGGAGTTAGAACAAAATTAGCAAAAGAAAATAATGTTCCTCCCTATTTAATATTTTCAGATAAGTCTTTACACGATATGTGTCAAATTCTACCGAGGAATAAATCAGAATTTTTAATGGTTAACGGGGTAGGGCAATCAAAGTGTGAGAAGTATGGAAATCAATTTATCATTTTAATCTCTAGTTACCTTTAACTAGGTAAGAGACTATTAAGTTCTTTTCTCATAACCTCCAAATCAAATGATCCACTAACTGAAATAATAGTTTGCCCATGTACTTGAATGTCAAAAGATGGAAATACTTTATGATTAGATTTTTGAAATTTTTTAAAATCTTTGAATGCGAGCTCTTGAAAGTATTGTTCCTTCATTAAAGATGAGAAATCATTGTTTTTAAAGCCTATTTTATGAGCATATGTATCATATGAATCAATGTCATCACTACTAAGTCCATCATAGTAATAGGCTTTTAGTAAGATTTCGGTAAATACCATTAGTTTTTTTTCCGCTTTCTCCTTAACAATTGCAATTGCTATTGCTGGAAAAAGTGAATTTAAAATCATGTCTTTATCAAAGAAAATATTATCTAGAAAGTTCTTCCCAAACATTACTCCAGTGGCTTCTTCAACTTTTTTATAAGCACCCGCTTTTATGTGAGGAGCAACATCATTAACTCGACCCGCTCTTGGGCCAAGAAATAGCCCTCCTGAGACAACGTCGAAGTCTATTTTATCTTGAAACTCCTCGTGAATATTCTTCATCGTTGGAATAAATCCATAGCACCAGCCACATAAAGCATCTGTGTAGTAAATAAATTTTATGTTCTTGGTCATATTTCTCTCTTAGAGTCTCACTTCATATTTTCCATCTTTACATCTATCTCAAGCTCTTTACTTGCTCTAAGCATTTGAAAGGTCTTTTGAAGCTCATCAATCTTCTTAGAAGTTACTCTAATCTTTTCATCAAGATATTGGGAGCTAACCTTAAACTTAGAGTCCTTGATTAGTTTGTTAATAATTTTTCCATTTTCTTTATTGATACCAAAGTTTAAAACTACTACTTGCTTATACATTTGATGCCCAGTAGGTACAATTTTTTGAAGGTCTAAGCACTTTAGTCCTAGCCCTCTTTTACTCATACAACCATAAAAAATAGACATTGCAGCTTCAATTCTCATTTCTGTTTCTGCAGTTACTTCTAACTCTTTTTCACCTTTAAGCTCTATCTTACAATCTGAACCCTTAAAGTCATATCGTCCTTTAATTTGTTTTTGGGCCATGTTTAATACATTTTTTAATTCACCCATGTCTAGTGAAGATACCAAGTCAAATGATGGCATATAATTATCCTTTTTACGTATTATTAATAAAAATTACTTTAATTTCTTTCTGATCCATTTATTTACTTTTTGCTCAAGAGTAAAAAGTGGAACTGCTCCATCCTTTAAAATAACATCATGGAATTCAGCAATATCAAACTTCTTTTGTAACTCTTTTTTTGCTTTGGCTCTTAAGGCCAAAATTTTAAGCATTCCAACTTTATAAGCAGTTGCTTGAGCAGGCATGATAAAGTATCTCTCAATTCCTTTCATTATCTCAAGATCAGAGTTTGGAGTATTACTCTTTAGATATGCAATCGCTTTTTCTCTACTCCATTTTTTAGCATGAATACCTGTATCAACAACCATTCTTGTCGCTCTCCAAAGTTCCATTGATAGCCTTCCAAAGTCAGAATAAGGGTCTTTATAAAAACCAATTTCTTTGGGAAGAAGCTCTGCATATAATCCCCAACCTTCACTGTAAGCGGTGAACCCTCCAGTTTTTCTGAATGTTGGAATACCTTTAAGCTCTGTCGCAATTGCAATTTGCATATGATGTCCAGGTATTGCTTCGTGATATGCTAATGCTTCAAGTTTATATTTTGGATTATCTGCCATCTTGTAGAGATTGACATAGTAAGTTCCAGGTCTGTTACCTTCAAGTGATGGACCATTATAAAAAGCTATGCCCGCACTTTTTTCTCTGAAAGCTTCGACTGGTTTAACTATGAGCTCAGCCTTTGGGAAAGTGTTAAATATCTTTGGAAGTGCATCCTTCATATCTTTAATAACTTTATTGGCATCTTTAAGGTACGCAGCTCTTCCCGCTTTATTTTGAGTGTAAAGAAATTTATCTTGTTTCATGTATTTGAAAAATGATTTTAAATCTTTTTTATAGTTAACCTTTTTCATAATATCTTTCATTTCATTATGAATTCTTTTAACTTCTTGAAGTCCTTTGTTGTGAATTTCATCAGACTTAAGATCTGTTGTTGTGATTTTACTTAGCCTATAATTATAAAAATCTTTACCATCAGGAAGTGACCAAGCACCATGGTTAACATTTATCTTTTTATCTAAGTACTTAACATAATTGATCAAATCTTGATATGCTGGTCTTACGTAGTTAAGTAAAGCTGATTTTGCTGAGTTAATAAGTTCGCTCTTTACTCCTGCTGTAAGTTTTAGCTTCTTTAGTTTTCTCTTAAAATCTTCAAGCAAAGTACTATCTTTACCCTTTGCAGTGAATGGAACACCTGTAATGACATTTTTAGAATCAGTGATTACTTTTTCAAAAACAAAGTTTGGTGGGAATATTCCTCTTTTCTCTTGCTCTTTTAGATAAGTCATCTTTTCTTTAAAAACTCGTTTTATCTCTTTTATCCTTGAGATATATGCAAGTGCATGGGCCTTATTTTCTATTTGATGCATATTGATCAAAAAAGCTGGAGTTCCCGATTGATAACCAAACATCTGATTCAATGGAAAAGTGTGAAATCTCCACTTGTAGCCTTCAAGTGACTTTTCTATTTGATATTTGTAAATATCATAACTTATTTTATCTGCATCACTTAAGATATTATAATTGAATTTTTTTAATTCCTTTAGAGCTTTTCGATCTAATTCATAGCTCTCTTCATCGTATTCAAGAGTCTCATTGTCCAGTTTATCATAGTTCGTTTTCCTTCCTAAGTATGTTTGCCAAGTTGGATATCTTGCAACACCCTTTTCAAATTCCATTTCAAAAAAAGCATTGAGCTTCTTTCCTTCAATTTCAGAAGTTGTATTACTGTGGTTACTGCACGAGCAGATTGTTGTGAGTAGAATAAAAGACAAAATCCATTTTAATTTATACATAGCTAATTCCTTATAATATTTAATCTAAATGTATTATTATTTATTCATTTAATAAACAAAAAATAATACTATTGAGCGAATGTATGTAAATAGAGTAAGAGGGATTTAATGAGTGGTAAGTTTGAAACAGAAATTAAAAGAATAAATGGATATTTGAAAGAAGTAATAACTTTTATTGATTCTAGTGGGAAGCCAATATCACATATTATCAATCCTATTATGGTGGAGTTAAGGCCAAGAGATATCCTACAACTTTTTGTAGGATCTTTTCTAATTGCGTCCCCTCTATGTTTTACTGAAGAGATTTGGAGCTTAAGTGAGTCTTTGGCAATGGGTAATATTCATGCCTTACTTATTGTGTCTGTTTTTGTGATTATATCTTTTATATACCTGAACTTTTATAAACATAGGCTAAGAGGTAATACGCTTAATTTTTTAAAGCGAGTTTTTGCAACATATATTATTAGTATTTCTAGTGTTATATTAATGTTAACCTTAATTGATAAGTTTCCAATTTTTAGCAATACAGTAATTGCTTGGAAGAGAGTTACAATAATTACTTTTCCTTCATTGTTTGGAGCTGTGATAACTGATTATTTAAAATAAGGAATTGAATTTTGACTTTATTAAAAAAAATGAATTTTGAAGATGTTAGTCAAATTGTTATTGGTGCTTCAGTGATGGCGATACCAATTGCTTTTTCTGAAGAGTTATGGCGATTTGGAGAAACTTTGCCAAGTTTTAACTTAACTTTATTAGTCTTGTTATCTTTTATAATACAAACACTTTATATTTATTCTTCTCTCTTCCAAGGAAAAGAGAAGAGTACTTTATTAATAGTCTCAAGAGTAATAATTAATTATATAATTACATTCTTTACTGTAAGTGCGATTCTTTTTGTTTTAAATCGACTATCTTTTAATTATGAAGAGTTTATTGTTGGTTTTAAGCGCATACTTGTTTTAACATTCCCTGCTTCTTTGGGGGGAGTTATCATTGATGGTCTAGATAAAGAGTAAATCTTTAATGTTCTTTTAATTTTTTCTTTTTTGAATTGAAAAAGTTTGTAAGATCAATTCCAAAGTACCTCAAACAACCTAATATCAGTATGATTGCTCCAGCTTCATCAAGATTTCCAATAAATGGTATGTTGTCAGGAATAAATTCTATTATTCCTGCCGTAGGGTTAAGTATATAGATCAGACCTATCATTCCACAAGTAAGTGTCATTAAAGATTTAAGTTTAGATCTCATCGTAATCCTAATTTAATCTATTCTTTTGATCGATTTTTCTTTGGTGTTAACCAAAACAGCACTAAACGAGTAATACTTTCCAAAAGGCTGTTTTTTAAATATTAAATAATCACAATCAAATGGGGTTCTGTTAATCATATCGTCTCTTAAACATCTTTTATCTTTTGGAAACTGAAAAAGAAAATCATCAATATTTGCTAGATAATTAGCATAACTGTGATGTGCCTCTAATAATTTAAAGTTCAATGGACTCGGTTGAAACCTTTTATATAATATGAGCTGTTCACCTTTTTGAAATAGGAAGTCACCTTTTGAGAGTTCAACTTTAAAATGTTGTTCCATTATTTCAGATTTTTTATCTAGAAAAGCATAACGACTTCTTTGAGCTTTAATTTGAGTTTTTAAAGATATGCTTTTCTTTGAGATAGAAAATTCCTGTAGTTGCTCTAAAGAAATATTTACAATTGTATTTGGTTTAGGAAGAGGTTCATCAATTTCATGCATTCGTTTAGTGAAGTGAGAGGCAGTGAGTTTACCTGTCGCAATAAATGAATAAAGCTTAAAGCTAGAAGCATCTATTTTAGAGAGATCTGTTACTTGATCAAAATTAATCTTGTTGTATGTTAGTTTATATTTATGTGAGATACAGTTTGCTTTATACGCATACGATACTAACTTTCCAATTTGTACTTGAAAGCATTGACCAGAGAAAGTTTTAAAGTCTCGATAAAATAGATTTTTTACTTGATAAAGTGGACTTTGGGCCCTTCCAAGTTTGGAAAGCTCAATTTTTTTATCTTTTAAAATACGTCTTTTTTGAAAGATAGGATTAGTCTCTAATTGTTTACTAAGTTTATTAATCTTTTGAAAGTTCCATACAATATCTCTAGCAAATGAATAATTGATAAGTATCATTACCAATACTAAAGTAGGTTTTTTCATTTATATCTCCTTATAAAATACATGAAGTAATTATCATGCTTTCTCCACTCTTCATAAGATATTTTATGAGTAAATATATAAGCGTGAATTTTTTTTAATTGCATTGAGTTAATGGTTTAAATAAGTACAACCTTAGTAACTCTTTCTATGAATATT
>CAKZUQ010000034.1 GCA_937923325.1 uncultured Bacteriovoracaceae bacterium
GAAAAAAGTAGCTAAGAAAAAAGTAGCTAAGAAGAAAGTAGCTAAGAAAAAAGTAGCTAAGAAAAAAGTAGCTAAGAAAAAAGTAGCTAAGAAAAAAGTAGCTAAGAAAAAAGTAGCTAAGAAAAAAGTAGCTAAGAAAAAAGTAGCTAAGAAAAAAATAGCTAAGAAAAAAGTAGCTAAGAAAAAAGTAGCTAAGAAAAAAGTAGCTAAGAAAAAAGTAGCTAAGAAAAAAGTAGCTAAGAAAAAAGTAGCTAAAAAGAAAGTAGCTAAGAAGAAAGTAGCTAAGAAAGTAGCTAAGAAAAAAGTTGTAAAAAAACCAGTTCCAGTTGTTGAGAAATTAGCTCCTGCGGCCATGGGTAAATTAAATACAATAGATTTAATCCCTGATAGTCCGCTTGAAAAGATTGAAGACAATCTAGAGGTAACTTCACCACTAGCTAAAGTAGAAGAGCCAAAAAAAGAAATAGTAACAGAAGTTGAGCCCAATGGACTTTTGTCAGATGAGTACAACTCTGACGATGAACAAGAAGGTAATGCATTTGGCTATGGCTGGAGCTATGATGAAGGCTTAGACTCACCTGAAGACTTAGAAGGTCAAGATGAGGTATTTGATGAAGATGCAGAATACGCTCATAGCGGAAAACCTGTAGGCTTTGATATCGACAAAGATTAATTAACACAACATATTAAAATCTAAGAAAGTGGCCAAAAGGCCACTTTTTTTTTATACATAGGCTATGAAATTAGATTTATATTATTACGAACAGTGCCCATTTTGTTATCAAGTTTTAGTGAAAGTTAAAGATCTTGATCTTGGGGAAAAGATTAACTTTAAAAATGTACTAGAATCTCCAGAACATAGAGACTTTCACATGAAAGAAACTGGTAGGACAACAGTACCTTGTCTTTATATTGACGATAAACCGATGTTTGAATCAAGAGATATCATGAATTGGCTTGAAGCTAATAAAGACAACTTATAATAAAGTAAATAACTATCAAAGGGTAATATTGTGGAAGTTAGAGATCCTGTACATGGCTCAATAAAAGTATTGAATTCAGAAATAAAAATTTTAGAGCACCCTTTCTTTCAAAGACTTCGCAATATTAAACAGCTTGGTTTCTCAGAATTTGTTTTTCCTGGTGCAACTCATACTCGCTACATCCACTCTATTGGCGTGATGGATATTTCGAGTAAAGTTTTTGATCAAATCTTCAAACATGAAAAACCTTCAAAACAATTATTAAAACTACGAGAAACTGTAAGACTTGGATGCTTACTACACGATATTGGCCATGCTCCACTTAGTCATACAACTGAATTTGTCATGCCATCAATTGGAGATTTGAATCTACCGAGTAGATTTGTTACAGACCCTACAGTTCAAGCAACTCACGAAGATTATACAATTAAATCAATTGTTGACTCATCTTTCACTTGTTCTTTTTCAGATGTAATTAAAGAGTTTGAAGTCAACCCAAACAACGTAGCTGAACTCATCATTGGAGAGACTTCAGAACCAGAATATTTTACTTATAATGGCATAAACTATTTTCCATTAATGCATCAGCTAGTTTCTAGTGAAATGGATTGTGACAGAATGGACTACTTACTTAGAGATAGTTACTTCTGTGGAGTTAGTTATGGGAAGTTTGACCTTGACTGGATAATTGATAATTTAAATGCAGCAATTGTTGGAGAAAAAGCCTACTTGGGAATTACAGAAAGAGCTGTTGCAACTTTCGATGACTTTTTACTATGTCGTTTCCATATGTTTTTAATGGTTTATTTTCACTACAAATCAGTTTGTTTAGAAAAAATGCTAAAGCGCTACTTTGCCAATGCTAAAGACGAATACACAATCCCAGCAAATATCGAAGAATACTTAGAGCATGATGATCAGCACTTAATGAAAATTCTTAAAAATAGTGATGATGAGTGGGCAAAAAAAATTGTCCTCAACCAAATCCCTAAAAAAATATTTGAAACTTTTGGAAGATCTCAAGATCAGCAAATGGAATTACTTGAAGAATATTTAGAAAATAATGATATTGATTACATAAAATGTTCATCTAGTGGTCGCTTATCAAAGTACTATACTCATGGTGAAGATTCTGCCAATAAATACCCGCTTAAAGTTGTCAGAGAATCTAGTATCGTTAAAGGACAAATACTTGTTCAAGACATTCATGAAGCTACTGACCTATTTGAAAAGTTTAGTAATTCTCATTCAGTTGCAAGAATTCATTGTGAATTTGAAAAACTTGAAGAAAAACACAAGACAGCAATATTAAAGATAGTACAATCATAGTATGAATATGAATAAAATTATTATTTACATACTTTTAGTGCTCCTTTACTTAGGACTATCAAAAAGTTTATCTCCATCTGAATATGGGGTGAATTACGTGTTTAATAATAAAAGTCTAGAGAAAATTATAGGACCGGGTCCTGTATCTGTGATCCTTACTGACATTCACTCAACTGGTTTTATAATTAAAACTTATTATCATAAATATAAGGTTGTTTACGCTTTCCAAGGATATGAAGAAATTATTGCGAGAACATCTAGTAAATTTACATCTATCCATAAAGAGCATATTGGGCTGTCTATATTCAGACGTTATGAGGATGGTAAAGTGAATTTCACTTCACTGCCCCCTGGCTCAATATTTATAGGTGATAGAAATTTTGGCTCTTGGATTAAAGATCGTGATAATGAAAAAATTTGGAAATTCTATAGAGCATACAGACATCTACCTGCTTATTTAGGATGGGGTAAATTCAAGCCCTCATACAAGTTCTATCAAGAAAACCAAGTTAGAATGAATAATGATAAAACATTTTATGGATTTAATGATGAATTTGGAGCACAAGGCTCAATTACAAAAGAATTTTTCCCAAATTATTTTAAACGTAAAAGTGAAACTGATATTAATTTCAAACAATTTATAAAAGACTATTTAAAGAAAAACTTTTAAGCTTCAGGGTATTTAGCGATGAATGAAATATTTGATAAATTATTAATTAGAATACTATTTACAGCATTTATCTGCATTGCCTTATTTATTTACAAGTATGCTCATACTATTTTTTACCCTTCCAAGAAAAAACAAGTCCTAAAGAAAATCTACCCTTCGGAAAATCATGTCGATACACTTCATATATTCTCTAGAATAATTGGTGTCTCTCTAATCTTTTCGACTCTAGAGTTTAATGAGTATATTGGAGTCTTTATAAGCTCATTTCATTTCTTTATATGGGGAATTATAGGTTTTATTTTATATCTTCTAGCTATTTGGGTTATGGAAAGCATCGTTTTTTATAACTTTGAATATAAAGATGAAATTCTTAAAAAGAAAAACATGGCATACGGAGTAGTAAGTTTTACAATTTCTATTTGTCTCGCCTACTTAATAAGAACTATTTTTAAGGAGTCTGAAACTTCTTTAATTATTCTTTTAATCCTTTGGCTATTTGCTCTAGTTTTGTTTGGTTTTTCAACAAAGCTATATAGGTTCGCTTCCAGCTTAACTTTTAACAGCCTAATGATTCAAGGCAATATGGGCTTGGCCATTTCATATAGTGGTTTTATTATGGGTAATACTGTACTTATCACATCAGCCTTCTCTCATGAACACCACGATATAACTTCTTACATTGTTCAGGTTATTTTGAAAACGCTATTAGCTGTTCTCATTTTTCCAATCTTTAGACTTGGTATTACTTATGTATTTAAGATTCAAGAGAACTCTCATGTAGACTCTAATAATGAAAACCTATACTTAGGCCAAGGTATATATGAAGGAGCTGTTTTCCTAGCATGTGCCTTCTTAACATCGATTATTATTGGACAAATACATTTTGGAACTATTTACCCATTCTTCTAATGCACTGCTTTTTCATGTAAAATTTGAAATAGAGTTACACACAAACTTTATTTTAAGAGAGAGTAGACATGAATCAGCACTTACAAAAAAATGTATTTTTTAATATTAATAAGCTCAGTGAGCGAGTCAATGAACTCCAAAAGCAGATTAATGAATTAAATGAAAAACTTAAAACTCAAACTGCTGTTGATAGATCTCATATGATGAGAATTAAAAATGGTGACCATCTAGCCGATGACTATATACTCAATGGAAGAATGTACAATGATATGTCTCCTGACAAAGCATATAGTTATTATGAGAAAGATAATATTAATTTCATTCTTTTAGATGTATCTAAAAAATCTTACGCACCTATTGAAGAATTACCTGAAGCAATCAAAATTCCATTTAATGAATTAAACATTCGCTATAAAGAAATTATAAATAAAGCGACGCCAATACTTGTAATTAGTGAAGACGGGACAACATCTATTTTAGCTTGTGAGTTATTAAACAATATGGGTTATTACAATGTTAATAATATTTCGGGTGGATATAAATTCTGGCCAGGCTATAAAGTTGAAAGTAAGCCAGCTCAGCGATCTGCTTAATTAGATTAAAGACTGTTGCGAAGATTTTTGATTAGTAATTTTTTGGTGGAAATGATCAAGTGTATGAACTATTCTCTCAAGCTCAACATCACCTACTGATTTTAAATAATTACTTTCAAGATCGTTTATAACTTCTAATAAACTCACTTTAAATTTTTGTCCGTAATCAGTTAAATATACCTTTAATTCACGCTTATCTCTTTCTCCAGTTTTACGAAGTATGTAACCTCGCTTTTCTAGTTCATTTAAGTGACTAGTCATTGTTTGTTTTTTCAAACCACAAGCATGACCAATCTCTTTAATTGAAGGAGCATCTGTGTCGCAAATAAACATTAGTATTTCTAAAAAACTGGGTCTGAGATCTAGGAACCCCTTACTTTGCAAGGCCTCTAAGAGGTCATTACTATAGTTTCTATAGATTTTTTTTAGTAAGCTTCCGATGATTGAGATTCTCTGCATAATACTATAATAGTACGATAAAGTATGAATGTCATACTTTTTATAAGCTTATTTGACCTAAAGCACGCTCTAACTCTTCACTTAGAGGTTTTTGGACTTTGTTAGCTTTAGCTTTTTGGACAGTATTAATTGAATTATCCATAGAAATACCGTCATACCATAGCTTCATTCGAACAAGATTCTTCGTATTTAAAGCACTTTGCGTATGGTAGTCATTCGCCAAACACAAACCCATTGTGCAAAAAGTAAGAACAGCTGTAAAAGTTTTGATCATTTATTCGCCTCTTTATAGATAGGAATCAGCTCCTACACTATATATAAAGCAATAAAAGTGCCAATTGAGCTTCTTTTTAGAATAAATTTCTAGAATTACTTAAAGATGTTGCCATCCCAATGCAAATTCCAAATGTCAGGATACTTGATCCACCATAACTCATAAATGGTAGAGGAAGTCCTACAATTGGCATAAGACCCATAACCATACACATATTTATAAAGGTGTGCCAAAAGAAGATCGACATTAGACCAATGGAGAGAACGGAGTCATAAAACCGCAAGACGGAACCTGACAACCAAATAAACCTCATCATTAATATAATATAAAGAGAAATAAGAACAATTGAGCCGAAGAAGCCATGCTCTTCATTAAAGATTGAAAAAACAAAATCTGTGTGATTTTCAGGTAAATAGTTCAGCGAAGCCTGAGAAGACTTTTTAAAGCCCTTACCCATCAACCTACCTGAACCAATAGCAATTTGTGATTGAATCGCATTATAACCTGATCCTTTAGCATCTGCTTGCGGATCGATAAAAGTTAAAATTCTTTTTCGTTGATAATCTTTCAAGCCAAACTTATACATGACCGTTCCAGAGAGCAGTCCAATAAGGGCCAAGACACCTATGGTTTTCCACCTTAATCTTTTATAAAAAGTTACCACTAAGAAGATAAGAATTAGTAAAAGCCCCGTCCCAAGATCTGGCTGTAATACAATTAGAACAGTGGGGATGATTGTTATTAGGAACGGAACTATAAGGTCCTTTAAATACAATTCTTTTTCAGGACTATTTTTGGCATAATATCTTGCTAAAGCTAACGCTACAGAAATTTTCATAAGCTCCGACGGCTGAAGCCTAAAGCCTCCTAGAACAAGCCATCTTTGTGCCCCCATTCCTTTTTGACCCATGACTAAAACGAGAACCAATAGGAAAACATTTGCTGCATATATCCAATAAGAAAATCTAAACAAGGACTTTGGAGGAAAAAGTGAAACAGCAAAGGCAGTTATATTTGCTATTCCAAACCAAAGGATTTGAGATTGATATAAACTTTGCATCCTAAGACTAGTATGTGCATGAGTTGCAGAGTAAAGATTTAAGACACCCATTATAAAAATAACCAGCATACTTACTAAGAAACTATAATCGTATCTTTTTAGAAAATTAATTATCGTTTGATTCAACTTTAACCTCTTGTGCAGCCTGCTGTGCATTTAGTTTTGCTTCTTCAGCTTTTTTTCTTTTAGCATTTCTTTTATTTATGTATTTTTTGAATTGGCTCTTTTCCATAATTGCATACTTTTGTTGATCCACTGGTAAGTACTTTTTCATATATGTACTTACAACTTTTTCTACAACTGGTGCAGCTGCAGTAGAACCACCACAGCCATGTTCAACTAGAGCTGCAACTGCAATTTTTGGATTATCATAAGGGGCAAAGGCCACAAAAACTCCATGATGCCTATTCTTATACTCTTTATCAGCACACTTGGCATATAAGTCTTCTTTACTTGATGCCTTAATAACTTGTGATGTTCCTGTTTTTCCGGCCATTTGATTTCCAGAACCACGTCTCCACCAAGCCGTCCCTTTTGGCTCATTCACAACTTTATAAAGACCGCTTCTTACGGCATCCCATGTACTATCTTTAAGTTTGATTTCTCTAATTAATTCTGGCTTATTTTCAACAATAGTATTTCCATTATTGTCGATTACTTTTTTAACAACATACGGTTTATATAACTTTCCTTTCGTTGCAATAGCTGCAAATGAATTTGCTAGTTGTAGAGTTGAAACTAAAACATAAGACTGACCAATCACACATGAAAGAGTTTCACCTTGTTGCCATGGAATTCCATTTTTCTTTAACTTCCACTCTTTTGTTGGAATCAGTCCCGATACTTCCCTAGGTAGCTTAATTCCTGTTCTTTTTCCAAAGCCAAACATATTTGCATACTTTGCAAGAACATCAATATCTAACTCAGTTGCAACTTTATAAAAGAATATATTACATGAATGTTTTAAAGCATTATCAACAGTAACTTTCTCTGAACCGTAACTCTTCCAACTTCTATACACCCTTCTACCAAACTTAAAAGAACCATGACATCTAAGCTTAGTATTTGTATCAATAATTCCCTCTTCAAGAGCGGCTATCGCAGCAATAGGTTTAAAAGTAGAACCTGGAGGAAAGTGCTCTTGGATATTTCTATCTCTTAATGGATTCTCTTCATTATTGATAAGAGAGTTCCAATAATCAGTAGTTAAACCTCTACTAAATTGAGAAGGATCAAATGCAGGAGTTGAAACCATGGTTAAAAGTTGTCCAGTATTAACGTCAATCGCGACAACACTTCCGGACCTTCCATCCAATGCTTTGTAACCAGCATTTTGCATATCCTGATCAATAGTCATCACAAGGTTTTTACCAGGGGTTGGAGATTGATCTGCAATTCCTTGAAATAAATTATCAGTGTTTATATATTTTTTCTTTCTTCCAAGAGCATCAACTTCAACATACTCAAATCCATTTTCTCCTCGAACAACCTTATCCATTTGCTCTTCGATTCCAAACTGTCCAATAAAGTCGCCTAACTTATAATCAAGCCCATCTCTTTTTTTGTACTTAGGAAGTTGGCTTTGAGAAATCTCAGAAATATAGCCAAGTAAATGGGCTCCTGTTTCTTTCCAAACATATTCTCGGCTTATAAAAGTATCAACATAAACACCTGGTAAGAATGCATTTTCCGTTTCAATTCTTGCTACTTCTTTAAGTGAAATATTCTTTTTGATGATAATAGGGCGGTACTTTGCTTGAAAGGAATACTTTTTTATAATCTTTTTAATTTTCTTAACATCCATATCTAGGATACTGCTTAGCCTTTCTAGAGTTTTTTCTTTATCGGATAGAAATTGTCTCGTTAAAACCGCATCAAACCTTGGAATATTATCCACAAGTAGCATTTGATTTCTGTCATAAATCATACCTCTTGGAGCTCTTTTAATTTCTTTTCTTAAACGATTTTGAATTGAGAATTTATGATAAAGTTCTCCTTTGTAGACCTGTAAATACCACAGTCTTACAAAAACAATAGCAAAGGCAAAAAGGATTATATTTGCAACCTGATGAGATCTGTTTTTATGTAGCTTTATTAGCTCTTCATCACCAAACATTAAATTGAAACTCCATGTGAGCTATCACTTCCTACTCTCCACACTCTATCTAAGAGAATGAAAAATAATGGTGATACTATAGAAAGAACAATACTCTCTGGAACAAATTGCCAAAAAACTTGGAAGTAAGATGCAAACTCTCCAAGTTTTATACAAATCATAAATGAAATTAATAAAAACCACGCTAGCTGGAATATCTGAACAACAATAATTGTTGAAATAGCCGTAGAGAAATCCAATAAGTCTTTCAAGTATCTAACAGATAATGAAACTAAAACTCCAGCAAGTGTTCCAATCGCCCACCCTTCTATAGAGAAAATCGAATGAACAAACTGAGTAATTAAAATCAAATATGGAAGAATCGGCGTGTCTAACTTAAAGGCCATGAACAAAACAATCAATACACTGAATGCTGGCTTGAAATCAACAATACCAATTGTTGGTAAAAAAGCTGAAGTAAATATTTCTAGTATTATTAATAGAATTGATGTTTTTAAAATTCCTAGACCAATATCTAATGGAGAATATTTCATTACTTAACATCCTTTTTTGTCTCTTTACTCTGAAGCTTCTTGGCTTGAGTACTGGTCCCAGTAGATACATTCTCTCTTTCTACCAAAACAACAACTTCTTCAAGCTTGTGAAAATCAACCGAGGGAGTGATCTCAATAGTCTGAGTTATTCCGTAATCTTCCTTATCTACCTTCGAAACCTTACCAATTCTAATACCCTTGGGATAAATATTGCCAAGCCCAGCAGTAATAACGTCGTCACCGCTTTCTAATTGTTCAGTTCTGTTTACATACTTCAAACTACATTTAAAACCTGACTCTCCCTCAACTATACCGTGAGATCTTGTTCTAGAAATAATGGCATCAACTCTATTGTTTTGATCCAATATTGTTAAAATATCTGCATAATTTGGAGATAACCTATAAACGTAACCAACAAGTCCCGTCATTGTAATTACTGGACTCATCTTTTTTAGACCATCATTTGAACCTTTATTAATCCTCAGCACTTTAAATTCATTAGATGAATCCCAACTAACAACCTGGGCCAAAACTTTTTCTCTTGGAATCTCTGCACCAAACTGAAGCAATTGCTTTAGTCTCATATTCTCTTTTTGAACTTCTTCAAGTTTAAAAATAGTGTTCTCAAGAGTTAAAACTTTCTTTTTAAGGTCTGAGTTATCCTTACTAGTATCAACAATCATTACATAGTGATCGAACATATAAGAGATTTTTTCTTTGATAGATAAAGTTCCACGCTGAATCGGTGCGAATGCTTCAATTAGAAAAGATTCAAATAATGAAACATCTTTAACGCTATACGTATGCCTTGATACCCCCCACAAAGAAAGAACAATGATGAGAAAATTATTAACTAGCTTCCATCTGGAAGTATCTACTGAGAAATCTTTCAAAGACAACACCCTGCAAAAATTTGTATTAAAATATTCATCAAAAGGATACCGGACTAATAACATGATGCCAACGCCTAAACGCCTTGAATTATATAGGATTAAAGCATTTGTAGGTTTGACTTTAGCCAAAAACATAATAGAATTTTATGTCACAAAAAAGTTAACAATATATAATCATAATAAAAGGGATTTTTTATGAATAAAATAATTATCACATTTTTTCTTGGTGCAATTATAGTAAGTTTTGCACTAACTGGTTTTACTGGCTTTAACTCAACAACTGATTCAGTTGGAAGCGTTGATGGTAACCCAATTTCTATTAATGAATATAGAAATACATTAAACGGTGAGCTTCAGAGATTCTCACAGATGTTTGGTGGAAAAGACCTAACGAATCAACAAATAAGACAGTTCAGAATCAAAGAAAGTGTAATTAATAGATTAGTTCAACAAAAGCTAATCCAAAATCTTGCTCAAGATATGAAGTTAGATGCTGGCTTAGACGAGATAAAAGCTGAGATTAAGAAATCACCGTATTTTTTAACTGATAAAAAATTTGATGTAAGAAAGTATAAAGCGATCTTAGCTCAAAATAACTACTCTCCAACTAAGTATGAAGAGTTAGTTCAAAACGATATTGCTACAAGAAAGATTACTGAATTATTCCAAACAGCAACAACTTCAAAAGGGTATACTAAAGACCTTCTAAGATTTAAAAACACTACTGCGAAAGTAAATGCTGTAGAATTTGAAAAAGAAGCTATGACGAAATATATAAATGTTTCTTCAACAGAAATAAACAACTTCATTGCTGATGATAAAAACAAAGCTATTTTGGATTCATTATTTAAGTCAATGAGTAGTGAATTCAACAAGCCAGCAAGAGTTAAAGCAAGACATATCCTTCTTAAAACAGCTCCAGGAGTAACGGACGCTGATCTATTAAAGAGAGCGAACAATATTAAAAAGAAACTTACTCGTAAGAACTTTGCTAAAATTGCTGGTAAAGAAACTGAGGATGCATCTGGAAAAGGAGCGAAAGGTGGTGATTTAGGTTGGTTCGAAAAAGGAAGAATGGTTCCAGAGTTTGAAGCTGTTGCTTTCAAGCTGAGACCTGGTCAAATTTCAAAGCCAGTTAAAACGAACTTTGGATACCATATTATCTTAGTTGAAAAAAGTGAAAAAGCAGTTACAAAAACTTTTGATCAAGTAAAAAAACAAGTTGCTAAAAGGCATCTTCAAAAATCTAATAGAAAAGCACTTAACCTATTTGTAGAGTCTTTAAAAACACAAATCACAGCAGCTTTAAAATCGAACAAGACTTCTAAGCTAAACTCTCTAGAGAAAAAATATGGTATTAACTTCGTTAAAAATGCTTCAGTTAATCAATATGATCAAAAAGCGGGAAGCATTTCTTTCCCAGAAGCTAAACTTTCAAAGATCTTCACTGATAAGAAAACAAAGTTTATTGAAGAAGATGGTCCAATTAAAATTAGCTTTTTATACGTAAATAGCTTCACTTCTGAAGATGAAATAAAGAAAGCTGTTGAAAGCAACTTAAAAACAGCAGCTTCTCAAGCAAATATGGCACTTACAGGTCAAATTCAGGGAGATATCATTAAATTCCTTCAAGAAGATTCTAAAGTTGTCACTTATCCAAAAATGTTATAATAAATCTTTATCATAAGTAGATTATAAGCCCTGCATTATGCGGGGCTTTTTTTTGAGGTGTTATTTGCCATGAATGGCTAAATGATAGCGACAAACACATGAATGAAAGTGATGCAAATTCAAGTGGAGGAACAAACATGGCAGATAAAGAAGCAAAATGGACAGCAAACGTAGACGGTAAATATTATGTTGATGATCAATGCATCGCTTGTGATGCTTGCTGTGTTGAAGCACCAGATTACTTTGCTATGAATGATGATGATGGGCATGCCTATGTAAACAAACAGCCTGAATCTGACATTGCCAAAGAAGAGTGCGAGAATGCTCTTGCCTGTTGCCCAGTTGGCGCTATTGGCGATGATGGTTCAGAATAAGAGTCTAGTTACTTGGTAATTGTTCTTTTAACATGTTTTGAATTTTCTTAAACATATCTCCATTGAGCATTGGTGCATTTGTATTCATATTATGAAATTCACACTGACCAGTTACTTCATCATATGGCAGACTAAATGAAGCACACATTCGCTTTACGATTTGATTTGCCATCTCTTGAGCTACTCCTGCACTTAAAGAATCACAATAGTTAAAGAATATTTTGCTTGATTGAGCTGCTCTTCCTACTAAAACAGGAACTGATATCTTAAAAACTTTATTCCTAGTAAGCTTAGCTCTACCTTCAACATCTAAGAAGACTTGTGCCATGAGTGGTTCTTCAGTTATGTGATTCGCAGGAACCTCTTCAAGATTAACCCTAATTGCCTTAATGCGAATTCTACCAACATTTTTCCCGGCTTCAACAATAGTTCTATTTCTTCTATTGACTATCTTTTCTAAATTCGTTGGAAATAAATATCTTCCTTCCTCCTCTATGAAAGAAAAAGAAGCAGTACAGGCCTTCGAATCATTCAACGTATATCTAACTTCACTTACCAAATCATTCATGGCCATAAGATCCATCATTCTTTTTTCAGACTCAAGCATTCTGTCTGACAAGCGCATAAAGCCAATTACAAAAGCTCCCATAATCGACATCACTACAAGCACTTCTATTAAAGAAAATCCAAATTCATTATTTTTTAATTTCATCATTAAATTATACGCTTTTTTTATTTATATCCTAAATGAATTTAACTTTATTCACATTTTTCGCTACGTACCATTCAACGACTTAACACTCACTGTGTCAAAAAGTCCGTGACAAAGAGCTTTCAATTGGCCACAATCTCGCCACACAACACACACAACTAAACAAAAAATTTTATTTAGCGGGAGAGAACATGGAATTAATGCCTATAGATTCAATCAAAATTAAAAGCTCTTATCTACGAGTTGAAACTAATATTGAAAAGCTTAAAAAAAGTATTGAAACAGTTGGGCTAATAAATCCTCTTGTTATTAACAATAATAATGAACTTATTGCTGGAGGTAGACGTTACAGTGCCTTAAAAGAGTTAGGTGTAACTGAAGTGCCAGTATTTAAAGTTGATAAAAGTGATAACGAACAAGAGTTAATCTCGATAGATGAAAACCTTGTTAGAAAAGACCTTACTAAAATCGAATTCGAAAAGTGCTTAAATAGAGGTAAAGAAATATACGAAGAGCTTTATCCACAAGCTAAAAAAGTTGCTGATGAAGATATGCAAACTGAAGAAGGAATCAATATCCATGAGAGTCTTCCAAATGAGGAAAGGTCTTTTATAGATCTAACTGCTGAAAAAACAGGTCTTTCAAAAAAAGTTATAAAATCAGCAATCGATAGAGATGCTAATTCAAGTGAAAAAGTTAAAGAATACAGACAACATGGTGAACTTAATGCCAGTCAAACTAATGAACTGATTAAATTAAGCCCTGAGGATCAGGATAAAGTAGTTGAACATGTAAAAGATAAATCAACAAAAGAGATTAGAGAGCTAGTTAAGTCTGCTCAGACTCTTGGTGTTGATAAAGCAGTTGATGATGTTCTTTTTGGAGCACATCTTCCAAAAGAATATAAGAGTCTTGATACACTTACTAAAAGAATGAATAAGCTTGCTGCTAAAGTTCTTTTAGAAGAGATGCACTCAGATCATGCTGATATGGAAAAGATTTTAAAAAGAATGGAAACATTAAGAGATCACTTAAGTGAAGTTCTTTCACTTAATAAAAATCCAATGAGTATGGCCACTACTTTAGATGAATCATCGACAAGTATTGAGCCAGAGTACACAATCGATCCAGCCGCTATGGTTAGTGATACTGAGTACGGTGGAGATAACGCAACTTTTTAAAGTTACAATTGGATATAGACTAATGAGTGATATTGAAAATAACCCTAATTATTTTGAAGTTAAAAGTGTACTAACATGGGATGAATATTTCATGTTACAAGCAATGATTGCCAGCTTTAAATCAAAAGATCCGGCCACTAAGGTTGGAAGTGTTTTTGTTGATAATAAAAATCATCAAATCACGATGGGTTACAATGGATTTGTTGCAGGGATTGATGAACGCCTTCTTCCCTGGGGCAAGGACAAAACTCAACCTCTTGAGCACCAGAAATACGGCTATGTTGTTCACTCAGAAGCAAATGCTATTCTTCATGCACCTAGATCTCTACAAGGTTCACGTTGTTATGTAACTTTGTTTCCATGTAATGAATGTGCAAAGCTTCTGGCCAGCTCTGGTGTGAAAGAAGTTATTTACCTATCTGATAAACACCAAGGAACTGAAAGTAATATTATTGCTAAAAAAATCTTTAAACTTGCTGGGATAGAAATGAAGCAACTGACTCCATCCGAAGAGTTGCTTGAGAAGCTTAGTGATCACTTAAAATCAATGATTAGTGAGCTCTAAAAAAATTAAAACCTATACCCTATTTCTAAATGAATTAATGTAAGAGTTGGTATTTTTGAAACGCTATCAACTAATTTATCCAAATCCTCTTTATCACTTGAATTTGTAGCCGCATCAATAGCATCATCTTTTTTCTTTAATGTATAAAAAGGCATAAAGATTTTTAACCAATCAGCTCTAAAAGAAAACCCATTATCCGATTCCCATCTATTCCCTACACCCCAAACAGCTGCGATTGCTTTCATCTCAACAACATCAGATGACACAAAGCTCCTTCCAAGATTAACAATAAAAGAGTTATATGAAAGACCATACTGGAAATTAAAACTATTCCCCCAAGTAAACGATCTCGTTGTCAGGTGAATTCTTTGATCAGTGATAGAACCAATATCATCAACAATAAGGTCTAAACCATAACTAGCTTTTTGCCAGCCTAACTCATATGTTCTCGCCTTATCCCCATACGAACCAACAAGGCCATACTTTCCAGGTAACCACATATCCCATGGAGAATATGTTGCATATGCTCTCCACGATTTACCTGAAGATGTTGACACGACTTCCTCTTGTGCAAAAGACACACTAATAGAATATAAAACAATCAAAGCTACTATAATTTTTTTCATAACTAAGGCTATCAAATTTAGTGTTTAAATCACAACACAATCTTAACAAAATACTAAAGATTCTTAACGTGTACAAAGCCTCTGCTTTCAATAGGATAAATAAAACTACACTAAAGGATTAGTTAATGAAATTTTTAGAACTTATTGCTCTAATTGCAATTTTTACATCAATCAACGTCCACTCTTCAACAAAATCAAATTCACAGATGATCTCTGAGATTGATTCTATTAACACATTTGCCTTTGGCTCATGTAATGATCAATCAAAAAATCAGCCACTATGGCCATATATACTGAAGGAAAAACCACAGTTATGGATTTGGGGTGGTGATAATATATATGCGGATACGAGTAAAATTGAAGAACTTATTAGAAAATACAATATTCAAGAAAACCATCCTGGTTATAAAGCTCTTAAAGAAAAAACTCCTATTATTGGTATTTGGGATGATCATGATTATGGCCATGACAATGCAACATATACAAATCATTTTAAATATCAAAGCCAACAACTTTTTTTAGATTTTCTTAAAGTTGAAGACAAGACACCTAGAAGAGTAAGAGAAGGTATTTACAACTCTCACACTTTTGGAAGTGGACAAAAACAAGCGAAGTTCTTAATGCTAGATAACCGTTTTTTTCACTCTGCACCAGGAGCAAATCTCCTAGGTAAAGATCAGTGGATATGGCTAGAGAATGAACTTAAACATAGCAAGGCAAAAGTTCATTTTATCGTTGCAGGACTATCAGTTCTATCTCCCAAAATTCCAAAAACAGAAGAGTGGGCAGATCACCCAAATGCCATGAAAAAGCTTTTAGGTTTAATCAAAAAATACAAAACTAAAGGAGTAGTTTTTCTATCTGGAGATAAACACTTTGCCTCAATCTTCCAAAGGCATGGTCACCTAGAGTTTATGAGTAGTGGAATGACTCATACTGTACCAACGAGAGTTCTTAGAGCATACTTGAGCAGAAAATACCCACTAACATTCTATGGTAAAACTTACGGTCTAGTTAAAATTCATTGGGATCAAAAACCACTTAAAATTTCAATGCAAATACAAACAACGAGTTCCGCTCCGGTTTTTACAAGAAAGTTCAAGCTAGTTCAAAATAAATGGTTTGCTACAAAGTAATCATTGGCAATGGATTTTAATTAATCTTAGTAAAAAAAAGCCCCAAATTTATGGGGCTTTATATTTTTAATTCTCTAGGGGTTTGTGGGTAGTTTATACTCCAATTTGTGGGGTCTCACGTCCACGTTTTAGAGTTTTCTCTCTCATATGTGTAATCTTAAGTGTGTGTAGTACTCAAGAGTGTTTTTAAGCTCCCCTACTCAATGAGGAGCTTTTGAATTATGCGTATTAACGTTTTATGTTTAAGATTTCCTGAAGCATCTGATCAGTAGTAGTGATCGTCTTAGTGTTTGCTTGGAAATTTCTTTGTGCGTGCATCATGTTGATGAATTCATCTGCGATATCAACATTTGATAACTCAATTGATTTCGAAAGAACCTGTCCACGTCCATCAGCTTGTGGTTTTCCTAGTGCTGCTTGACCAGATTTTCTTGTCTCTTTCATTAAGTTTTTACCCATCTTGTATAGACCTTCGTTATTTTCAAACTTAGCTACAGCGATTTGAGCAATGTCTCTTGTTGATCCGTTGTCATATGCTGCTGATAGAACCCCATCATCATTGAATGACATTGATGTTAATGTAGCTGCACTCGCACCATCTTGAGTGTGCCTTGCGATTGATGATTGCGACCCGTATTGAGTTGCTGCATCTTTTCCGTCCCCACCTTCAGCGATTGATTCACCAAAGTTAAATGTAATTTTTTGTCCTGGAGAGGCTCCATTATTAAAGTTAAATGCGTTCGATGTTTCAACTTCTTGCTGTAATTGCCCTTTGTCATTAAATTGTAACTGTCCAGCGGCCATTTCAACCATTGTACCTTCAACTCCACCAGCTGCGTCTTTTCCATCTACCATTGCATGGTATTCCCACTGATTAGGACCAATTTTATTGAAGTAAGCTGTTACCATTCTTTGAGTACCAACATTATCATATACAGTCATACTTGAATTAAATTCAGAAGTTCCCTCAGGATCTGCTGGATTAAATTGTTGAATTCCTTCTCTTGAATCTAAATTCATTGAGATCTTTAATTCACTTGTTGGAGTTGCTGGAATTGTAGTGTTTCCTAATTTTATTGGAGCTGTTTTTGTAGAAATTTTACCATTATCATCAGCCTGGAAACCAGTTACTTTATATCCATCACCATTGATTAAGTGACCTTCTTTATCAAAGTGGAATGAACCATCTCTTGTGTATCCTTTCCCACCTGGAGAATCTACAACGAAGAAACCGTTACCATTGATAGCAAGATCGGTAATGTTTTCTGTTCTTTGAATATTACCTTGAGAAAATTGTGATGTTACGTGAGCTAGCTTTGTACCAGAACCGATTTGATCTCCACCATCAATACCTTTTAGAGATTTTGAAAGCATGTCCTGAAATTCTGCTCTTGAACCTTTGAACCCGAAAGTTCCTGCGTTTGCGATGTTATCCCCGACAACCGTCATACTTGACCCTGCTGCTTTAAGACCTGATACACCTACATTAAAAGACGAAAGTAATCCCATCGTTGTCCCTCCTAGACCTAGTGAACTATAGAATGTTTAAAGCACTACGGGCTTTTAAACTAGGGCTTCCGGAAAGGACCAGCCTGTTTTCTACGTTCTTTAAATTTTGTAATTTTTTAGCACACCACTAAAAAATAATTTGTTAGTATTACATAAATACTGTCGAATCAATTTTCGTGAAAACGTTTTCATTCATACTTGATTTATCAACAGCAGTTACAACCTTATTGTTGTTTACATCTACTATGTAAGCAGCTTTATCAGTTATAACAAGTGAGTCTCGCCCACCTTTTTCTTTTAGTTTTGTGATTGCATCTCTAACTTTAACGTATTCGTCTCCATTAAAATCAATCTGTCTTTCTTCTAATCTTTTAGCCGCATGAGTAGATAAATTAATTCCACCATGAAGAGGTTTCCCCTCCCCAATTTGCTGATCTAATAAATTTTTAAAGTCACTAGTTTTACCATCTTTTGGAAGACGATTAGAAACATCGACCTTTTGCTGGCCGGGTGCTTTTGTTACATTAGGAATAAGAATATTATTAATGTTCTTACTCATTGTTGTTACTCACCTTTTGTTATATTTCTATTCAACGTCATAAACGTTAGTAATACCTGTTCCAACATTAGCAGATTTATTATTCTTTTGACTATTATTTTCTAAGCCATAAGAATTCATTCCAGCTTGTTGCTTCAACTTATTTAAGTTTACTTTAGATTGTATGTTCTGCGCAATAGGCAAATTTTGTGCAGTATTTCTTGCCGGATTTGATTGTACTCCAGCAAATGCATCTGCAACATTCTTACCACTTGTTTGTGCAAACTTCCCTTTACCACTTGCGTGGAAAGAGTCAACATCTCTTAAGAAAACTTTTTTACCATCAACTTTTAAAACTGTTTCACCATTTTCAAAAAATACTGATTCAACTGTACCTTTTACTTTTGTATTTGCTTGAATTGGCTCAGATGTTTTATCCCAAGCATAGACTTGAACTCTGTATTCACCTTTTGCTGCCGTTTGGCCATCTAAAGAAATTCCATCCCAAGAAACAGTTTGAGAACCACGACCAATATTTTCTCTCCACATTTCACCAACCATAGCATTTTTCTTATCAAAAACTCTTACAAGAACTTTTGCTGCTGGTTTTTCAATACTAAAAAGAACATCCGCTTTTCCACCATCTTCAGTTAAATCTAAACTTGTTCCGTTTGTAACAATTTCTTTTCCAAGAAAACTTGCTCCATAAAACTTATCTTCGATTTTTTGATTATTCCCCATTTTTTCAAATTTACTGTTTAAATTTGATAACTGCTCTAATTGAGAAAACTGAGCCAGCTCTCCAGCCATTTTTGATTGTTCCATTGGCTTTAATGGATCTTGATTTTGAAGCTGATAAGTTAAAAGTTTTAAAAACTCATCCTTACCCATTTTATTATGCTTCTCTCCATCAACATAGAGTCCGTTTTTAGGCTTATAACCTGTTACATTATTGATCAACCGTTCTTTTTCCCCAGCTTTGATATTAGCTTCATCCATTGACGGTTTTCTACGCGCCATAGAGACATCTCTAAACTGGTTCTTTTTGTTTGAATCTAGTCGACCCATTTGCATTAGGCAGCTTCCTTATCATTTAAAAGGTTCCAAAGTTCTTCTCTTCTTTCAGAGTCTTGCTTTCTTTGACCTTGTTCACTTCCAGCATGCTCTTGCTTACCACCTGGATGGTTAGAAGAGTGGTTGGAATTATTTTGATTATTATTAGTATTATTTGAATCTAACTTAAACTCAGAAACTGAAATACCTGCTTGAGATAAAGTTTGTAATAACTCCCCTCTATTTTGATTAAAGAACTTAGAGCCTTCTTGCGAGTGAGCATTGATCATAACACTAACTTGGTTTCCATCTTTGGCCACTGTCAAATCAACCATTCCTAAATCTTTATGCTCAAAACTCATCTGCATTGTAGGCTCTTTACTAACCCTTGCCTGAATAACGTAATCCTGAATCTGTGTTATTACATCAGATTGATTTGTAGCACCAGTTAACTGAGAAATATCAAAGGTTTTCCCAGCAGCAACAGAACTTGCTATTTGTGTAGCTGTTTGTTGTCCACTTTGAGAGCTAAACTCCATTCCAGACTCTGAACCCTTTTCTGAGTTATTCATAAGCATTAAATCTTGAACCTTCATAGGTGCAGATTCAGCTGTTTGAATTTGAGTCATTTTAGGTGCATCTGCTTCAATATTCTTAGCAAACATTGATTCAGCTTGAGCTGCTTTGTATGGATTAGCATTTGCATTTGTAAAATTTTGTTTTCTACCAGAGCTTTGCTTAGCTACAAATTCATTTAAGTCCATTAGACCTTTTGTTGCTTCTGGCTTAGTTTCTGGTTGTACTTGTTGTTTATTAATTGCAAACATTGACTTTCTTTCTGGAACAAAAGCTCTTGAAGCTTCTTCCGTAGTTGCCATCTTTGTCTGTTGAGCAGAAACTTCAGGTTTCGCAAAAATTGATTTCGTAGAATTTAATGCCTTCTCTTCATTATTTCGAGAAACTTCATACGGTGATAATACTCTTTGTTCTTGTTTTTTTGGGTCCAAAAGAATAGAAGATTGATTAGGATTTTGAGACTTAACATCCTTACCAATTTCTAGTGCTTTTTCATCCAATTCTCCTAGAGCATTCTTAGCTTTAGCTAACAATTCTGGATCTACAACAGATTTACCTTCTTGACCTTCAGCCTTCCCTAACAAAGTTTTAAAATCTAGATTCTCTGGATTTTCCCCTAATAACTTTGCTAATTCTGGATTTTGTTCTAGAAGCTCTGGTGAGATCTCGAGTTGCTGTCCTAACGCCGTAAGCACGTCCATCTCACCACCAGAGACTCTCGTCCCTTGGGCAATCGAACCTTGCGTAGGTGTTGCGTGGATTAAACTCATTTCACTTCCTGTGTTTGTGTGTTTATGTTTGTCTTATATTCTTAATACGCACATCCTTGTGCATACTATCTCTCTATACTATTTTTGCATATTCAAGTACTGTTTTTGAAGTCGGGCAGAAACTTCCTTATCCATAAGATTAAAGATCTTTGACGCTCTTTTAGGGTCAATTTGTTCTAATATTTTCACAGATATCAAACTATCTTGCACAGATAGTACCTCAGCCGCCTTTAAAGGCTTCATATTGGCAATTACACTTACCATCTGTTTTACTCTTCTTGCTTGACCATTTTTATTGTTATCAATACACCCAATTATTTTACTCTGTCTTTTTTCAACATCTAATATTTTTCTTGAAAGAGTTGCTTCTGAAATTTTAATTTGCTCTTCTCGAGTAGTTAATTCTTGCTCTTTTTTATCCATTTTCTTTTCTCTAAGTAAAATTTCTTTAGTTAGAGTTGCTATTGATGATTTTTTAATTTTTTCGATTTTAGCATTTACTAACTTCTCTACTTTTTCATCGAGTTCAGCTTGAGTATAAATTTTCTTTTCATCAGCTGCATGAGCCTTAAAAAAAACGGCCATTACAATCAATAAAATTAAATTCTTCATTTTTCCTACTTTTATTTAGCTTTGAACTGTGACCAATTTTGAACTTGTTCTTCAATGTCAGCATTCATTCTTTTATCTAAATCTTTTTTATATTTTTTACGATCTTTATCTTTCATCTCTTCAATGACTTTTACATCAGCACGAAGTTTGTTAAGCATTAAGTACATTTGTTCAATTTTATTTTCAAATTGCTCAATTTCGTCTTCTACTTTTGAAATATGTGTTCTTTTACCTTGAACAAAATATGGGTGAAACCTCGTCTCTAGACCACTTGCACCACCACCTAATGATTGCTCTTGAAGAGCAAAAGCTTCGGCAATATCAGAATTATGATTGGCCACTTCTTTTTTTAAACTTGTTATATGAACTTGTACTTGCCCAATTTGCATCTTAAGCTGATCTTCTTTGATCTTCCTAATTTTTAAAAGTGCATCTAGTTTAAATTTGTACTTTTTCATTTAATCCTTAGAATCTATCTAATGATCCATTGTTTGAGTTATTTTGCTGCATAAAGAAATTAGGATCAACTTCTGTTTCTGCCCTACGAGCAATTTCAACCATTCTGTCATAAAGATCATCTATAGTTGATGACTCATCCATTCTTTGACGTAACAGAGCTATTAATTCGTCGTATATAATAATGGCCTTATCTACTTTAGGATTTGTTCCACGAGCGTACGCACCAACATTAATTAAGTCTTCAGCTTCTTTGTATGAGGCCATAAGGTCTCTTAAGTGACCTGCAACAATTGTATGCTCTTTAGTAACACACTTACTCATTACCCTTGAAATTGACTCTAATACATCTATTGCAGGGAAATGGTTTTTAGCTGCTAACTCTCTACTTAAAACGATGTGACCATCAGCTATTGCTCTTACAGCATCTGCAATTGGCTCATCCATATCTCCACCTTCAACAAGTACGGTATAAATACCAGTAATAGTTCCAGCATCTCTTTTTGTTCCTGCTCTTTCCATTAATTTTGGAAGTTTAGCAAAAACACTTGGTCCATAACCTTTTTGCCCAGGAGGTTCTCCTGTACTCATACCAATTTCTCTATTTGCCATTGCAAAACGAGTGATTGAATCCATCATCAGAATTACATCTTGGCTTTGGTCTCTAAAGTATTCAGCAATTGTTGTTGCAGTAAAAGCTGCCTTTGACCTAATAAGTGCATTAGTATCTGATGTTGCAACAACAACGACAGATCTTTTTAAACCTTCTTCACCCAGATCTGACTCAATAAACTCTAGAACCTCTCGCCCTCTCTCTCCAATAAGAGCGATAACATTTATATCAGCTGAAGTATTTCTTGCGATCATACTCATTAGCGTTGACTTACCAACACCAGATCCGGCCATAATAGCAAGACGCTGGCCCTTACCTGCAGTTATAAATGAATTAATTGCATTAACCCCTGTATCAAGAGGCTGTCTTATAGGCGGTCTATCTAGCGGGTTAATGGGTTCACCAAAAATAGATCTTGTATCAGCGATCACATCACTAATTATTGGACCTTTACCATCAATTGGATTACCTTGAAAATCAACAACACGTCCTAACATTCCAGGACTAACTTTAATCGTTGTAGTTAGGTCTCTAAGATAAACTTTTGTTTGAGAATTAATTCCAGTTATATCTTCATAAGGCATTACCTTACATTTATGTCCGTCGATACCTACGACTTCACCTAAACATGATTGACCATTTTGAGTCACAAATTCTACACAACATCCCATTACAGCTCTGGGTAAAGTTGCTTCATAAATCATTCCATGGCTTGATAATATTTTTCCAATGTTCTGGTAAGGTGTACTAGATTCAAATTCTTTGATAATAGGCTTGAAGTCTAATCCTTTATTATTCATCTAGGTTGTTTTCCTCTGATTCAATTCCAACTGATTCGAAAAGTTTGTCAATTGATGCTAATTGAGATTTTAAAGAACCATCTATAACCCCAACTTCAGATTCAAGCATAATACCTCTTTCAGTCATATCTTGATCAATTTCCACTCTTACATTTGTCAAGGCTCCAAGTTTAGATTCGATACTTTGAATAACCTCAGGCATACCTTCAAAATCTTCTTGATTAACTCTAACTAGTAAGTTTGATTTAGTATTAATTTCTAAAATTAATTTATGAAGTAATCTTTCAATATATTCTTTGTCTTCTACTTCTTTTAAGATTACCCACTTAGTAAGGTTTTTAACTACTTTATAAGCATCATCTCGAGTGTTTTCCATTAATTCTTTTTGTTTAGAAAAAACATCTTCAAGATAATCACCAAGCTTCGCAACACTATCGTTATATTTTACGATTGTTTCTTGATAAGCAGCATCAGCACCTTGTGTTCTTCCGGCTTCAAAGCCTTCATCATGAGCTTCTTTACTCAAAACTTCTAGTCTAGCGGCAACCTCCGCGCTTACTCTTTTTTCAAAGTCTTCATCTTCTTGAGCCCTTAAACCTCTGTGCTCTCTAACAATTGAATCAATTGAGAAGTTAGATTTTGCTTCGTCACTTCTTTCCTGTCTGATAATTTCAGGTGTAATATTATTCTTAAACGCAGCAGCATCTTTAAGTGATTTCATTTCGAAATCAGAAACTTTATCTTGCACAAATTCATTTTGATCTGGGATCAATTGTCCAAATTGAAATGCTTCAACTTTTGTTTTTGAATTTGTGTTTTTAAATACTGCCATTTAGTCTCCAATAATTATTCTTATCTGCCATGGTATTAAACCATTGCATCACCTTCTCCACCTCTAGAGATAACTGCTTTACCTTTAGCTTCAAGGTCCTTAACTTGCTGAACAATTTCCTGTTGAGCTTTTTCAACATCAGAAAGTTTTGTTGGGCCTAGAGCGTCCAGATCTTCATTTAGAAGGCCAGCTGCTCTGCTAGACATATTTTTAAATAGCTTTTGCTTAACTTCTTCTGGAGAAGTTTTAAGTGCAATAGTAAGTTTCTGATTATCAACAACTTTAAGAAGCTCTTGCATACCTTTGTCGTCCACAAATACAAGGTCTTCGAATACGAACATAAGTTTTCTAATTTCTTCTGCAAGTTCAGGGTCTTTTTCTTCAACTCTGGCCATAACATTCTTCTCAGAGTTTTTATCCATCATATTTAGCATATCTGCAATTGGCTCTACTCCACCAAGCTGTTGAGTATCGATTGAACCAAGAGTTGATAGTTCTGTTTTAAGAACATCATCAAGCTGAGCAATAAGTTCAGGAGAAACAAAATCTAGGTTAGCTACCCTTAATACAACTTCTGCTTGAAGTCCTTCTGGAAGCTTTCTTAATACATCTACTTTTCTTTCTGTTTGCAAGTGAGCTACAATTAGTGCAATTGTTTGTGGATGCTCATTAATTAAGAAATTGGCCAGTGTTCTTGTATCTACTAACTCTAGAGACTCTAATGTATTTGATGTACCAACTTCTACAACTTGTCCAAGAAGTTGTTTAGCTCTATCTTCACCTAGGGCTCCTAAAATAAAGTCACGCCCTTTGTTTTCAGAGAATAGTAAGTCTGAGTCTTCATTTAACGAAGAATAGAATTCTTCAAGAACTCTTTTAACCATCCATATGGGAGATTTTGTTACCTGTGCCATTTGATTGATAAGTCTTTTAACATCGTTATCTTTCATATATTTAAAGATTAACTTTGCCGGACTTGGTCCAAGTGCACTTAGTAGTATTGCTGATTTGTCTAGACCGCTAAGTAGGGCGTATTCTACTTCAGGATCGAGGGTTTTCGCGTCAGCCATTACGTTTCTCCTATTATTATTGCTAGCTATGCTAGCTCATCTTTCTTAGTGTTTCAGCGAAATAGCTCTAAGCTATTTCTTTATTATTATCTTGAGAGTGAATCATTTCGTGAACAACTTGAGCAGCTTTTGCTGGATTCTGTTCAACAAGGTTAATAATTCTCTCTTTAATCATATTTCCTTCGATTTTCTCAGGATTCATTTTATCTTCAATTGTTGGTAATGCATCTTCAAGACCTGGTAACTTTTGATTTGCTTGAATTTTTTCAAGTTCTTCAATCGTTTTAGGTAGAAAGTCTTCGATTGATTCAACAGTGTTTTCAGTAACCCACTGGATAAATGGTCTTACTACAATGAAGAATAATAGAGTGATTAAGATACCAATCATTAAATACTTTGTTAGATTCTTAATGATCTCTCTATTTTCTCTTTGTCTAAGAATTGCTTCTGCTTCAGTTAAGTCTTCTTTAGCAAACTCCATATTCTTTATTACAATTGTATCTCCACGTCCTTCACTTAGTCCTACTGCTGAAGCGACAATCGCTTTAAAGTTAGCTATCTCTGCTTCACTCCATGGCTCATATTTAGTGATTGGAATACCATCTTCATTTAGTAGCATCTCACCATTTTCATCTAGTTGAGGAATTCTCTTTCCATCAACCATTACTGCAACACTTAAGTTTTGTATTTCAGCTGTTGGCTTCTTAGACTGAGTTACAGTTTTTGGAACATTATAGTTTCTTGTTGTTAAAGACTTGTCTGTATCACTTCTCGTTTCAGGAATACCCGGTTGAGGAGCTTCACCAGGGATATTACTTCTTGCTCCTGGAATTCCTTGAGGAGATGGTCTAGAGCCTCTAAAATTTTGCTTATTGGCCACTTCTGATAGCACAGCTGTGTTCTCACCATCATAACTTGTTTGAGTTTGGTAAGACTCAGTAAAGTCCATTTTAACATTTACTTTAGCTATTACTTTACCTTCTCCAACAACTCTTTTTAAGATTTCTTCTACTTGACCTTCGTATGATCTATTAACTTTAGATTCTAACGCTAATCTATTTGCTGTGTGTTGGGCCATTGCATCCCCAACATTTTCAGTTAACTTTTTTCCTTTTGAATCGATGATGACAACATCTTTCTCTCTCATACCATCAACTGATGCTTGAATTAAAGACTGAATACCTTTGATCTCATCTTTAGTTAAAGTAAAACCTCTGTCCATGTCTAGAACTACAGAAGCACTAGGTGGTTTCTTTTCAGATACAAATGGGCTGTTTTCGGGTAGAGACAAATGAACTCTTGCTCTATTGATTCCTCTGATATGTTTTATAGTTTTCATTAGTTCGCCCTCAATAGCTCTTTGCTTATTGATTTTTTGAACGAAACTTGTTGTACCAAATGCTTGCTTATCAAAAACTTCATAACCTAGTGTTGAAGTTAAATTCACACCTTTTTTTGCAATCTCCAATCGCCAAACTTCAACTTGATCCTCTGGTACATAGATACTTTTACCATCATCCTTAACTTGATAGCTGATTTTTCCGGCCTCTAATAACTGAGAGATACTTCCAGAATCTTCTTTAGTTAAGTCTGTGTATAATAGCTTATATTGAGTTTTTGAAGCCCAAATAACCAACACAGTCATAATAGCAACAATAATAAAACCAATTCCTAATAAACTGATTTTCCTATTGGTATCTAATGACCTAAAAAAGTCACTAAAATTTTGCGAAATTTGTTTTAAAAAGTCTTGCAAGAGAATCCTCCTGATTCAAAATTGCTTATCCTAGCTTATTACTTAACCCTCACTATCGCTTGGGTTTTCATGATTAAAAGTGAACCATGAACTGGTTTTATCTTACGAACTAGCCAGTACTCTAAACCTGCATCTTCATTATTTCTTGGTACGCTGAAATTACTTTTGTTCGTACCTGATTCATTGTTCTAAAAGCAATATCAGCTTTTTCAACAGCTAGAAGTGTTTCGTGTAAATTCTTACTCTTCCCACTGGCTAATTGTTCCATAGCTACGTTTGCTTCTTCTTGTAAATTATTAACTTTACTTACTGATTCTAGTAAAAAATCACCAAAAGTTTTTGAGTCTGGAGCACTAGTAACATTTCCAAATGATTTTTCTCTAAAATCGATCTTGTTTCCAAGCTCAACACTTTTTGACCAATTTTTCATGTCATAGTTTTTTAAAGTATTTTGCATTTGCCCATATGATTTAATCATAATTTACCTTTTGCCTATTTCTAGACTATTACCTTCCAATCTCTAAAGCCTTCATGGCCATTGATTTACTTGTATTAATCGCTGTTATATTTGCTTCATAAGCTCTTTGCGCTGAAATCATATCTGCCATTTCTTTCATGACATTTACATTCGGCATCGCCACATATCCTTCATCGTTTGCATCAATGTGAGTAGGATCATATTTTAGAACAGGTGGTTCATCTGTTGATACAACTTCAGTCGCATGCACTTTTTGTGCTTGAGCATCTATCTCACCTTCAAGAATGTCGGCAAACTTATCTCTTGCAGGTTCTGAACCAAATACAACTTCTTTACGACGGTATGGTCCTCCCTCAGCAGTTCGAGTTGTTTGAGCATTAGCAATATTTGAAGAAATAGCTTCGATTCTTTTTCTATTTGCTGCTAATCCACTTGAGCTAATTTTCATACTTTTAAGTAAATCCATTATCTAACCTCTCTTACCTTTCTGAGTTTAAAACATACTTTTTAAGACCAATTTTCTTATTCATAAGCTGAACAAGAGTGTCATACATGATCTTGTTTTCTGTCATTCTAGCCATTTCATCTTCACGATTTACAGTGTTTCCACTTTCATTCACAACACCATTAGGATCATTTATTACTTCAGGTTCAAGGTTTTCAAAACCACCACCACCGACATTAAAATGTCTTTGGTCACCTATAAGCATTCCCTGTTGTCCATCAACGTCTAAAGCTCTTGCTAAAGCTTTTTCAAACTCTAGCCTTTTTGCTTTATAACCAGGAGTTTCTGCATTAGCGATATTTGACGAGATTATCTCTTGTCTCATTTCTCTAAATTTTAATCCTGCCGCTAAGGCTTGCATTGTTTTGTCGTTAATTTCCATGACACTTCCTTCTTTTAAAACCTAAAATTAATTATCTTAAATTTACAAAGTAGTTATTTCCATCACCTCTATACTCGTTAATTTTGTTTCTTAATGTTCTGATTGATACACCAAGAATTTTTGCAGCTTGTGTTCTATTTTCAGAAGTATGGATTAAAGCTTTTTTGATTAATAGTTTTTCTGCCTCTTTTAAAGACATAAGTTTTAGACCATCGTCATTAGAATCAGTTGATTCAGCTTCTGCTTTTCTTTCACCTAACTCAATTGCATTGATATCAATAATTCCATCAGTTACATTTGCAACAGTATTTTCGATTACTGATTTAAGTTCTGCAACATTATGTGCCCAGTAAAAAGAAGAAATTTTATTTTTAGCTTCTTCAGAAAATGTAGCAGGAGTTGCGTTATTAGCAGCAGCCCATGTTCCGGCGAAATGATTTGCCAGCATTTCGATATCAGAACCTCTTTCTCTTAAAGGAACTAATACAATTTGTGACCCTGAAAAATATGTATATAGAGCTCTATAGAATCTACCAGCACCAACATACTTTGAAAGATTCTTAGAAGTTGTCGCCATGATTCTTACATCAAGATCATAATCTGAAAGCTCTTGAATAATTTGATAAAGTCTTTTTTGAAATTTTTCGTCTAATGCATCGATGTTTGATAATACAATTGATCCACCATTTGCTCTTTCTAGAATACCTTTATTGAAACGTCCTGTTTCTTCATCTCTGTATCCTAAGATTTGGTTTTCAACAACCTTTGCCTCTTGTGAACAATCTACAGATAAAAATTCTGCAGAAGTTCTTGCTGATGATGAATGTACAAATTGGCAAAATGATTTTTTCCCTGATCCAGACTCTCCTACTACAAGTACTGGTGCTTTTGTAACTGCTACATTTTTTGCAAAATCTAGAGCCTTAACAAATTTTGGGTGATTTCCTACTAATTGAACTGAAGAATTACTTTGTTCAGTCGTATTGATTTCTGATGCAAACATTAGACCTCCTGTCTTTTTTGTTTATTGCCGAAAATTGATCCTAATCAATTTTTTATAATGTCTTATTCTTTATAGCAAGAGTCGATAACTCGGTTCTTGCTAAGCCTTTTAAATATTCTGGTGTATCCTCACTACTAACCAAAGACTCTAGAATTTTCTTTCCATTCGCTTCCTGCGAATTTTGGATAAGTGAAATACCATTTAGGAATTTCACCCTACTTTTATAAGCTGTTTGCTTATAAGCTGCCAAGAATTCTTTTGTCTTTGTAAGTAATAGTTTGAATAATCTTTTTCCATCTTTTTCACTAGAGCCAAAAAGGGACTCAATATAAAGGTAATCAAACCTTTCAAGCATCCCTTTATACTTATCCCCCTTAGTTCTTCTTAGATCATTTACTAAGGCCGCTACATTCTTTCTGAAGCGTTTTTGATCATTCCCTTGATACAATGATTCAATGTAAGTTCTAAGCATAGTTTGACTTTGTTTTGGAGATAATACGTTGTTGATATTTGGATTAACTAGTATCTTTTCGTAACTAGCTATAGAACTAGTATAGTCTTTAAGCTTATAGCTCACAAGACCATTGTAAAAATTATAGTTAATATTCTTCTTTTCCTTAACCCCTTGTAAATAGGCCTTTAGGGCTTTCCAGTCTTTTGATAATTTTAATTTTTCAATCTCTAGCTCAACAATATAATCAGCAATTTTAATATTTTTATGGTGTTTTACCCACATTGGAAAAGTTCTATTTTTCGATTCCTTCAGTGATTTCAGTCTATTAAATTCTCTATTAAAAGAGTCCTCAAAGCCTAGCCTTAGGTAAGAATCTGAAATGATATAACTAAGGTATGTACTACCTGCCACTTTCTTCTCGTATTTGTTTTTATAGATTTCATAAACCTTTACAGCTTTCGAATAGTCTTCATCCAGATAAGCTTTTTTGATAAGCCCTAAAGCTATTTCAGCTCCCTCACCTTCAAAAGTTCTCTTATCAATTAAGCGTAATGAATCAAGTGGAATCGTCGACAAATAAGTTATAGCATCATTATATTTTTCAAAGTTAATCATAGACCTAACTCTTACAAGCCATAATAACTTTCTTAACTTTTGATCTAATGATTTTCGTTCAGCTGGTGTCTGTTCTAGAAAAACAACTGTTTCTTTATCTTCATCACTTGGATTTCTTTTTCTAACGGCCCTAACACCTACATATCTAAGCTTTGCTTCATATCTTACTTTATCAGTTGATGCAGCATTAATTGCACTTTTATAAAGTTCTAAAACTTTCTTTGTGTCTTTATTCAATAGATCGTAACTAAGAGCTATTCTGAGTCTAGAGTTTGAACTATTTCTGTAAAATGAGTATTGAGATACAAACTCATCATTTAATCTTATCGACTTTTCATAACTAGCATTTCTAAAGTAAGCTTCGGCCGTGTTATAGAGTATAGCTGGGTGAACAGGCTTTGCCAGTGACCTTTTATTCGCTTCATAAAGAGCTATAACTTGGTTCGTTTCACCTTTTGCTAAATGAACAAATCCAATATAAGCATAACCCTCTTGCTTAGGAAGAACTCTTATTACAGCTTTGTTTGATAGGAATTCTTTGATTTTAGATAGTTGCTTTAAATTAGCTAAACTATAAAGAATTACTCTTGAGCTATAGATAATTGTTTCATCATCAAATTGTTCAGTAGAAGCAACATACATTCTTTTAGCAATTTGAAGTGCCTTAACATAATCTGCTTTGTTAAGTGCATGTTGAAGAATATATCTACTAGAAGCATTTTTTAAATCATAATCATTTGTTTTCTCTGCAACTTTAGTTAACAAATTAATTCCAGCTTGAAAGATACCATTACTCGATAAATTTGTTTTTAAGTGATCAGGGATTGGCTCTCCAGCCGCTGTTAAAGCATCTACTTGAAGCTGTTGTTCCTCAGTTAATGGCTTCGCCTTGATAGTAGGCTTGATAACATTCCTTATTAAAGAGTTCGCTTTTAAGAAATCATTAATATCACTATTCTTGTCTTTTCCGTACTTAGTTTCATAAAGGTTAATAGACTTAGTCATTAACCCCCACTTTTCTTTTCTATATAAATTAATAGTAAGTTGCATATGCGTTTCTTTACTATCATTTTTGTACTCTCTGTCCTTAACCTTATATAAGTGATCTGGTGTTTTGATATCGACATTTACTTTCTTCTCCATAGGAGGAATAAAAGCTTCGTAATCCCATATAAATGCAGCACCATACCTAAAGTCTCTATAGCCCTTCTTTTCATTTTTTTCTATTATCTTTTCAGGATCTAATACATTACTGGCCACGGCTACGTCAGTAATGCGTCTAACAACTTTCTTCTTCAACACTTTTTTCTTAGTAACTTTTGGCTTTGCTATTTTTAAAACTTTTGGCTTTTTTACTATTGCTGATTTTTTTGTAACGACAGTATCTTTATTTTCCCAAAAGTCGACGATGTAGTTTTTAGATTGATCTTTGTAAAAAGAAAATAATTCTATTGAGTCACTAGCAAGGTTGATTGTTAGAGTCGCTGGCTCAGCAGGTAGTTTATCACCTTCATACGTGAAACTTTTAATATATTGTTTTTTCTTTTGAAGCTTCAAAAGGTCAGTGATCAAGTCATTAAAGAGCTTTTTATCAAGAGTTTGAATAACAAGACTCTCTTCATTCTTCTTTATTACAATTTGTTTTTTATTTGAATTAACTTTCCAACGAAGATGTGTTTTGAACTCAGATTGTTCTAGAACTTTTGAAAACGCTAGTGGTGATAAGGAAAAAATTCCCACCATCAAGCATAAGAATGTCAGAATTTTGAAATCTGTTCTTACTTTCACTGAAACTTCCTGTCTCGTTTATCTTGTTAGTTTTTGCTACTACGCTGGAACTTAGTCATCCTGATAAAGCTCCCACATATTTATTGTACCTGTTTTTGCACCAGATAAAAGGAAAATTTTACTCATGGGCATTTTTTTTCATGTCAAAAACTTAACTGGTACAAATTTTATTTATTTTTAAGAACTTAGAGGCCATTATGCTTGAGTAATTTTGACAATTTTATCTTGAGTTTCTAATTGTAAAATTCTAGAGGGGAAAAAAAGTTGTAGTGCAAACTCCCCATTATAATTTATTAGCTGTGAATCTTTTAGGTTGGCCACCCAACTTCTATAATCATTAGAGTTTGCTATTTTTGATTCTATTTCTACAAATGTGTCTTCATTTGAGTACTTAAGAATCCAATATGGAAGAGTCTTTATTGATAGATTATTTTTTTCAATATTTTGCAAACTACTATCTATTAATTTACTTTTATATTTATAAATTTTTTTATCATGCCTGGGTTGTGAAACATTTAAATTGCTCTCTATAGGCATAAATAATTCAGGATAATAATTTATTACATCTATAAAGTCTCCATGAGACTCTATAACGTAAAAGTCTGCTTCAATTTTTTGATTAATAATTTTACTAAGAATAGAGTTTAAAACTATCCCCGTAGGCATGTACAAAAAATAAGCATCTGCCTTTGGTAGTAAGAAACTCTCTGATAGAAGATCCCCTTGTATAATAACACTTTCATCTTTGATGTGACTTCGTGCCATGGCCACACGACTCTTTTCAATCTCAACACTTAAACACCTGGAATCAAGCCCTAATAGCTCGTTTAAGAGACTTCCCTTGCAATAACCTGCTCCAAGATCAACTAATACTTTCCCCTCAAAATCATCAAGGATTTGAAAGTAATCAAAATAGTTAGTAAGTAATGCTTCCTCTTCAATTCCCTGATAAATATACTCACTAGTATCTTGAATACGACTTTCAGAATCTTCATACTTAAGATTTATAATAGAACTAACTTCTTGCTCTAGCTGTTTACTTAAAATAAAAAGGTCAGGATTATTTACCTGACCTTTTAAACTTAAAAATTTATTCAATAAATCTTTTTTCATTTTCTAAATATGTAAGGCCTTCTTCTTCATTTTCTCTATTAGAGTTGTTCTATTTAGAGTTAATAATTTTGAAGCTTGATTTTTATTACCATCAGTAAAGCTTAAAGCTTGTAGAATCAATGAGTCTTCAATATCAGACAAAACTTTTTTAAGATTTACACCATCTTCAGGTAATTCAAAAATATGCTTATAATGATCTGTTGCTAGTGGATTATGTCTAAAAATCTTAGCCGGCAAGTCTTCTGGAAGTATTTCATTCCCACCTCTTAAGATAACTAATCTTTCAATAATATTTTCTAGCTCTCTTACGTTTCCTGGCCAATCATACGAAATAAGCATCTCTAAAGTCTTATCAGAAAATCTTATTTCATTACTTCTATCAGCCGAAGTAAACCTCGTTACAAAATAAGAAATTAATAATGGAATATCTTCTCTTCTTTCTTTTAGAGCTGGAATCTTTATGGGAATAACATTTAATCTATAAAATAAATCTTCTCTGAATTTTCCATCAGCTACCATAGACTCTAAATCTCTGTGGGTAGCAGCGATTACTCTTGTATCAATCTTCGTTACTTCAGTTGATCCAACTGGCTCAATTGTTCTATTTTGTAATACTCTTAAAAGCTTAACTTGTAATAATGCTGGCATATCACCAATCTCATCTAAAAAGATTGATCCATTATCAGCTAATTCAAATCGTCCTTTCCTATTAGAGATTGCACCTGTAAATGAACCTTTAATATGCCCAAAAAGTTCACTCTCTAAAAGCTCACCTGGAATAGCCCCACAGTTAACAGAAACTTTTGGCATTCTAGCTCTTGCAGAGAAGTTATGTATCGCAGCTGCTACTAACTCTTTACCAGTCCCCGATGGACCTGTTACAAGAACAGTAGAGTCTGTTAAAGCAACCTTTTCAATTCTTTCAAAGACTTGTTTCATCTCTTTTGATCTACCGATCATTCCACAAAAGATATCATCTTCAGTAGGTGCTTCAATTTTAATATTTTTTATTGTTTTACCTTGAAGGCTACCAAGACCATTAATTTCTTTCGCACTAAGCTGGCTGATATTTATTCCAAGTTTATTTGAAATCGATTCAATTACAAGTTTTTGTAAATTTTCTAACTCAAAAGGTTTAGTTAAATAGTGATAAACACCCTTTTTAGTAGCTGCAATTGCTGTCTCTATACTAGCAAAACCAGTCATCGCAATTGATACAAAATTGAACCCTTTCTCTTTAAGGTTATCAATCATAAGAAGACCATCGGCCCCAGCTTCTAAACTTATATCAGTGATTAAACAAAATGCTTCAGATCTATTTGGTTGTTGAAGTAAGTAAGCTAAACAATCCATTGAACTTGTGAAAAGTTCAACTTCACAGTCTAGAGTTTTCATTAGATATTTTTTGATACTTAAACCTAAAATTTTATCATCTTCAACAACAATAATTTTTGGGTTCAAACCAAAGCTCTCTACTTCATCTTTATTTGCGTGCGCTTGTGTCTTACTTTTAGATTCATTAAATGAATCATGTAAGAAATTAAAATCATCCATTGATTAATTCCTCCTCTCTCTCTTTAAAAATGCTAACGAAGATTGGAGTTGGTGTCAATTTTTTAACACTAGGAAAAAACTGACTATTTCTTACTGGTATTAAAATGTGATACGGGATGCGTCAATCGGAGTAGTATCTAATTAATTTTATTAGAAATTTCACAGACTTTTCTGGACCTCCGGCCCAATAGTAATATACCAGTGCAATCAAGCTATTAAGTGAAAATGTCATGCACAATAACATGAACTTCTTTTTTTTTCTGAGCCAAAATAGATATGTGAACTCTAGTGAGATTATAAATACAGGCACTGCCCAAAAAGGTGTGAATCTAACTAGAAAGTATATTTCATCCATTGAAGAATTATAACATAAAAAAGCCCCAGACAAAGCCGGGGCGATTTTATTTTTAGTTTATATTTTAATCTAATAAGCTTAAATAAGGATAATGTAAATCTTTGATTTAATTTCAAAATCAAAACTCTCTTTCCTTTACATTGCAAAAGTGCACAACCTTTAAGTTTTTATCAGGGTAGTTTTTAAAGTTATACTTAATCGTATATAGAGTATCATTATCGATGTCACACCTTTCACCATATTGCATATGAGTATGTGAATACCTTTGACCATTTTTAGACTTAAGTCTAACGTCATTTCTCTTAATCATGTCCATAGAAAGTTCACCGTTATAAATTTCTGCTTCTAATCCAAGGTTTCTCATACTAAACAAAGTTTTCCCGTTGTCGTCGTTTAATACAAAGTCTGGTCCCTTTTTTTTATTTTCTAAGCTTGCAGAGTAGGAGTGTATTTTTTTGTTATCTTTAACCTGAAAGACATCATAGCCATAGGAAACAATTGCAACAGCAGCGCCATCGACTCTTTTTCTTCTTGTTATAACCCCATCTGCCTTTCGGGTACATCTTATCCCCCACCATAAAGGTCCTGAATGGTAAGCAGCACGTTGATCTCCATAGCTTCGATCACAAACTAATTTCACTTCCTCGATTACATAATTATTGTAGTTTGTTCTTTGAATTATTTGGCAAACCTTTTCGCCACCTACTATATTCTCTTTTACTAAGACTTCTCTTGTATAATTTCTTTTTTTATCAATTATAATATTAATGGGAAAACCTTTGTTAACGACAAAAGGTTTTTTGCCATCATAACTACGACCTGTATATTTATAGTCACAAGTAACAATTGATGGTGTAAGTTTTTTTACTTCTGTAGATTTTAGTTTTGGCTCTAAATGAGTTTTATCACTACTACTCGAACTAACATTACAGCCAACCAAACCCCACATTAATATAGTTAAAACAACTCTCATGTATATCTCCTAAAGCTCTCTTGTGATTAATTCTTTGTCAGAACTATCAATACTGTCAGGATCAGTCATTGGACCTGACATTGTAAAACATTGAATAGCTGAACTATACGGCACAAAATAATTTAAGTTTAATAAATAAATATTAATCACATACACCACTTACATGAATTAAGAAACTTATGCTGATTTAGTTAATAAAAATTAATTGAAATAATATAAAGATTGCTTAGTTAACAAGTTTGCTTGGCGAGAAAATTTGGCAAAAAAAAACCCGAGATAAACTCGGGTCTAATTTCTTATATTTTTTTGAAATTAAAATTTAGCTTTTAACTCTTCTAGATAATCTAAGTTCTCCCAAGTGAATCCATTATCACTTGTTCTACCAAAGTGACCATAAGCTGCTGTATCTTTGTAGATAGGTCTCAATAGATCTAGTCTTTCAACAATAGCTTTTGGACGCATGTCAAAGATTTCATTTACAGCTTTTGTAATTGCATCTTGATCAACTTTGTTAGTTCCAAAAGTATCAACTAAGAAACTCATTGGCTTACTTACACCAATTGCATAAGCAACCTGAACTAGTGCTCTATCAGCAAGGCCTGCAGCAACAACGTGCTTAGCAACTTGTCTAGCAGCGTATGTAGCTGATCTATCAACCTTAGAAGGATCTTTTCCAGAGAAAGCTCCACCACCGTGAGCTCCATGTCCACCGTATGTATCAACGATAATTTTTCTACCAGTTAAACCAACATCTCCCATTGGTCCACCGATAACAAATTTACCAGTTGGGTTAATGAAGTATTTTGTCTTGTCATCAATTAGATCAGCAGGAACTGTTTTATTAATAACTTCTTCTCTGATTGATTCGTGTAATTGTTTTTGAGTTAAGCTTTCAGCGTGTTGAGTTGAAACAACAATAGAGTCAATTCTTTTTAAAACACCATCAACATATTCAGCAGAAACTTGTGTCTTACCGTCAGCTCTTAAACCTGGAACAATATTGTCATGTCTAACAACAGCAAGTCTTTTAGCAAGTCTATGAGAAAGATCAATTGTCATTGGCATAAAAGAATCTGTTTCATTACAAGCGTAACCAAACATAATCCCTTGATCTCCAGCACCTTGGTCTAAGTCAGTTCCTTCACCTTCGTTAACACCAGCAGCGATATCTACTGATTGTTTATCTAGAGCTAAGTTAACTCCACATGTATTTGCGTCAAAACCTTTATCCGAATGGTCATAACCAATCTTTCTAACTGTTTCACGAGCTATTTCATGATAATCAATATTTGCACTTGTAGTAATTTCACCTGCCAGTTGGATCATACCCGTTGTAATAAGAGTTTCACATGCAACTCTTGATTTTGGATCTTGAGTTAATAATGCATCAAGGATGCTATCACTAATCTGATCTGCTATTTTATCTGGGTGACCTTCAGTTACTGACTCTGATGTAAAAACGTAATCTTTAAGCATTTTGTATTCCTCCGTAGGACTGTGATCCTAGCACTAAATAAATAATACACTAGTCGAGATTTATACTATTTTTACGAGCTTATGGCCATTATTTCTTTGAAAAATAAGTAAAAAGATGAGGGTCTCGGTATTTAAAAAACCTGGGCCTTCCGCGCTTCCAAGTCATCGAGTAGGTTTTATCTTTAATCTCTAATACTTGATAGTTCACGCCTTTGGAGTCTTTAAAGTTATATAAGAAATGATACTTATCAGCATAGAAAAGTCGTCTAAGCTTTGATTGATTAGAGACTTCATAACCTGGCTTCTCTGGTATTTTATCGTAGTCACTCCAAACTGTGGCCATATCTATTTTTCCAAGCATTGAAACTCTTGAAAAATACCTAAAAGCTTTATAATTTTCTCTTGGAGACTTCATCGCCTTGAGAGCAATCTTTAAATTTTTCTTTCTTATTTGCTTTCCTCTTCGGCTCATATCTGGGCAAAATATTTTAACTACGGAAGAGATGTAATGATAAGTAAAGGAGAACTCTCCAACTCTAAATAAAGTATTAAGCCATTTTTCTTTTTTCCACTCATTCGGCTTTAAGTTTAAGTATTTAACAAGTTCTTGTTTTTCAGATAGATCACTATAAAAAGGGTCCAAAACCCTATTCATAACGATATGAGCGACATCTCTTCTTTCAAGTGCATCTTTACCATCAATTGTTCCAACCTCATTAAATAGGATTGTTTCCTGAGCAAATAAAGCCTTCCATAAGCGATCTTGTTTTCTCCAAAAATGATAAGACTCAGCTTGCTTTGTATAAACATATTTTTTAAGTTCAATAGAGGCTTCATTTCTGTTTTTTACTAGTTGCTTAGCCTTTTTAGCATTTTTTGATTTTATAATATCTAAATAGAATTGATACTTTTCTTTTGTTCTTTCGTACCACTCTGAAACTCTAGAAAGTTGTGTTTTATGTCCTCTTTTGATTAATTTTTCAACAACAGACGACAACCAATTGATATCGTATCTAACATTTTCGGAGATAAAATGTTTTTCCTTCATCACACTATAATAAAGCTGGTCTATAGTGGACCTAGTGAAAAGGTCTCCTCTTCTTCTATTTTTATCATAGGCTCCATCTTCAACAACCTTTCTGTAAAAGAAGATTTTGTTCGCTTTAGATTTATTAGGATTAGCAGAATCGACTTTATATTTCTCATATTCGACTCTATTCTTAAGATGATCATTAGGGTAACCATAACTTTTTAAGAAATATATTTGTTCAATGAAGCTTTTATAATATGTTTTTAATAACTCTATATTTCGAGATGATTCTTTGAGTAGATTTGCTTTTTTAGTCTGGTCAATTTCAGAGTGATAGTTTTTCTTGAGTAATAAAAGCTTCTCTGTAGTGTCTATAAGATTTTTTGAAATTAAGTTATAACTTGGTAGTTTTTTGTCTTTTAGTAGTTGCTTTTTTATTTTTGAGATATGAGAAAGTTTTTTCTTAAAATGGTGTAGATTTGTAGATATTGCTTTTCTATCAATATCATTTTTTATCAGTGGTAGGTAATTTCCTTGCCCTCTATAATTCTTTAATAATTTATAATATTTAAAATCAGTTCCTGGAGTACAAACCTCTTTAGAATACTGTTTATGTATTTCATTATACTTTCTTATATTTTTATAGAGATTACCACTCCATGAAAAGTACTCGCTTCCAAAGGCAGCACTTGTAAGTAACGATAATAATAAATAGAAAAGAGAAAATCTAACAAAGCTCATTAACAAACTCTGATTCCCATAGGCCAATACAAGTTCTATTACTTAATACCAAAAGTACTGAGTCAGAATCAACTCTTGTATCAATCTGAGAACGAAGATCAGCTAAGTCTTTTGAACAAACAGAGTCAATTCCAGTTTGTCTAATATCTTCAACTAATTTATCACAATCTAGATCGTTTTTATTCTTTGCTGTCGTTTGAATAGAACTTTTTGCAATGATAACCTTATCAGACTTCAATAAACTCTGAGCAAATTCTTTTTGAAAGATAGAACTTCTTGCTGTTGCAGAAACGGGTTCGAATACAGTGACAATTTTCTTATCTTGATATTTCATTTTTATAGCATCGATAGTTAATTGAATAGCTTTTGGATGATGAGCGAAGTCATCTATAACAATACTTCCTTTATAATTCCCTCTAACTTCTTGCCTTCTTTTTACTAGCCCTAGTTTTTTTACTGCTTGTTTAAGTTCAGAAGCTTTAAAGTCATAGTTTTCTAGAGTTAAAATACAAGAACAAATATTTAATATATTATGGAGTCCAACAATATCAGTTTCAAAAGTTTCTAAAACTCCACCAACAACCACATCAAATGAGCTACCATGATCTGTAAGCTTAATATTCTTAGGGCCTAGTTTTGAATTCTCACCATAAATTTTCCATTGTTTTTCTGAGTATTTTTCACTCAGTTTATGAATAGATTTATAGTCATCATTGGCAATAATAGGTTTTGTTAAATTCGGAATTACTGCTTCAAATTCTTTTTCAATATCTTCAACTGATTCATAGATATCTGCATGATCATACTCCAAAGAAGTAAGGACCATAGAATTTAATTCATAAAGTCTGAACTTTGAGTATTTTTGAAAGTAAGCTGAATCATATTCATCAGATTCAATGGCAAAAAATTTACTCTCTCCAATTGTTGATGGTGGCCTATTGTCCATAATCCCACCAATAAAGTAACCAGGTTTTTCACCAAGTGCCTCAAGGATTTGGGTTAGAAAGTAAGTTGTAGTTGTTTTACCGTGTGTTCCGGCAAGTCCTATAACTTCTTTATCTTTTAATACAAAAGAACCTAAAACACTTGGAAATGATGTAAAGGGAACTCCACACTCTTCAATTAACTTTGCATGTTCTGATAGTCTAGGAACAGAATTTCCAACAATAATTAAGTCATATTTTTGTAGAAATTCTTTATTTACTTCTGAAAGTGGATAACAAGGTATGCCTGTTGAGTCTAAGTATGTGCTCATTGGAGGCGAAAAGCTTTGATCAGCTCCTTCAACCTCAATGCCTGCTTCTTTTAGTAAGCAAGCACTTGCCCCCATGCCAGTTCCACAAATTCTATAAAAAAATACTTTAGTAATTTTATCTTTTAATTTTAGAAGGTCCACGCCTTCAACCATATTATCTAGGTTCATCAAAATCCCTTTTTAACTACTTCGACTACTAAATAATACCGTATTTCAGCTTAAGAATATAGCTTATTTTATCTTGGCACTTTGGCAATACTTAACAATTTTGTGAGAAGTTGCAAGTACCAAAGGCATTAATGCTATAGGTGAATTATTTTCCCATCTATCTTTTGATGTCGGGCAGTGAGCAAATTTTGGAAGGACATTGGCCATATTATAATCATAAAGTAACTGAGTCCCAAGGATTAGAGCTTGGTTTAAATTCATTCTATCGTTTTTATATTCGTTTGTTGCAATATCAAAAGCAGTTATATAATCAACAACTCCACTAGGAAGTTTTCTGTCTTTAACAACATGGATATAAATTTCAGAAACTTTATTTGGAAAGTTCTTTTTTACTTTTGCATAGACTTCCGGATCTTCACCAACATCATCACCGAATAATATTACTTTTGTATTTAGATTCTTAATTTTTGATACAACGTAACTATATTTGTATTTAAACCCATCTCTATTTCTAATTAAATTTCTAGTAGATACCTCTAAAGGTGATAAATTGTGCTTATTTAAAAGCTTAAAGATTTTATATCTCAATATATTAGGCGAATTTGAAAGTATATATAATCCATTTGTATAAGAGTCCATTGAAGCAAAAAGATCATTCATCCCAGCAAAGGCTTTAGTAGAAAAAACACCATTCACAACAGAGCCAGCTGTGCTACCAACATTGGTTTGTTTAATCGTATCGTCAAAGTCACTAATTAAGATTGTGTCAGAGGCAAATGATTGAAATGATATTAAAAGTAAAACCGCTACTATTAGTTTTTTTGATCCCATACTAAACTCCCCAAAGTTTTTCTAAATTCATTTAAGGATTTTTTATCATACCAATACATCTTTGTCGCATTAGTTAAAATAACATGGCCAAGTTTTTTTACACTATCAATCCATATAGAAGTACCAGTAAACCCTAAGTGACCGAAAGTACGATCTGTACATCCACTTCCTGCGAGAGTAAAAGTTGGGTTTTCCACTCTATCCCATCCTGCAACAAACCTGTGATCATTCTTTGAAAGCTGCTCTTTCATAAATCCATTTAAGTTAAACTTATTTTCAAGCTCTAATAGAGTTTCACAAACTCCAGTGATTGTTCCAAAAAGGCCTGCGTGACTAACTTTGGTATCAAGGGTGAATGCATTGGGATCATGGACAATTCCAAGGTTTGGTTTTCCATTTCGAAAGCCATTTTGAATACATCTATGTCTACTTGTTAGATCTTTCCAAAATAGTAACTCTTTATGCCAGTACTTTGATGCAACATCATGTAGATCAAGATGTAAGTTATTATTGAACTCTAACATAAACCTTAAGGCTGAATAATCTGAATATAAGGTTTTTGCTTCTTTTATATTATAAGATTCAATAATATCTTTCCAGCCATGCTTAGGAAGAAGCCCCCATGCTGGAAGACCTCCTCTATGATTTAAAACAAGCTTCATCTCATCAGAGACTTCACTTTGTTTATCTAAGAACCCAATTCCATTTGTTAGAGGCTTAGATAAGCTGGCCAGATCAAAGTAAACTTCAGGTTTTTCCACAATAAAACCTGAAGCCAATTGATCAAACTCAAAAGCTTTATAAGTGCCTTTTGAAAAATCTATAATACCAACACCTAGAGCATCAATACTTTTTTCACTTATAAACTTTTTTGATAGATCAATGATCTTTTCTTCATTCATTATTTATTTTTAAGTGCTGCTTGTGCCGCTGATAGTCTAGCAATAGGAACTCTAAAAGGTGAACAACTCACATAATCTAGTCCTGCGTTATGACAAAATTCAATTGAGCTTGGTTCTCCACCATGTTCTCCACAAATTCCACAGTGAAGTTCACTATTGGCCTGTTTACCGATTTTAACAGCATGCTCTACCAAAAAGCCAACACCAGCTTGATCTAGTGCAACAAATGGATCACGATCTAAAACTCCTCTAGTTTGATACATAGGTAAAAATTTTCCAGAGTCATCTCTTGATAGGCCAAATGTAGTTTGAGTTAAGTCATTCGTACCGAAAGAGAAAAAATCTGCATGAGGGGCAACTTCATCAGCTGTTATACATGCTCTTGGTAATTCTAACATCGTACCAAGTTTAAACTTAATTTCTTTTTTCTTTTCTTTAAATACATCAGCAATAACTTCCAATGATTCTTCTTTTAAAATTTCTAACTCTTTAGCCGTTGCAATCAGAGGTATCATAATCTCAGGAATAACTTCAACACCCTTTTCAGCAGTATTTATGGCAGCTTCCATTATAGCTCTAACTTGCATTTTATAAATTTCTGGATACGTTATTCCAAGGCGACAGCCTCTATGCCCTAACATTGGATTAAACTCATGGAGTCCATCTTGTCTTTGTTTGATTACTGAAAGATCAACCCCAAGTGCATCTGCAAGCTCTTGCATTTCAGACTCTTTATGAGGAAGAAATTCATGAAGAGGTGGATCAAGAAGTCTAATATTTACAGGTAACCCTTTCATCTGTGTAAAAATTCCTGTAAAATCTTCTCTTTGATATGGAAGAAGTTTATCAAGAGCAAGTTGTCTGTCTTCTTTTGATGTTGCAAAAATCATCTCTCTAACAGCAAGAATTCTCTCTGGAGCAAAAAACATATGTTCAGTTCTACAAAGTCCAATTCCTTCAGCACCAAACTCTAAAGCAATTTTACTATCTTCAGGATTATCTGCATTTGTTCTAACTTTTAGTCGTCTATTTTCATCTGCCCACTTCATAAAAGTAGCAAAGTTTTCAGAGATTGTTGCTTCAATTGTTGGAACTACACCTTCAAATACATCTCCAGTTCCACCTTCAATCGTTAGAAAGTCTCCTTCTTTGAATGAGTGAGTTCCAATTTTTAAAGTTTTTTCTTTTTCATTTATTTCAAGAACCATACATCCAGCAACACAAGGTTTTCCCATACCTCTTGCAACAACAGCTGCGTGAGATGTCATACCACCTCTAGCAGTTAAGATTCCCTCAGCCGCATTCATTCCACCAATATCCTCTGGTGAAGTTTCCTGTCTAACCAAAATTACTTTCTTTCCAGAGTCTACCCAATCTTGAGCAGTTTCTGAATCAAATACAATCTGTCCACATGCAGCTCCAGGACTTGCTGGCAAACCAGTTGCAAGATGATTTTTATCTGCGTTAGGGTCTAATCTTGGGTGTAGTAAATTATCTAGATCTTCTGGTTGAATTTTTAAAAGAGCTTCTTTTTCAGTTATAATTTTTTCTTCAACTAAATCAACTGCAATTTTTAAGGCTGCATTAATTGTTCTTTTTCCATTTCTAGTTTGAAGAATATAAAGAGTTCCATCTTCAATTGTGAACTCAATATCTTGCATATCTTTATAATGAGCTTCAAGTTTTTGATAAATATCTGTTAGTTCTTGGAATGCCTTTGGCATTTCTTCTTCTAAAGTTTTAAACGATTCATTAGAGTTATTTTTACTAGCTTCATTTATTGGGCCAGGAGTTCTTATACCTGCAACAACATCTTCCCCTTGCGCATTTATTAAATACTCTCCGAAGAATATTTTTTCACCAGTAGAAGGGTCTCTTGTAAAACAAACACCTGTTGCTGAATTGTTCCCTGTATTTCCAAAAACCATTGACTGAACATTTACTGCTGTTCCCCAGTCATGAGAAAAGCCATTCATTTCTCTATATTTGATGGCCCTTGAATTGTTCCAAGATCCAAATACAGCTCCAATGGCCGCCCATAGTTGATCCATTGGATCTTGTGGAAAAGACTTTCCAAACTCTTCAAGAAGAACTTGTTTATAGACATCTACTAACTCTTGTAGATCTCCTTCGTCTAATTCAGTATCTTCTTTATAATCTCTAGCTTCTTTTAAGTCTTCAAGTTGAGCTTCTAAAATCGAAGTATTAAACCCCATTACAACATTTGCAAACATCTGAATAAATCTTCTATATGAATCCCATGCGAATCTAGCGTTTCCAGTCTTCTGTGCCATGGCCACAACTGTCTCATCATTCATACCTAGATTTAAAACAGTGTCCATCATACCAGGCATTGATATTTTTGCTCCCGATCTAACAGAGAATAAAAGTGGATTTGATTTATCTCCAAATTTTTTACCTGTAATGCTTTCAACTTCTTTTAAAGCCGAAAGAACTTGTGATCTTATTTCTTGTGAAATACTTTTATTTTGCTCATAGTAATCAAGACAAGCTCCAGTAGAAACAGTGAAGCCTGGAGGAACAGGTAGTTTTAAATTACACATTTCTGCTAAGTTTGCGCCTTTTCCACCAAGAAGATCTTTTTGACTTTTATCTCCATCAGTTTTTGAACTACTAAAACCATAAACCCATTTTGTCATTACTATGTTCCTTTTTTATAAAAATTAACTGCAAAAATTCTATCACATTTGAATTCTAAAAAGTACAAACTACAAAAAAATTAACAAAAGAAAAGTTTTCCACTGTGCGCAAAAGTTGAGTGTTAAGATAAGTTTTTCCAATTTACAAAAAAAGCCTAGGATTTACCTAGGCCCAACAACTATTCAAAAAAATATTTAATCTAAAAGCCGAATTTATTTAATAAATATGTTTGTAACTCACTAATAGCGATTCTCTCTTGAGTCATACTATCTCTATCTCTTACAGTTACAGCATTATCCTCAAGAGTATCATAATCAACTGTTACACAATAAGGTGTACCAATTTCATCTTGTCTTCTATATCTCTTACCTATTGACCCTGCTATATCGTATTCACATTTATATCTTTTTTGAAGATCAGCCAAAATTCCACGAGCAGCTTCTTGAAGTGGCTCTTTTTTCATAAGTGGCATAACAGCAACTTTAATTGGAGCTAAATGAGGTTTAAACTTCATCACAACTCTTTCTTCTTTCTCGCCAGCATTTTCCACAGTGTATGCATTACAAAGAATAGCAAGTAAGTGTCTATCACACCCAACTGAAGTTTCTAATACATATGGGATGTATTTTTTGTTTCCATCTTGAACATCAACATAGTTAAGGTTTTTTCCAGAATGTTCTGCGTGACGGCCTAAATCGAAATCTGTTCTCGAGTGAACCCCTTCCATCTCATCCCAACCAATTGGAAATTTGTATTCAATATCAAAAGCTGCATCTGCATAATGAGCTAGATCTTCACCATGGTCGTGCCATCTTAATTTATCAGCATCTAAGCCATTATCTAAATGCCACTGGAAACGGATTTCCTTCCACTTCTCCATAGCTTCTGATTGAGTCCCCGGCTTGACAAAATATTGCATTTCCATTTGTTCAAATTCACGAGTTCTAAAAATAAAATTACCTGGAGTAATTTCGTTTCTAAAAGCTTTACCAATTTGAGCAATACCAAACGGTAACTTTTTTCTCATCGTTTTTTGTACGTTCATAAAGTTTGTAAAGATACCTTGTGCTGTTTCAGGTCTTAAATAAACAACTGATCCTGAATCCTTCACAGGACCCATCGTTGTTTCAAACATCAAGTTAAAATCTCTTGGTTCTGTAAATGAGTCTTTTGCCCCACATTTTTCACAATCAGCATTTAAATCAATTTTATCCGCTCTAAATCTTGCCTTACACTCTTTACAATCAACTAATGGATCTGAAAACCCATCAACGTGACCAGAAGCTTTCCAAACTTGTGGATGCATAAGAATTGAAGCATCAACACCTTCAATATCTTCTCTATAAGTCATGGCCTTCCACCATGAATCTTTAATATTGTTCTTAAGCTCGACACCTAATGGACCATAATCCCAACAAGAACCTAATCCACCATAGATCTCTGAACTTTGAAAAATAAACCCACGACTTTTCGACAGACTTACAATTTCATTCATATCTTCAACTGTTTTTTCTTTTGACATAATATTCTCCGTTATATTTTACACCTGGCTTAGTTCATATAGTTTTTTATATTCACTCGCATTACTTATTAATTCAGCATGCGATCCTTCTTCAATTTTTCTTCCCTCTTTCATAACTATAATTCTATCGTAGTTTTGAATCGTCGATAATCTATGGGCAACAGCAACTACTGTTTTATGACTTGCAACTTTATCTAAAGCTTTTTGCACAACCTTTTCACTTTCATTATCAAGTGCTGAAGTGGCCTCATCAAATAAAAGAATTGGGCAATCCCTGAGGAATGCTCTTGCAATTGTAAGTCTTTGACTTTGACCACCAGAAAGCTTTGTACCTCTATCACCGATTTCAGTCTCTAAGCCTTCTGAGAGTTGATTGATATACTCATCTGCGTATGAAACTTCTAAAGCATGATTTATTTGTTCTTCTGTATAAACTTCTCCAGACATTAGATTCTCACGAATCGTATCATTGAATAGGAAAATATCTTGGCTTACTAAAGCGTAAACATTACGAAGAGATTCAAGTGTATAGTCTTGTAGTTTTACACCATCAATAAGGATTTCCCCTTTTTCGATATTATAGAGCCTAAGCAGTAAAGCAATCAAAGTAGATTTTCCAGAACCAGAAAGTCCAACTAATGCTACTTTCTCTCCTTTATTAATTGTAAGGCTAAAGTCTTTAACAACATCACTCTTTCCATAAGAGAAAGTAACATTTTTAATTTCAATTTTTTCTTTAAACTCTTTGAATTCAATTTTTCCAGAGTTATCTTCTTCAGGTTCATCTAAAAGGTTGAAAATTCTTTTGGCCGCTGCCCTTGCTTGATTTAGTTTTGTATTTGCTTTGGAGTACCTTCTGACAGGGTCCATGAATAGTGCTAAGGATCCAACAAAACTCATGAACTCCCCAGCAGTAAGACCACTATCTTTACTTCTATAATAGGCAAAAATAATAACCATACCAAAACCAAAAGCTCCTACGGTCTCAACCATTGGATGGGAGTGTTCTTCAGCCGAGTTACTTTTAATTTTATGCTTTATGAACAATTGCTGAGCTTTATCAAATCTTGAAACCATATAGTTTTGAAGATTAAATGCTTTAACTATCTTTTGACCCACTAAACCTTCAGCTGCATGATGAGTCATATCAGCAGTATCTTCTTGCGCTCGGCTCACATACTTTCTAATTCTTTTTCCAGTTATATTAAAAATGATAAAGAAAAACGGTACCAGTATAAAAATAATTAATGTTAGTTTCCAGTCATGATAAAAAGCAACACCTAGTAAACCAATTGCAGTTAATGGTTCTCTGATAATCGCAAGTCCATGCATAAATGATTCTGAAAAAATTGCTGTATCATTAATCATCACTGAAAGTAGCTGACCTTGCTTGGCCTCGGAAAAATATTTTGCACTTAAGTGTTGAAATTTTTTATAAATTGATCTTCTAATTAAACAAGTTGCTCTATCAACAACCATTCTCATTCCATAATAGTGAAAGTATCGGAATGGATAATTGATTAAGGCTAAGCCAACAACAATTGCTGCCAGTTTAAAGGCCAATTCCTCAGGTGCATTAGGGTCAAAGATTCCATCAATAACACTTTTAATAAAATAGGCTTGATAAGCTTTAATGGCCGCTATTGGAAACGAACACAAAGTTGCAACGATGGCCAATTTTAGAAACGGCCTTATAAAAGGAAACATCAATTTAAATAACTCTAACATGGAGGAAATATTACCTTTTTGGGTAGTCATAGTAAAAGCTTTTTAGGTAAAGTATACTTTGCAACACGTAGAGTTATGATCATATAGATTCAAAGGTAAGTAATGAATAAAGCAGTATTTTTTGATAGGGATAACACACTTGTGATTGATGTAAATTATATGCACAAGGTCGAAGATTTAAAATTCTACGATGACACTTTCTCAGCTTTAAAATTGATCCAATCTAAAGGTTTCAAACTTTTTATTGTTACGAATCAATCAGGAATTGGAAGAGGATATTTTGAAGTCAAAGATATGGAGAAATTTCACAGTGCATTACTTGTGGAGTTAAAAGCGCACGATATTGATATTGTAGATATCGCTTATTGTCCCCATTCACCAGGTGATGGATGTGACTGTAGAAAGCCACATCCTAAGATGATTTTAGATTTGGCCAAAAAACACAAAGTTGATTTGACCAATAGTTTTATGATTGGCGATAAGATTATTGATGCTGAATGCGGTCTAAATGCTGGATGCACTGGAGTCATTTTAAAAAAACAAGACTCTAGATTTAAGTCATTTGAAAATTTATCAGAATTTGCTGAATCGTTATAGTGAACACAGAACTGCCCAAGTTTTAAAATCACTTGGTTGAAAATTAAATTGATAACAAAAATATTTAAATAATGCTTCAGTCTGTCCTCTGGATATTGATTGAAGTTTATCGTACTCAGAAAATTTAATATGCATAACAAGCTTAAGCGCTTCTTTAAATTCAACAGAAGATTTTAATTCATTAAATAAGGCTTTATTTTGATGAATACTTTCGTCTTCACGCAGTAAACACTCCCTACATGTAAATCCACCATTTTGAGGGTCAAATTTGATAAGGTCAATATCATCTAAATCTATCTGACAAAATTGGCAATTATTATAATCAGGAAGAATTCCTAATTGAAAATTGAGCTTCGTAAGCATCAAAAAAGATTGGCAAAAAAGATTAAATTTCTTCTCAGCTATGGATTTATCTAAGTAAAAAACACTATTACTTATTATATTGAAAATACCTTTATGTTCTTCATTTTCTAAATCTTTTGGATCATGCTCAAGAGCAATTTTTCCAGCTAATTCAAAGAGAAAACTTAGATAGTAAAATCCATGAAAGTCATTTCGAAGGTTTCCCGCATCCCAAATAAGTTTCCACTCCTTAGCGATATGAATTTCTTGTTCAATCGCCTTTCTTCTCGGAGCCAAGGTGACTTTGAGCATATAGCCTAGTTCTAAAATAGAGCCTTTGCTATGCTTTCCTCCGCCTCGTCCACCATAAAAATATAAATTAACAACTTTTCCAGAGCGCAATAAAAGCTTAGCAATGATATCTCTATCTTTGTAAGGTGTTTTGTGAATAAGTATACCTTCTAAATTCATATGGGATCATCTTATTTTTTAATTTAATAAAGAGCAAATAGAGAATTGATAGATATTGATCTTTCTTTGATATTCTATACTTATCCATAGAGTAAACTGTAAAACTCTCTCCTCGCCTACCAGCCCTGCCAACCATTTGAACCCAAAAGTCATAATTTTTTACTTTATAACTGATGTAAACAATAGAGATTTTTGGAAGATTTACACCGTGGCTGATTGCTGTTGTTGCTATTATAAAATCTGGTTTAGGGCAATCAGCGAGTTCTAATTGAAATTGAAGTGTTTCTCCGCCAACGCAAGAAACAGCACTATATCCTAAGGATCGGATCTTTTTCTTTAAGGCCATAACTTCATTTCGATAAGCACAAAAAATCAGCTTAGAATTCTTTGTTGGTAAGCTATAAATATTGGCCAAAAGATCATCCTTAAAAAAGGAATAAACTTTGAGAATTCGTCTAGGATTTTTTTTAAGCTCATGATTATTTAAGTTAATAACAAAATTTTTTTCATAATTTCTCTTTGAATCATCATTCCATTTTTGTAGTAATTCATCTGACATTGTTGCTGACAGTGAGAGAGATGGTATTTTTAGTGCCATAACATCTTCATAAGATTCAATTAAACGTGGCCTAAAACTTTTCCCCCAATAATAAAATAGGTGAATTTCATCAAAAACAACTGTCGTATTAACACTAAGTTTCTCTAGATATTCTAGATTTAGAAGTTCAGGAGTTATAATTAAAAGTTTAAAGTCTATACTACTGTTTATAATTTCCTTTATTTCTTTATGATGTTTAACAAGAATTGTTCCTTTAATTTTCTTTGAAGAGCGCAGATAAAATTCATTGGCCAAAGCCCTAAGAGGAGCTAAATATAGCCAGCGCTTAGGAGATTTTGATACTAAGTCTAATAATAAAGTTGTTTTACCCCAACCTGTTGGAGCGATTAATAAAACATTGGAATTGTAGTTTAGTAATGTGTTTATCTCATTCATTTTATTCGAGATGCAAATCACAAACCAATTCGAGATATTAAACACTTACAGACCCCGCCGTTAGATTAGAGTTCTACAAGTCTTGTTTTTTCACATAAATTAAACTAAATAGTATTGTAATAACAAGGACATAAAATGATTAGAAAAATTGAAAAAGTACTAGATGACCAAATCCGCCCAGCTCTTGCATCTCACGGTGGTGATATAAAAGTAATTGATTTTGATAACAATAAACTTTACGTAAAATTAACTGGTGGATGCCAAGGGTGTTCATCATCTAAAGCTACTTTAAAAGATGGAATCGAAAGACTTTTAGTTGGTAAGTTTCCTGAAATCGTTTATGAAGTAGTCGACCTTACAGACCATGCCGCTGGTGACAAGCCATTTATGTAACCTTGACCTATCTTCCAAGTGTTTATATGATTTTTTAAATTAAATAATCCACTGGAGGAAATATGAAATTACTTATAGCTTCATTACTATTAGCTTCAACAACAGCTATGGCACATTTTAAAATTGGAACATATAATGGTTCTGATCAAAATGGTCTTAACTGCTCAATTGAGTTTAAAAAGATTTCATTCGTTAACAATATTAAAAACCCGATCAATGAAAGAGTATTTGTTGTAATAAATGGTAACAGACCATTTATCCTTACTCACTTACCTATTATTGATACAGACAAAATGAGTATTGTCCCTAACAAGTCTAATTTAACTGGAGTTAAAGGTGGGAACATGAAAGCAATTGCTCTTCAAGTAGACATGGATCACACAATAAGAGGTCCTGCAAACTACTCAATTATAAATCATGATTGGGCAAATAAAAAACGTTCAAAGTTTTTTTGTGATCACTTAGAATTTCAAGATTAAAAATAACATTCGGTCATCTTAGCAAAAAAGTTTAGATGGCCTATTTTCCTAATAATATACTTTTTGTTTCAGCTATAAACGCAGGCATAATTTTTCTAATATTTCCTTTATTATATTTCTGCTCTATTTCATCAATTAACTTAGGCATAAGTTCTCGTGAAAATTCAATTTTAAAAAGCCCAATGACAAGTGCATGAGAAATAGCAAAGTGAGCTGTTATAAGATTCATTTCTGTTGCGTGTGAAGTTTTCGGATAAGACTCTCCACCCAAAGCACCATGATGATAATAAATCATGCTAATAACATCATCTGATACATTATTATTTTCTTTTAATTTATTAACTATAGCATCAACATGATTTAAAACATCGGACTTAATAAGAGGGTCGATCTTTAAAATCTCTGATTTTGTAAATGAATCATATGAAGCATTCTTTGCATCAATATGCCCAAGGTCATGTAAAACAGATGCTAAGAAAATTTTTTCTCTATTTTCATGGGACATCCAAGAATACTTCAAGCCAATAGCTGTGGAGACAATACCCAGCAAATAGCTATGATCAAATAAAAAAGTACCTTTTAGTTTTTTAAATTGTAGTATTAAGGACTTTACAACTTTGTCTGGAGCTTTATCAGTTATATTTTCATACGTTTCATTTACAGAACTAATAATACTTTCAGAAATACCAACACTCTTTGCCATATCATATATCGTATCCATATAGCTAGAGATATAGCTTGCTTCAAAATGATTTAACTTTTCATTTGTAACAGAACCAACGAAAATTTCTTTAGTAAAAGAGTAAAAAGATGATTTTTCAATATAAACTTTCTCGACTTTCTTTTTTGCGAATTTTTCAAGGATTTCTTTGGAAAGGTCTTCAGTTTTGTTAAAGAACTTAACAAATTTTTCTTCTCCTAAGCGTATATATAAATTGCATGGAAACTCTTTTTGACATTTAATTTTCTCTATTGCAACTGCAATATAGTTTAAGTTTATTTGACTTGGGTGAGAGATAATTTCTCTTTCTCTAGCGACAGTATTAAATTCTTCATGGGCTAAAAATAATCCAGAGATAAGATTTAAACTAGAAAGGTAGTAAGTATAAGGGGCTCCAGAATAATCTTCTATAACATCTGATATCGTTACAATTGAGATGCATTTTTTTGATACGGTTTCAGTCTTTACTTCTTTATAGATTTTATCAACAATCACCATAGAATATTTTGGGACTGTTGCGGGGAAGGCCTCTGATATTGTTATGGTCTCAAAGCTTAATTTAGGATTAGCATGCATTAGTATTTTTTTACCTTCGCACACAAATCAATATTATCAACTGCTAAATATACTGTTTTCATAAAGACCGATATAAGAAAAAAACTTAATAACAACTCTACAAACAGATTAACAGAAAACCTATTTTTTTCAATCTACTGAATTAATCAGATTAAATTTTATCTGGAAAATTAAAACCGATAGGAGTTTCTGTATGATCAAACTCAACAGCTCCAGGGTTACTTACTTTAGAGTCATCATGAAGATAAGGACCTTTACACCCTTGTTCTTTAGTGAAAGTTAAGAATTTATTTCTTCCTTTACCACATTTATAAAATAATTTGTATAAAGCTTCTAACTCAAGATTCTCTAGCCTTTTAAAAGTTCCATTTTCATTAAACCTAATCACACCACTTTCAGCACTTTTACCTTTAGACCTGATTAAGAATTGCTCCATAACAAAGTTAATCCTTTTTCCAGAAAATTTTGGTGGTAAAGTCAGTGAATCAATATACGAATTATTAAAACAAACATTTCTAAAGGTCACTTTTGTTAAACCAAAGTGTAGCGATGACAAGCGCGTTAATTTTTTAAGATTAGCTTTTACAGGAAGACCTTTGGTACAAACTCTTTCATTTTCAAAATTAAGAATGCTATTTTTTAGATCAACTTTAAATAATTTATCAAAAACTAACGTACTATTATTTTCAATTATATAATTCTTCTTCTCTGTTGTTTTAAGATCCTGAATATAATCTGCAAAAGAATAGCTTTCAAAAACATTTGATGCAGTAAGAGCATTCATATAACGAGCACCTTTTGAATCATCAGCGCCGTCTTCTATCATAATACGGTACCAAGCTTCATGTAGAATCGTCATAGATTGATCTTCAATACTAAGCTTATCCCATAAATTCTTATTTACTTCATATCTGTTATCTAATTTTCTAACTGGCTTTATTTGTGAAACAAGTTGTCTTAACTCACAGCCAATAGGTAAAGTTCTATGTTCAGAATCAGAAATTTCTCCGACAACATCAGGACCTAGATACATCACTTTTCCCTTGTATCTACCACTCGTTGTTGGGAACATTGCGAACTGTTCAAGATCATTAACCATTTCCATTGAATAGTTATAAAGTTTTTTAGCTGTATATTTATCCTTCTTGGCCAACCTATTAGTAACGACACTTACCATCGATCTATGAGTTTGCTTTGTAATATTTGAATTATTCAAGTCGATTGTTACACCAAGTTTTCCAGCTTCATAGGAGTCTAACAGTGTTACATGCTCAGCACATACAACTGCATCCCCTCCATTTCCAAGGCCTCCACTTTTAGCCAATACTGTAATTGAAGTGGCCATACAGCTTAATAATAACAATGACTTGAAGTTCATTCTCAACCTTTATTTTTTACTTTTTTATCAATTTTAAGTTTTTCATCTTCGATTTTACAGTTGTTTGGTTTATTATCCAGCGATCTTGTAACTATTACATGTTCGATCAAAACAATGGACTCTTCTAATGTAATATCGTTGTTTTTTATTTTTTCATTTCCTATAATCTGACTCATCTTATTCCTTAATTTCTTTATAAACTGATCTCCACTTTCTAAATGCTTCTTTTGATGCTGCTCTTAGCTCCCAGTTTACCCAATCTGTTTTTGTTAAACCTTTTTTGTCTAATCTGCTCATATCATTTGGCTCCCAGTAATACATACTTGTATGTTGGATATTACAGAACTCATTATTCATATTATTTGATTCATAATACTCTTTGATATTATCGATTTTTTTACACCTATAATTTGGAGTATTCATTTTTTTAGTAAAAATTTTCTCCCAGTTTTTGGCTGTAACTGGCTTACGAGTGAACTCTCTATCCATAACATAGAACTCACCATTCACATCAACCATTGGGGCAATATGAAACCACCATTTTTTACTAACTTCTTTTCTATACTTCTTAGTGTAGTAGATTAAGATCTTCATAGAGTCTACTCCATAATTATCATACATCTGCTTTGCCCAGATATGTGCCCTATTAAAACACTGAGAAAACATCTTCGTCTTACTATTAAGTGAGTTAAATATCTCAGTAGCTTTCTCAACTGATTCAATATTTGATGGTGAGTAGTTTGTCATAGGACTTAATGATCCTTCTTCAACTCGATTAACTTCACTCGACACTAATTTAACATCAGTAATTTGTTCAGTTGCTCCAAGAACATCAAAGTGAGCACCCTTTTCCACTTCAATCTCAACTCTTAAGTTTCCTTCTTTTGCGACTTCAAGTTTTTCTAACAGATCAGACCTTAGTGGATCTACTTCAAATACTCTGCCTTCATGAGTTACGAATACCTCTGTATTCTCAACGTTTGATACACCTTCTTCCATATGCACTATATTTGTAGTGATTGCAGCATTTACTCGAAGTGATAATAACAGTGTCATTACTAATAATTTTTTCATTTATATTCTCCTTATGTTTCTTTGTTGGAGGCAATATATGTGCTTGAGTAATTATATGCAATAGTTTTGAGAACAAACTGGTTTCAGTTTGAGACCATGGTGATTTTTACTTAGAGTTTAAGTCGGCTGTGGCGTAAGTACATGATAATCCATACAAAAGAGATAATAATATGTACCCATCCAAGGACAGAGTTAATAAATGGATCAAGACCTATTTGAAGTAGATAGCCCGAAAAGACCATTATAATAAGAGTTGAGAGTATAAAAATACCGGATTTTTTACGAAGGGACTTTTTAGCTTTAAGCATTGGCAGAACATGGAGCTTCAAAAAGTATCCAAGGGCTGCCACTAAAAAAGGAACGAGAACAATATGTAAGTGTAAAAGTGGACTTGTAAGGGAATGTGGTCTAACACCAAAATCAGTTTCAATCTTAAAAAAATACTTAACAATAAAGTAGACCGTACCTGTTATAAAAACAATTCCACTAGTTAAAGAAAAAAATCTTTTCTCAGATTTATTCATTACCTAACACTCTATCAATAATTAAATATTTTCTTACTGTATTCTTTATAGCATTTTGAGAAAGAGTGGCTCCACTTAAAGCATCAACCTTATTTATTTCTTTTTTAAAAAATAAATCTAACCACTTTTTTGGAGGAAGATACTCTTTTGGTTCCATAAAAGAAGCAATTTTTAAAAAACTTAATTTACTTTTTTTAACTTCTAACACAACCGTTTCATTTAAAGTTCGTACATTATGTGAATCCACATAAACATAACTTGAGTCATTTTCACACCTAACTTTAAACCTTAGAAGTAAAGATGATAACTTTGAGTTTATTTGTTTTTTAATTTTTAGCGTCTGTTTTTTATCTAGAAAAACATTCTCTTTTTTCAAATCACAGTTTTTAAATTGTTTTTCAATAACACTTTCAAATGTTTGATTCTCAAAAGCGAAAAGGCCATGGGAAAATCCCACGGCCAAAATCATTAAAAATATATTTAGTTTTTTAGTAAACAAACCCTAATCCTAAGTTGATTTCATCAATACCAGAGTCATCACCTCTGTGTTTTTTAGAGTAATCAGCTTTAAATACTAATCTATCAACTGGCTTATATGCAAGACCAATAACTTGGTTTGTTCTATTTCTACCTTTTACTCTTGATCCAAATGTATCATTGTCAACTGACTTTGTAAGGTCATAAGCTTCAAATCTGATAAATGGAGTTAAAACAGCACCTTTTTCACATTCAATATCATAATCAACTTCAGCGTAGTAACCATCCATTGAATCAGGAATATCATTAGCTGAAACTTCGTTCCACTCTTTTGCATTAGCAAAATCAACTAAAGCGTACATAAACTTTACGCCTAATCCATTTTGTTTATATTTACCGTGAACTTCAGCAATATTAATTTCCATTGGAGCTTGAACAGAACTACTTGCTTCACCTTTATAGATTGATCCACCAAAAGTTGTGGCTGTATTTAGTTCATACTCACCATTTAAAACGATCGCGTAAGTATCTGCATCTTGACTTGTTCCTTCATCAGCTCCACCTTTTTTACGACCTTTTCTAATTCCATTATCAATACCAGCTGCAATTTTATCAGCTTCAGGACCATTAAATACAAATGCATTATATGAGAACTTCCCAAGCTTACCAAAGGCCCCAACACCAATTTCACGCCAAGTCGTTGGGATTAAGTATTTTTCAACTTCTGGTCTATTAACAGAATTAAAATAAATTGGCTCGTGTAATTCATTTGTAAGTCCCATAGGAATTAGTGATAAACCAAATCTGTAACTTAACTCTTCACTTCTA
>CAKZUQ010000035.1 GCA_937923325.1 uncultured Bacteriovoracaceae bacterium
TATTTAAAGAAAAAGAATTTAATCATTGGAAACTAAAGATTTAGAAAAAGTTATTGAACTGGCAAATTTATTTAAGATTGAAAAAATCTTATGGATGGTATTGTCATTTATTCTCCTCTTTTTTGTAGCAAAAAAAATAAATCAATTTCTAAAAAAGATGATTGATTATATGCCTTCAAGTCGATTAGTACTACTACAGCTAATTACTGTTACAAATTTCTGTCTCTATATTTTTGGATCCTTTGGTATTATTTACGGAATTTTAAGACCTCCTGAAAAGCTAATATTTGCAATTACTGGATCTATTGCAGTTGCTGTAGGTTTAGCTTTAAAAGATTTAGTTTCATCTATAATTGCTGGAGTAGTTCTTTTGTTTGATCGTCCTTTCCAGGTTGGAGATAGAGTTGCATTTAAAGGAGTATACGGTGAAATAAAAAAAATTGGTCTAAGGGCAGTAAGGCTAAATACTTTAGATGACAATTTAATTACAATTCCAAACTCAGAGCTTATGAGTAATTACGTTTCCTCTGGTAATGCTGGAGAATTAGATATGATGGTTGTGTGTAAGGTTCATACATCTTTGAATGTCGATATACTTGCTATTAAGGCATTTATGTACGAAATAGTTGCAACATCAAAGTATGTTTATTTGAATAAACCGATATCTATAAATGTGTCTGAGACTGAAATTGCACATAGTTTAGCTGTTTGCTTTACAATTAAGGCCTATGTTTTAGACGTGAAGTATGAGAAGCCATTTGAAACAGATATTATGATTCGTGTTCTAAGTGAGTTAAATAAAAGAAATATTCAAAGGCCTGTGTCTTTATGATTTTTGATAAAAGATTTTATCCAACCTTTTGGACACAATTCTTAGGTGCATTTAATGATAATGTATTTAAAAATGCCTTAGTTATTCTAATTACATATAAATCTTATTCTTTGGGAAGTATCAATCCTGAACAAATGGTTGCTCTTTGTTCGGCAATATTTATTTTACCATTTTTTTTGTTCTCATCACTAGCGGGGCAAATAAGTGATAAGTTCAATAAATCAAAACTAATAAAAATTATTAAATTTGTTGAGATTTTAATTATGCTTCTTGCTGCTTTTAGCTTTTATATTAGTAATATTGAACTTCTAGTCGCAAGTCTTTTTTTTATGGGAACTCAGTCTGCTTTTTTTGGTCCTGTTAAGTATTCAATTATCCCTGAACTTGTGAATGGTCAGGAATTAGCGACAGCAAATGGACTTTTTAGCATGGGAACCTTTGTATCGATATTGTTGGGAACAATTTTTGGGGGAGCTTTAATTGCAATTGAACCCTTTGGAGAAAATATTACTGCTATAGCTATCGTGTTGAATGCTGTCGTTGGCTTTATTATGAGCTTGAAAATCAGAAGCATCTCTAATGAAACAAATAAGCAATTTAAGTTAAACTTTAATATAATTTCCACAAATTCCGAACTTGTGAAAATTGCTAGAAAGTCTAAAACTGTTTTTATGTCTGTTCTTGGAATTTCATGGTATTGGTTGATAGGTGCTATTCTCCTAAGTATTTTTCCTGTACTATCGAAGAATATAATTAATGGGGATGAGTCTGTTACGACTTTCTTTTTAGGATTGTTCTCTGTAGGGGTGGCCTTGGGCTCAGTAGTCTGTGGTAAAGTTTCTAAAACTAACTTTGACTATGGACTTATTGTTTTTGGAAGTTTTGGTATTTCTATATTCTGTATTTTAGCTTTTGTATTTCCAGTTGATAATTTTGTGAAACAAGTTAGCTTTATTAACTATCTATATAGCTTTAAATCAATATGTTTTTCTCTTATTTTGTTTCTAATTAGTTTCTTTTCAGGCCTATTTATTGTTCCATTATATACTCTTCTACAAAGAGACTCTGAAGATCACGAGAGGTCTAGAGTTATCGCTGCTAATAATGTTCTAAATGCCTTATTTATGGTTATAGGAAGTATCTTTCTTGCTCTCTTATATGAAGTGGGGCTAACAGCAAAAGCTGTTTTTATAGTTCTTGGAATTGGAAATTTGGTTGTATCTTATTTATTTTATAAGAAATATTCAGTTTCTTTTTGGAGACTTTTCTGTGAGCTTTTATCTCGTATATTTTATAAGTTTTCTTCAAATGGAGAAGTTAAAATAGAAGGAGCTTATATAATTATTGCTAATCATGTTAGCTTTATTGATTGGATGTTTATTGCTGCATCTGTTAAACGAGGACCATCATTTGTAATGTGGTATGTCTTTTTTAAAATGCCTATAATTAATATTTTTTTTAAAGGTGCAAAGGCTATTCCAATTGCTGGTTATAAAGAAGATAGAAAAGTTATGTTACAAGCTTTTGAAAGTGTGGATGAAAAACTTAAAGAGAATTGTCCTATCGCTTATTTTCCTGAAGGTGTAATAACTAGAGATGGTAAGATGGATAGCTTTAAGGCCGGCCTTGAAAAGATCATTGAGAAAAACAATGTGAAAATTATTCCGATTCATTTAAGTGGTCTTTGGGGAAGTTTTTTTAGTCGATATAGAGGTAGTGCATGTTCTTCTTTAAAAGATTTAATCTTTGAATTTAGAAGGCCTGTTCATGTTGAAATCGGAGATGCTTTTGACTTTATCTCACTAGAAGACTGTAAAGAAAGAGTTGAAGCTTTAAATAAAGATAGAGCTTAATCTAAATTTTTCTTAATAACTTCTTGTTCTTCATTTGTGAAATATTCTAAATAAGCCTTTATTAAATTAGGATTGTTTATGTATAGTTTATTTAATCCAATTTTAAGTTTTGAATTCTTAGGTTGAGCAAGAAAGGCTTCTATGTACGCTCTATATAGATTTTTTTCCTTTGAAAATATAATGGCATCAACAATTAACTCATTGTTAACTTCATTCAATAACTTTGTAGACCTTAATGTTTTAAATAAAAGATTAAAGTCTTTACTATTTAAATCTTCATGAGTGATAGATTTTTTTGATATTTTTAATAATCTTTCTTGTGTGAAACTTAAACTGAAATCAGGGTTTTTAAAACAAGCTGATAATATTATAAGAAAAAATAATTTATACATCTAATCCTCAAATTTGCTTAAAAATCTATTCATTCCTCTAGGAACTCTTGGTTTGAATTTACACCAATCAACGTCTGTTTTAGTGTCTCCAAAGTAAGGAACAGCTAATTTCCTTTTAATCATATCTTTATTGATATTCTTACCATTAACCCAAATTTCTGCAACAACTCTAAAGTACTTTCCTCTTTGAATATCTCTTAATTCAATTGTACCAGAGCGAGATTTTAAAATTCTATATCTCAAATAGTTAGATGCAATTATTGATAATTTCTTTTCGCATGCATTTCTAGTTCTTTTTTCTGGCGTGTCTATACCATTTAACCTTACTGATACAAGCTCTCCAAACAATTCATGTTGACCAGGAATAGAAACAGTAACCGTATCCCCATCGTAGTTTGAAATGTATTTGACGCAGCGAAATATGCTGCTCGTGTGTTGACATTTTTTATTATGTGCAAGTAGACTTGTGCTTAGCATTAAGCTAACTGTAGTTGTAGTAAATAGTTTTATCATTGCATTATAGTAGTTCTATTATGACCATCTGAAACCTTAGATTGAAAAAGTTATATATGCTAATTAATTGTTTATATTCACTGCAAAAAACTAAGTACTGTACTTATTAAGTCGATTTTAATAGGCTAAGTTCTTTAACTTATAAATATTAGTATTCCTAATGGATTACTTTAACACAAGGAGCTTAAAATGAGTATGATGAAGGATTTTAAAGATTTCGCAATGAAGGGAAACGTTGTAGATTTAGCTGTCGGTATTATTATTGGTGCAGCTTTTAAAGCAATTATAACTTCATTCGTAAAAGATGTAGTTATGCCACCAATTGGTATGGCATTAGGTGGAGTTGATTTTTCTCAACTTTATATCAACTTAAGCGAAACAACTTATACTTCTTTAGCAGAAGCTACAAAAGCAGCAGCTCCAGTGATTAAGTATGGTGCATTTATCCAAACTGTTGTAGATTTTATCATTATCGCATTTGTTGTATTTATGATGGTTAGAATGATCACTAAAATGCAAAAAACTAAAGAGGAAGCTCCTGCAGCTCCAGCTCCAACTCCTGAAGATATTACTCTTCTAAGAGAGATTAGAGATTCTTTAAAGAAATAATTCAATTTATTTTTTTTATATCAGGCCTTCATATTTATGAGGGCCTTTTTTTTGAGGAAATATGATGCTAGCAATTGGAAAAATTTTAATATCTGCCATTTTAATTAGTATAGTCACTTGGCTCTCAGGTAAAAAAACAGGTCTGGCTGGATTTTTAACAGCCTTACCACTTACAAGTATAATCGCTTTGGCCATTTCTCAATTTCAATGGCAAGACTCTACTCAAACTGTTGAATATGCTAAAGGTATATTCTTTGCAATACCAGTTTCTACAATGTTTTTTGTGCCTTTTTTATTTTCGGAAAAATACAATCTAAATTTTTGGAGTTGCTACTTTATAGGAATTGGTCTCCTTGGAGTAGGCTATATTGTTCATAGCTATATCTTCGATAAATTTAACATTTAACATTTAACATTTAACTCTTATCTGATTTTAGCTATGAAAATCCTTAATTTTTAATTAATAAATAGCTATCGTTCACAAGTTTTATACCTCTATATGACTTTAAACTGATATTACTAAACGACTCATAAAAACTTTGTGTTGGTTGTTCTATATAGATTGAAAGCTCGATGTCCTTACTTATACTTAGTGAAGTATATATAGTCATCAATTCGAGAGAATTTTCTATGAAGCTTTCAACTCGAGCATCTGTAATTTCTGAGCAAAAAAGGCTTAAAGCGTCAGCCTTTGAACAAAAAGAATAAAGCATACTTTCTGGAAGTTCTTCTTTTTGTTGTGTCTTTAAATTAAATTTATATCCACTTTGTAATAAATTATTATTTCCATATTTAGATATATAAAAATCCTTATTATTAAAATCGACACTAAAGAGAAAACTATTCATCATTGAAGGAATTTTGATAATTTTATCTTTATCAATTGCATATAGTTGTCTACTCGAAGTTCTTTCTGAATATGCACGTACTATTGATATACCTTTGTAGTTTCGAATTTCTGGATATGAATTATTAAAAGTTAAAAGTGGTGTTAAAGTACAATCTTTAAGCCTATAAATTCTAGCGAAGTCTTGATCATTTTCTTCATCATACTTATCTAGAAGTATTAAAAATGGATCTTCTGTTAAGCTCCAGTTTGTATGATCTTTAGGGATATTGATTGAACAATTTGTTTTCGTTTTAAGGTTCTCAATGTTTAAAGTACCTTCTTTTTGAACATAAAGTAATATATCCCCATGATTGTTTCGTGTCTGGAATGACATTTGCCTTTTCTTTAAAATATTATTTTCGACATAAAATAATTGATTCTCAGTATAAGAAAATCCAATATTCATAGTCTTGCTATCTATTACTTCAACTCTTTTTATACTATTGTTCTCTTCATGACTTTGAAGAACTCCGTTTGATAGAGTTTCAATTTTCTTTAGAGAATTATTTTGAAACTTGAAAATATATAAATTGTCTTCAGTTGTTGGGATTTCAAGTTCTAAAGTAAAGTAGTTTTCTGAAAGCCAAATTAATTCACTAATAGGATATGGAAAGTCCCTTGTTAACAAAAGTTCACCAGTGATATTGTAAATATACAGAGTCTTATCTTTAAATGAGAATAATTTCTCTGAAGGGCTGTGAAAAAAAGAATATTCTCCAAGGACTTGAAATTTTGACTTTAATTTAGTTCTCGTTGAGAATATCTCTCCATCAGTCCAAATATAACCTTGATTTAGTTCTTTGATTTCTTTTCCTGAAAGAATGAAATAATCCTGAGCTCTAGTATCTCCCCATCTTTTCTTGGCATAAGGGTTAGAATTATAGAAGGGGATACTTAGAATACTTCGATCTAGAACACTTTTTGTTTTAAGTGTGTTTTTGATAAAATCATAAGCTAACAGTATATTAGACTTTAACTCACTATCAAATTTGTAAGTATTGTATTTTTTAAAGTTTTCAGTTCCTTTTTTACAGTTGTTTTTATTACAAAAACTAGCTTGCTTTACTAATTCTTCTCTTTTCTTCTTCTTTTGGATGAAACGATAGTCAATAGTTTCTAACATTGCACTTGAAGATAATGCCCACCTTTTATCTATAGAGTCTTTCGGTTCGTAAGATAAAAGAAGCTTTTCAAATAGTATTCTGTACTTGAAAATACTTTTTGTTATGCCATTAACAGTAAAGCTTTCCGTTTTTAATTTTTTTATGAGGTATGACTTTATTTCTTTATCAAAGCTTGTGAATTGTCTTGTAAGTTTTGAGAGTGATCTGAATTTAGTTCTTATTCTCTTATCTCTTGTTGGAGTAGAGTATTCCTCATAGTTTAGAGTTCCTTCTTCACAGTTATTGTTCTTACAAAAATTATATGCATCTTCTACAATTGAGATTCTCTCTTTTAAGTTCGATTTTATAGTCTTAATTGCTTCATTTACAATTTTCTTCGGAATGAAATTAATACCTAAACGATCTATAAGGGCCAACGTAAAACTTGTCTCATCTCCAAGGAACTCTTTTGAGTATTGTTCAAGTGAGTAAAGAGGCATCTCTCTTTTTGCTTTTAACTTCCAATTACCATTTTCTAACATTGGCCATCTCATTCTGAAGAGACCACCGTTATCTTTAAAAGTAATCTCTTGATCGATCATTATTTCTTTTTGAAGAGTTCTAACTTGAGCTGGAACAGTAGAGGATAATTTATATATTGGAGCTGAAAGTTTATTTGAATAGTCAATTTTACTTATGATCATTGTGTGACCACCATCTAAATGGATTGTCCCTTCTAAAAAAGAATCTCTATTTAGCTCTATTGGATATCCATCTATGTTTAAGGTTCCAGTATAAGCGTGAAGCATTAAGTAGTTTAATGCAGCTAGAAACATTTTATCTTCATGCCAAAGTTTACTTTTAGGGAGATTTAACCACTCTGCTTTGACTGAATCTTGAGAGAAGATGATATGAGAGCCTGCTAGTGTGTTTGCTGCTGGTAAGTTGTTATTTCGAGCAAAGATCCATCTAAGTGCAAATGCAACATCTGCACAATCTGTTGGTAAATTATACTTTATAAAGAAGTTTTCATTAAACTCTTCTTTTATCCATTTAGCATAAGAGTTCTCCCATTCAAGGGACCAATTGTTTTTTACTTCCCAAATTGATTGAGACTTTATTTCTGTATGGATGTAAGTACGTTTAGAGCGCTTCTTCATACTTATTAAAGGCTTTTCATTGAAGTTATGCTTTATGAATCGTCTTTTGAAGTTAATGAGTTGTTCTTTTGTATTAAAGAATTTTCTTGTTTTTAATTCTTGTAACTTCCCATTCTCAATGAATATATGATCAAAAATGAACTTGTTATTCTCAGAATAACTTAAAATGTAATGGTCTCCATTACTGTCTTGTATTAATTGCTTGTTTGTGTAAGCAAAACAACTAATAGATATTAATAGAGTAAAAAGAATGTATTTCATATGCTTCCTTAAGTTTTTCTACTTTTTATAAATAATTATTAGATATGTAAAAACGACGAAAAAATTATATAGGTTTATTACTTATGTTACCTCTAAGTTGTTGAAATCTTATTACTCTGTGAAAGTAAATATTTCAAAAGATTATTTTATGTTTTTGCTGAGTGTTACAATTTTTACTTCTAAGGAGAAGGCTCTATGAATTTAAGGAATATAATATCTGTTACGCTATTTTACTCTGTAAGTCTTTTTGCTATAGATCCATCTTCTCACTTAAGTTTTAAAAATATTGAATGTGATAAAACAAATTCTTGTAATTTATTAAGCTTTGATCTTAAAACATATAATACTAAAGAAATTGAGATAGGTAGAAGTAAAAGAAAAACTTATTGGGCCCAAACTTTAATGGAAGGTAGTTTGTCTCTTAAAAGTAAAGAAGCAGTAGATGAATTTGCTGTCGTTCAATATATAAAAGGTTGTGTCTTTACTAAGACACAATTAAATGACGAAAAACCTAATTTTTTTCATAAGCAAAGACACAGAATATTCTTTGGTAAAAAAACAAGTGGATTTAGTCATCCAAAATTTGTTATTGACTCTTTTGATACAGATCCAATTTATGCTTCGAGAGAATTTGATAGACACGGGAACTACAAAGTTCTCCTAAAACCGACTGGCTCGGTGCTTTTTAGTGATAGAAAAGATTGGATGGCCTTAAGTGAAAAACCTGTTATTGAAGCAAAGCCAACTATTTATTTTTCAGATATGCCTACTGGAAGCTATTACTCTAAAATGAAAATTGTTGCCGGCGAAGATATTGGAAAAATTTTGAAGACAGAAGAAAGAGCATCAATGATATTTAAAACATGTGTTTTTAAAACGAAGGATGTTCCTAGAGATTTGAAACCAGAAAATATTAATACAAATAAGGCAATTAAGTGTTTTGATTGGTCTAACTCTCAAAAATTTAATTTCAACCTTTCTAAGTTTGAATTTAGAAAAGAAGTAGATGTTAACTGTCCTCAGATGTAACTTAAAATTTTACTTTTTGACGGCTTTTTTTAGTTTCACCTTTTGATTTTTTAGTTTTTATTCTTTTTTGGATAGAGCTTTTTGTAGGCTTTGTATTTAGCCTCTTTTTAGGTGAGAACTTTATTGTTTCAAACATCTCTTGAACTTTCTCTATGGCATCGGCTATATTTCTTGTTTGAGTTCTATATTTTTGGCTCACTACTTTAACATAACCATTAGAGTTTAAATATGTTGAAAACTTTTTAATAAACCTTTTTTTTTGGAATGCATTTAAAGATTTTGACTCTTGAATATTCCAGATTAAAGTGACTTTTGAGTTAACCTTATTTACATTTTGCCCACCTGAACCAGATGACCTTGCGAAAGTGAATGAAAATTCTTCTTCGTTGATACTCATTTATTAATTAAAGCATAAAACTTTAAAGAATTAAATCTCGTATACGACAATTGATTAATTTGACATTTTTGTAAGTGTGTTAAGTACTTATTCCTAAATTTAAGTAAGTAATTTGTTAATATACATTTAAAATCAGGTGTATAAATTCTTTAATCTTAAATCTTATAGTCAAATTTCAACTTTATTAAAAAAACACATCATATGGATATATTAATCTAATCCTTATTCGTTATTATAGTTCGAATTGGGAATGGGATCGTTATATCATTTTTAGAGTAACTTTCCTTAATTTTAATTATGGCCTGATGTCTAGATTTTAGGTAGTTATTATTATCTGGATAATTAACCCATATTTTTGAAGATAATTTAATAGAACTATCTTCAAAGCTTTCAAAAAAAATTTCAATTTCTTTATTCTCGACTCTACCATCTAGTTTCTCTAAGGCTTCTCGAGTAACTTTTTCAACCTTTTTTAGATCTGAGTCATACGCAACACCCATCGAAATATCTAGTCGTCTTATTGGAGTTGTCGTGTAGTTTGTTAAAGGTTTTGTGAATAAATACTTATTTGGCATCAAAACTTCGAGCCCTTGAAAAGTCATTATATGTGTTGTTCTTAAATTGATTTCTTTAACCTTACCAATTTCTCCTTCAATTTCAATAATGTCATTAACACGGTATGGCCTTTTAAAAGCTATAAATACTCCTGATACAAAGTTCGATGCAATTTCTTGGAAAGCGAAACCTAGGGCAAGCCCAATAACACCTGCTCCTGCTAAAATTGACGTTACAGTTTTCTCTAGGTTTAAAATCTCAAGAGAGATAAAAACACCAATTAATTGAACAATTAGTACAATTGTCGACGTTATGAAGTTTTGAATTGCAGTGCTATCGGTTACTCTTTGGATGAAGTAGCTTGAAAGTTTTTTTGTCATCTTAGATATGAAATAAAAAAGAGCAGCAGTAAGTAATGCCAATGCAATATTTGGAATCATTTTTACTGCTGCCTCATACCATTTTAAAACCTTCTCAGATATTAGTGTAAGCATATTTGTTAGCTCTACGTTCAATTTATTCTCCTTTTAAGCTATTATTCTCAATTCGAATGATTCTAGCTTCGAGAGAATAAATTGATAGCATAAATTATTGTTACCACTTTTGTTCTTGATGAATTAATTAGATTAATTCATCAAATTTACTTTCAATTTTATCTGCATAATCCTCAATATTATCTTTTAGATCATCCCACTTATCTTTTGTAGAAAAATTTGTTGATGTCACCTTATCTTTAAAATCAATAGTCATCTCTTTTAACTCTTCGTATTTGTCCGATAAAATTTCTTTTGCTTCTCCCGATTTATTAGCAATCTTGTCTTTGATTACATCAAGTTTTTCTTCCATTAATTCAATCTTCTGGTTTGCAGCTTTTTTGAATTTCTGAATCTCTACTTTTGTTTCGTTTGCACTAAATACAGATAGTGAATAAGTTAATAGTACCGTAAAAATTAATGTCATGTTTCTCATTTGATCTCCTCATGTTTTTATCTTGAAATGATATTAGTCAAAAGGAAGGTTTAAGTATTTTAGCTAGTTTGAAAAATATATTTAGCTTTCTACACATAAATTGAACGCTTCTAGTGTGATTTCTTTTAGCAACAATAATAGAATAGAGTATGTAAAAGGAGATTACCCATGAATAAGAAAAAAGTTAAAGAGATTAATAAAGGAAAAGAGTTAGATCCTAGTAAAACTAAAGAAATTGAAATTGAAATCGATAGACACCCTAGCAGAGAAGTTGAGGTGGATAAGCGACCTAAAAGAGAGATAAATATTGAAAAAAATGAGGAGAATCACTTAAATAATTATCCTCAAAAAGATAATACTCAAATCGAAACCCCAATTGAGGTCCCTAAGAAGTTTTAGATATTATCCTGCTTTTGTAGGGTTGAATTTGTACCCTGCGCCATGGACTGACTGTATAATATCGGAAACTCCTTGGAGCTTCTTTCTTAATTTTGACACATGTGTATCAACACTTCTTGAATATACATGAACATCAACACCCCAAATATCATTGAGAATAGTATCTCTTTCAATAACTTGACCATGTCTGTTTGCAAAGTAAAGAAGCAGCTTGAACTCTAAAGCTGTAAGCTCTATAGGTATCATTGTATTCTCTTGTCGAATTTCAACTTCTTGATTTGAGATGTTAATTTTTAATTCGTCCCAAGAGAGTGTATTGCTCGTTGATTTTTGAAGCTCTCTTCTCTTTAGCTTAGCCTCTACTCTTGCTCTTAGTTCTAGTGTGGAGAAAGGTTTTACAATGTAATCTTCCGCTCCTGCCGAAAATCCTAAAACTTTATCTGATAGCGAGCTTTCAGATGTTAGAATGAAAATTGATTGGTTTGGATCATCGGCCATAATTTTCTGACACAGCTCAATTCCATTTCCATCAGGGAGATTAATATCTAAAAGTATAATATCGTAGCTCTTTTTAGTAATCAGTGTTTTTGCCGAGTCTATTGTTTCCGCCCAGTCGAGTGAGCCTACGGAGTTACTTAGAGACAACTCTACCATCTTAAAAATCTCTTTACTGTCTTCAACTAACAAAACATTACTCATTTCTGTACCTCTAGCTCTAATTAGTATATCGTTTAGAATAAATATATAGTTTTATGAGGTCGTTGTCATGAGAGAAATTGTTAATAATGAAAAATGTGATCCTGTACTTATAAACTTTCAACAAGAGTTTTATCGCGATAGAGTTGAAGACTACTCAAAGTTGTTAAAATGCTATGAGGCTGGCGATTTAATAGGTGTTAAATCTATCGTTCACAATTGGAAAGGTTATTGTAAACCCTATGGTTTTGATCATCTAGGTCTTTTATCTCTTAGAATCGAAGAGGTCATTATAGAAAATAAAAATGATGACTTAGTGCAGCTCTTAGCGGATGTAAACGTATATCTAGAGATTAAAAAAGAGGTACTAAGTATATGAGTAATCAGTATATAAACCTTAAAGTGGCTAAGAAAAAATTCTTTGTTGCAAACATTATATCTTTTATCGTTATTTTTATTTTATCGATTTTATACTTATTTATGAATAGAGATATTGTAAATGACTACAGACTACATCAAAGGTTTAATAGCCGTGTCAAAAATCAAATTTTCCTACTAAGCGATATCTCATTTTTAAGTAAAAAATTAGCAACAAACCCAACAGTTGATGACGAGGTAAAATTTCGAATACTTTTAGAGGACTTAAAGGCCAATAATACTAAATTTAATAAGCTATTAGAAGATGAAGATGAAGAAGACATACTTTTTATTTTAAATTTTCTTTCAAAAGAAAATATTCAAACAAAAATGAAAAAGTATATTCTAGTTGCTAGTGAATTAATAAATACTAATCAAGGGGATAATACTTTATCAAAAGATAGAATTGATTATTTGTTAAGAAGCTCTAATGAAGGTTTGGGAGAATTGTTAGAGGATATTTCAAAAAGTGTGTCAATAAAAAATAAAGACTCATTAAAAAAGCTTGAGCTTCTTGGTACTATCTTGGCAGTATTTTGCATACTTCAATCTCTTTTGACTTGGGCATTTATTTACAGACCGCTATTTAAGTTTTTGGTTCGCCAGCAAGAAAAATTAAGTGATGCTATGGTTCAGGCTGTTAGTGCATCAAAATCAAAAACTAATTTTTTAGCTAATATTTCCCATGAAATTCGAACACCAATGACAATTATTTTAGGTTACATAGATCGATTGAAGATCAAAAGCTTAGAGGATGAAGAAAGAGATGAAGCTGTTAATTTAGTATCAAAAAATGCTCATCACTTACTCAGTTTAATTGATGAAGTTTTAGATATATCTAAAATCGAAGCCGGAAAAATCACATATTCAAAATCAAAACTAGAGATGTCTCCTTTTTTAAGTGATATTTACTCTTTGCTAAATGTAAAAGCTACAGAAAAGAATATCGACTTGATCTTCTCTAATACAGGAGAGATTCCTAAGTTTATAAATACTGATGAAAAAAGACTGAAACAGATACTCTTTAATATTATAGGAAATGCTATTAAATTTACGGCGACTGGTCACGTGGAATTAAATATCTCTTACGTAAAGCGATCTAAAAGTTTTAGGTTTGATATTATTGATACGGGAATTGGAATTGATGAATCAAAGAAAAAACAGTTGTTTAAACCTTTTCAACAAGCGGATGGGGAAGTTAATCGTATTTATGGTGGAACAGGCTTAGGATTAGTTATATCTCGATCTCTTGCACGTGGACTAGGAGGAAACCTAGAGATACACAAGTCAAAGCTGGGTATGGGTACTACTTTTAGACTAACTCTTTTATCAGCTTATTCAGAAGAATATTTGAATGCCATTTCTACTAGTGTTGAAAATAGCCGTTCTGTTGAAAATAAAAAATACAGCTTAGAAGGCAGTAATATTTTAGTTGTAGATGATTCTAAAGAAAATTCTAGGCTTTTTGAAATTTACCTAAAAAGTTCTGGTGCAAATGTAAAAGTAGCCTTAGGTGGACAAGAGGCTATTGATCTGTCCAGAGATGAAGAATTTGACCTTATTTTGCTAGATCTTCAAATGCCAACTATCGATGGATATCAAGCATTAAAAAAAATCAGAGACCTTAGGCCATCAATTAAGGTTGCTGCTCTAACAGCACATGCTATGGATGAAGAAAGAAAGAAGACAAAAGAGGCTGGCTTTAACTTTCATATCACAAAGCCTATTTCTCCAATTGATCTTATAGAGAATGTTTATAACTTAATTCATAACGGATAAGCTGATTAAATAACTAAGATAGATTACATTCGTAACCGATCTTAGTTATTTAATTAAAGTTTATTGATCTGCAGGATGTGTTTATGTCTCGTTGCATATCAAGTTTTTCTTATTAACTTGCAATTCTTTCTTTAGATGTTAACTCTGTTTCAGTCTCATCTAGTTTAGTGTTTGGAGAGCATACAACAAGTATTGAGTCTCTTTCACTTAGTAATTCAATACCTTTTGGTATCTTTAGTTCACTCACACTTAAGTTTTCTCCAACCTTTAAACCTGAAATATCAATTGATAAGGTTTTCGGTATCTTACTTGGTTTACCTTTAATAGTTACTTTCTCTTGAACAGTTAATAAAGAGCCACCTTCTTTAAGGCCTTCAGGCTCACCGATAAAACTAATTGGGATGTCTACTTCTGTTTCATCATCTTTATTAACTGCTACTAAGCTAAAATGTATGAATTCTCTAGTAACTGGGTCTCTTTGGATATTGTTGAACTTAGTGAAGAAGTTTCCTTCTTTTGTACTGATCTTGAAAATTTCACCATTCGATGTTGTTATGTCACTAAGGTGCCTTTTGTTCATTTGTATTTGGAGACTTTTAATATCTGCACCGCAAACTACACCTGGAATAACACCATTTTTTCTTAGATCTTTAATTGATAGATCTTCTGTTCTTTTTGTAAAGTTTAAATTCTTCATAATCTTTCTCCTTTGATAAAAAGATATTTTTAACAATTATTTACGAAGGGAGTCTTAAAAACATCGTATTGATTTGATTATTTTGTGTTCATATCTACACATTTAAACAATAGAAGATAGATCTATTTATTTAAAAATGAACTAAGATAGTAAAGAAAATAAAAGTATAACATTTAAGTTGGGAATAAAAATGGAAGTAAATCATCAAACAGATAGAGAAATTGTTAAAGAGTTAGAAGATGAAAAGTACACTTCTGTTATAATAAAACGTAATGACTTTGCAAATAGACATCCAAACGATACTTTAGAGTTAGCAATAGAAGAGGGATTAGAACAATATGATCGAACTAACTTCTCTCTATTTATGTCATCTATTGCAGCTGGACTAATATTGGGTTTTACAGCTATGTTAGTTGCAATAGCCCATACAGCATCTTTTGAAGTACCTATATTAAATAGACTTATAGTGGCGTGCTTGTATCCTCTTGGTTTTATTATATGTATCCTGAGTGGAACACAGTTATTTACAGAACATACTGCTACTGCATTTTATCCATTTTTAGATAAAAAGTTTAAGCTAAAGTCCTTGCTTGTGTTGTGGGGAATTATAATACTTGGGAATATTGTAGGAACATTTATTAGTTCCATAATGTTATACCATGCAGACTATATAATTCACGGAAAAGAAGGATTTTTAATAACATACAATCATCTGCTTGAGTTTGACTTTTTTCAAGTATTCTATAGTGCAATTCTCGCAGGGTGGCTTATGGCACAAGGTGGATGGTTAGTTTTATCTACGACTCTAAACTTAATAAAAGTTGTATGTATCTTTATCGTTACATTTATCATTGGTTTTGCTGGGTTTCATCACTCTATTGCCGGCTCTGCTGAAATATTTTCTGGACTGCTATTTAGTTCTGATCCTGAGTATCTGAAATCTGTTGTCTTTATTGTTGCAGCCTTAGCAGGTAATCTTGTGGGAGGAATTATTTTTGTAGCGTTATTAAACTATTCACATATAAAGAGAACTTAAATTAATTATGAAGACGAAAGAAAGAGTAATCATCAAATTTAAAAACTTAGACCTTGCATATAAAGTTATAAATATAGCTCTTAAAGATTTTGACCTTTTAAACTATAATCTTAAGAATGATGAGACAGTAAAAGAAAAGTTGAAAAACTTTAAAGAAGCTCAGACTAAAAAGAAGATCTTTAGAAAATCATTTTCACTTTTTGTGTTTCTCATCTTTATTAATATTATTCTATTGAGTCTAATGTTCTACTTTGGCTACGTAGAATCATTGTTTTCTGGAAAAATCCTTATCTTACCAATCTTATCCTCAGTATTATTATGCATGTATTATGCAAAGGGAAGAAAATCGAAAAGAACAAATATTATAAACTCTGGATATTCAAAAAAAGATGTTGTCGTAATATTTTATTTAAAGCAAGAGAGAAGAATTTCTTTTTTAAATTATATTCAAAGTGAATACTCCAATAAAACAAAAATTTACTCTTTCTTATAAGTTTAAGAAAGTACACATCTTAAATACATTCACTAAAAGCCTTTATATCAATAGCATACTAAATTAAATTATAAATTAATCAAGGAGATAATTATGACAGATTTAAAAATAACAAAATCTAAACCAGTAACCGGAATAACAGATGTTGATGGAAGAAAGCTATCAGATTTCTTAAACCACCTTCTAGCTGATGAGTATATTTTATTTACAAAGACATTGAATTACCACTGGAACATTACAGGGCCAAGATTCCACTCAATTCATACATTTTTAGAAGATAGGTATAAAGATTCTATAAAAATTATGGATACTATTGCTGAAAGAGTAAGAATATTAGATGAAAGACCTATTAGTACTATGTCTTCGATTGTAAAGACTTCGAAAATACATGAAGTAAACGGTAGTGCTTATAGCTCTAATGAAATGTTGGCAGACTTATTTGAAACTCAATTAGAAATCCAATCAAGTATTAAAGAGTTCTTGAGCTCAAATACGATATTGATGGAAAAAGATCCAGTTTCAGAAGATTTACTGATTGGGTTAACTAAAAAACACGAAGAAGTATCTTGGATGCTTAAGTCTTATTTACAGTAATAAAGGAATTAAATGATTAAAAAAGATAAAAATACAAGAACAAAAAAAACTAGTCTTAACTTACAATCTATAAAGTCTGCTAAAGAAGACTTTTTAGATGTTGCGATCAACTTATTTTCTAGTATCGATATAAAGGCCTCAAGTAGAGCTGATTATTTTCAACGAGCACTATTACCTGTTCGAATTAAGAGTAAATCGTAGTTTTTAGACATAAACTATTTTTTTATTTGCAAAATCAAAGCTTTGAATATTATAGTCACTAAAAAATAAAGGATTGTAATTTGTCGGACGATATAAATAAAAGAATAGTCGATTTAGAAATTCGTTATACTCACCAGGAAGAAATGGTAAGTCAACTAAATGAAATTGTCACTTCACAGGCCAGGGCCATCGAAAAGTTAAGTGCTGATCTAGAGAAGTTAAAATTAGCTTCAAATGCATCAGATACACTTTTTGGATCTGAAAAACCACCTCATTACTAATATTTGATAATGAGGTGTAAATTGTATCTTTAAAGTTGGGCTTGGAGGTAATTTTGCTCTCCAGTACTTTTTAGTAATTTGAGTTGAATTTCAATCCACTTAATATGATCTTCTTCAGTATCTTTAAGTAAGATTAATAGCATATTTCTAGTCTCAAAATCTTTTTCTGCTTCACATAAATAAATAAGCTCTTTTAAAAGAGTTTGATTCTCCATTTCATATTGAAGCGATTGCTCTAACATTGATTTTACATCTAATTTAACATTAAAAGCTTCTCTTGATGCAATATCAGGACTTCCCTCAAGGAATATAATTCTTTTAAGAACCATATCAGCATGTAGACCTTCGTGGTCTTTTTCGCCATTTGTATGCTCATAAAGCTTAGTGAAGCCCCAGTCTTCATAGATGCGAGAGTGTAAAAAATAAAGATCGATAGATGTAAGTTCTTTGGTTAGTAATTTGTTAAGCCCATCTATTATCTGCTTACTTCCTTTCATTGAAAATCCTTTTTAGTTTTAGAGTATATCTGTAGTGTATAATACTTTAAAATCTATATATATCAAAAAGTATCAATTTTTTTGATTAAAGTTCTATTTTTTAATAAAAGGTGAGCTATAAAGTGGAATTATTATAATTAAAGTCGTTAAAATCCTGATTTTATTGGTGGGGATATTCAATTAATGATTATCCCCACGAAGGCTAAGTCAGATCTTTTCTTGAATTATCCTTCTTTACTTATTCAGTTATTCTACAAATTCTTCACTGCGATCCAGATCTTCTTCTTTTTCCTCTAGGTCTTTTTCGCTTGTTTCAGAATTAGAGTCAAAATTTGAATCTGAGTCATATTCACTTTGCTCATCAGATATTTCTTGTTGCTCTTTGTTATATTCGTTGCCTGAATTATTAAGTTCATTTGAGTAAGCTGGTCGTTGGGCCATAAAAATAATAATTAAAAATACAAGAATTGACAGTTTTGTGTACATTTCCAATACTCCTTTCTGGTTCCGTTAAAGCATTATGCTGCATCTTTTTATATTTCTCTAATCGTTTTATTACCCTTTTGGATTAGTTTAAAGCTATGTAAAGTAGATTTTGATTAGCTTTGATTTTCTTTCGTGAGCTTTAGTAGTTCCTTTAAAGCCTAGGTTTTATATTTGAAAATTTATATGTGCCTGATCCCATCAAGCTCAAATCGTCTTTAAGTGAAATAAAGAAATAAGACTAATAACTTTTAGTTTTTGAAGAGTTGTTTGTGTTTAAGTTGATTTTTTTTACTTTTGAAACAGAGAGTAGGCCAATAAGTATCCAAATGAGATTTACACTCATGGATGCATAAGCTTTACAATAGTATGTATAGATTACTAAAAAAATAGCACCGCCTATATTTAAAGCTTGAAAGCTTAAAGATCTACTAGATGTCTTTTCTGTAGATACAAGGTAGTAAGCTAAAAGTACTAGAATTGCTCCAATCCATCCAAAAAGTTCAAATATACTCATTCTCTTCTCCAAAAAAAGAATATTAAAATTGATTTGTATTATGGAGTATCGTCTAAAATGTGATTCAGGTAAAATCGTTTTATTTCTATAACTAATTAGGTATAACCTAATTAAAGGAATCATTATGAATAGATTAAATTTTAGCCATTTCTACTACTTCTATATTGTTGCAAATGAAGGGTCCATAAAGTCTGCAGCCGAAAAATTGTTTGTTTCTCAGCCTACAATTAGTGATCAAATCAAATTACTCGAAGAGCACTTTGAATGTAAATTATTTGAAAGAAAGCATAGGCAACTTAATTTAACAAAAGAAGGACAACTCGCATTAGAGTATGGAGAAAAGATCTTCTCTCTTTCAACAGAGTTAACAAGGCGTCTCAGGCATAATATTAAAGTTCCAAAAACAAGTTTTGACATTGGAATGTCTCCATTTATGTCCCAGTACTTCCTATATGATTACATATTACCTCTTTTTGAACAAAGTGAGTATAGAGTAAATATGAGACAAGATCACAGACACCTTCTACTTGCTGAGATGGAGGAAGGAAATATAGATCTTATTTTTACGGATGATAGAAATAGTCTTCCTTCAAATGTAGATTCATATCGAGTTGGTCTGAATAAAACATTTGTGGTCGCGCACAAAAAGTTTAAAAAACATATTCGAAATTTTCCAGAGTCTTTAAATGAAATACCGTATTTTAGTTATACCAAAGATTCTACTCTCAAGTATGAAATAGAACTTTTCTTTTCTCAAAATGGGCTAACACCAAGATTACTAGGAGAGTCAGAAGATATTGATCTTTTTCAAATTGTGACTGAAAAAGCTTATGGTTTTACCATTGTTTCAGAAGTGGCAAAGAATAGATTGTGTATGAATAAAGATGTTGTTGTTCTAGGAGAGATTGAAGAACTCCAAACTTCTGTGTGGGGTGTTGTTAAAAAAAATGAGAGAGGCCTTGCCTATAAATTATTGAAAGGGAAAATATAGTTTTAGCTAGAACTGTTGACATTTTTAAAATAGCCATCATCTTTTAAGTAGAAACGATTATGGAGGTTAGAATGCAACAGTTTGACAGTATTGTAGAGGGCGCATTAAGCATAGCTCAATCTAAGGCTATTGAATTGAGAAATACTCAACTCGCCCCCATTCATTTACTATTTGGGTTAGTCAAAAATCCAAACTCATACTCTTCAAAGAAATTGATTAGTTATGAACAGCAAATTTTAGATTTATTAAATATGCTACCAAAATCAAATAATGATTTAACTATTGAGCAAATTCAAGCATCTGGAAGCTTTAAAAGTTGGATTACACAAGCTGGAGCAAATGCAACACAAAAAGGTCGAGACTCTGTATCAGAGAGAGACCTTTTAAAGTTTTTACCGAATACATTTCCAAATCTGTCTATTGATTTCTCTGAATTTAAAGATGAAGATGAAAGTGAGGATGTTCCTGAATTCTTAATAGATTTAAACGCAAAGGCTATGTCTGGAAAACTGGACCCTGTAATTGGAAGAAGTAAAGAAATAAGAGCTGTAATGGAAATTCTAGGGCGTAGATCAAAGAATAACCCCGTACTTGTCGGAGCGCCTGGAGTTGGAAAAACTGCGATTATAGAGGGATTAGCTGAAGCTATTGTAAAAGATAAAGTCCCTGATGTTTTAAAAGGAAAAACAATTTATAGTATGGAGCTAGGATCTTTATTGGCCGGTACTAAATTTAGAGGAGACTTTGAAGAAAGAATTCAAAAGCTCTTAAAGTTCACTGAAGCAGGTGCTGGGCAATATATTATATTCATTGATGAGATACATCAGCTAATTGGAGCTGGAAAAACAGACGGTGCAATGGATGCAGCAAATCTATTAAAGCCAGCTCTTTCTAGAGGCGAGATTCACTGTATTGGAGCTACAACATACGATGAGTACCAAAAGTATATATTAAATGATGCTGCATTAGAAAGAAGGTTTAGACAGGTAAATGTTAATGAACCAAGTAAAGAGGATTCAATTGAAATATTGATGGGTATTAGAGACAAATTTGAAGGGCATCATGGAATTAAAATTAATGATGATGCCATATATTCATCAGTTTACCTTTCTGATCAATATATAACTGATAAGAACTTACCGGATAAAGCAATTGACTTAATTGATGAAGCAGCTTCTTCTTTAAAGCTATCTGCAGAGGCAATGCCTGCTGATTTAGAGTTTTTACAATCAGAGATAAGAAGTAAGAGTATCCTATGTAGAGTAAATCCAAATAAAGAACTAGAAAAAGAAATAAAAGAACTTCAAGAAGAGTTTGATAAAAAGTATATAGCATGGGAAGTACAAGTTGATAGCTTGAAGAAAAATGCTGAACTGAAAAATCAATATGAAGCTTATAAGTTTGACCTTGAAAAAGCCGAGCGTAATCAAGATTATGAAAAAGCTTCAAAAATAAAGTATTCACTGATTCCTGAGTTAGAAAAAGAAATGAATAAATTTAATCACTCTTGGGAGTTAACTAAGGAAGATGTGGCGTCAATTATTTCAAGACAACTTGGTATATCTATTGAAAAGATTCTAAAAACCAAACAGGAGTCAGTGTTAAACCTCGAAAAGGAGTTAAATAAGAATGTCTTTGGCCAAAAAGAGGCTATTCATGAAATTAGTGATTCTCTATTAACTAGTTTTGCAGGACTTAGTGATGAGACTAAGCCGTTAGGCTCATTTTTACTAAGTGGGCCAACTGGAGTTGGAAAAACTGAGACAGCAAAAACTTTGGCCAGATACCTTTTTGATGACGAAGAAAACATAATTAGAGTCGACCTAAGTGAATTTTCAGAAAAACACTCTGTCGCTAAATTAATTGGTTCTCCCGCAGGTTACGTTGGTTACGAAGATGGAGGTATTCTAACTGAAGCCGTAAGAAGAAGACCATATAGCGTAATCTTGTTTGATGAGGTTGAAAAAGCACACTCAGACTTCTTAGACATACTACTTCAAGTTCTAGATGACGGTAGGCTTACAGATAATAAAGGAAGAGTTATTAACTTTAAAAATACCATTATTCTCTTAACAACTAACTCTAAAAATATAGAGGTCGATTTTAAAGCTGAGGTCATAGGGCGTCTTGATGCCATATTAAAATATAATAGTCTAGAGAGAGAAGTTATGAAGGATCTTGTGTTGAAGCAAGTTAAACTATTAAAAGAAAGAGTCTCTGATAAAAGGATAGACTTAAGCTTTAGTGATGAGGTCGTCGATCAACTTTGTGAAATAGGGTATGATGAGAAATATGGGGCTAGACCTTTGCAAAGAGTTTTTAGTCGACTTGTTGTTAGGCCTTTATCGAAGTTGATTCTTTCTGAGAATATTGAAAATCAAAAAGTTAACTTCACTAAACAAAATGGAAGTATTGAGTTGAGCCATTCGATTTAAATAGGCGAATATATCGATTAAGAAAGTAGTCTAAAATAAGACTACTTTTTTATCGATATACTTTTAACCATTTAAAATATCTAATGGGTACATACAGACTATCTTTTGAGATAAAGAAGATGTATATATTGTGAATTAGTCATAAATTATATTTTAAGTTTTATTTAATAGAATACTTAGAAATTAAAAAGGAAGATGGCAATGAACTTTTCATATATCTCTCAAAACTTGGACCAAATAGTCTTATCATTCGTTTTTCTAACTATCTTTCTATGTTTGAAAAAACTTTCAATTGTTCAAATAAATAAGAGTAAAAAGCTAACAGATATAGAAAAAAAGCATCGCTTAAGTATTTTTTCAAATCTTCTTATGGTCTTACTTTTAGGGATTTTGGTTACATTATGGTTTAGTCATATACAGAACTTCATTGTCTCTTTCTTTGCCATATCGGCGGCTTTCGTTGTTGCCACTAAAGAGCTAATTATGAATCTTACTGGTGGCTTTCTTGTTAATATAAATGGTCACTTTAAACTGGGTGATAGAATTGAAGTCTCTGGAATTAGAGGTTTTGTAATAGAAAAGAACTTTACTACTACAAAAGTACTGGAGATTGGACCTGAGAAAAACTCACAACAAACTACTGGTGATGTAATTATAATCCCTAATAGTGTTATGCTAAATCAAGCTGTGACCAATGAGTCATACTTAAAAGAATACTCAATTAAGACATTTACTTTTAAATTGCCAAAAGGAGTTAGTTTTGAGGAATTTGAAGAAAAACTATTGATTTGGGGAAGTGACATTTGTAAGGATTATATAAGTGAAGCTAAGGATACAATTGAAACATTTTGTCGCAGTGAGAATATTGGTATTCCAAATGTAGAACCCAGAGTCAGGCTGGTTATGTCTAAAGACAAAGAAATAGAGGTTCTATTGAAACTGCCCGCTAAAAATGATCGGGTGGCAGATTTGGAGCAAGATCTTTTCCGTAGATATGTAGAGGTTTACTTGGAGAAAGAATCGACTTTGGGTGATATATAAAGTCTTTATTTCTTTTACTGTTAGAATCAGTGAGTTATTATAAAAGTAATAGTAATTCTTTCTAAAAGAGTATGTGTAAGTGTTTTAATGTTAACACTTACTCATATCAAAAAGGGTTTTGTGTAATGGCACGTTTTCTCAAAAATACTAAAAAAGAAATCCAAAGTTCTTCTGAAAATAAATCTAAGATTCTTGATGATACTAACAATCTTGATATCAGTGTTCTTGATTATACTAAAGATGAAGTCTTTGAAGTCGTACAGCCTAGCTTTGAAGACTTAAGACAGTTTAAAGAAAAGGATTCAATAACGTGGGTGAATGTAAAGAACTTACGAGATATGGATTTAATTCAAAATATCGCCTCCATCTTTAATCTTCATCCTCTTACAATAGAAAATCTTTTAAATCCAAGGACTCGGCCAAACATGGAAGATCATGAGGATTATATTCAGTTTTCAATAAAAGAGGTTTCTCTCAAGGAAGCTCCATTGGTTCTTCATAGTAATCAGCTAACTGTTATATTTAGTCAAAAGTATGTTTTAACTTTTCAAAATGATGAGTCTGATAGCTTTTCATCTATAAGAAATAAAATAATGCTAGGTAAGGGCCGTGTTAGAAAGATGTCTTCTGACTTTTTAGCTTATCTTATTTTAGAGAGGACAATTGAAAACTACCTTACTATCTTAAGTCAATTAGGAGAGCTTGTTGAAGACATGGAGGATAAAATTATTACAACCCCCTCTCGAGAAACTTTAATGGAGATATTCAGTTTTAAAAAGGAAATTAATTACTTAAGAAAAATAGTTCGCCCTGTTAGAGATTTTTTAACTCGTCTAAATCGATCAGAATCTGCTCTTCTTTCAGAGGAGTCTCTTCCTTTTTATAAAGATCTATTAGAATTATCTATTCAATCAGTAGAGGTTACAGATGTATACAGAGAGATGTTATCCGACCAACTCTCTTTGTATGACTCGAGGATAAATAGTAAAATGAATGAGATCATGAAGGTTTTGACAGTTTTTTCTGTTATATTTATACCTCTAACATTTATCACAGGGATATATGGAACAAACTTTGATTATATTCCTGAGTTAAAATATAAAAATGGTTACTTTCTAATGTGGGGAACTTTAATTTTTACGGCCTCAATTATGCTTTTGATTTTTAAAAGAAAAAAATGGATATAAAATGAAGAAAACAAATAACAAAACTGAGATTGGGTGGCGTGAATATGTCGGGTTATCTGATTTAAATGTAGAAAAGATTAAAGTTAAAGTTGATACAGGAGCAAGGACATCATCTTTACATGCTCATCAACTAAAAATTGAAAATATAGATGGTATAAAGTATGCATCTTTTTTTGTTTATCCTGATCAGGACAGCGATATAGGAAAAGTTAAATGTTCTTCAAAGATTGAAGAATTTAGACAGATTAAAAGCTCGAATGGAGCTTCTGAGCTAAGGCCTGTTATTTTAACTAGTGTTCAGCTTGGAGATCAAAATTGGATTATAGAACTAACATTAACAAACAGAGATGAGATGGGCTTTAGGATGCTTTTAGGGCGTTCAGGTATAAAAGGAAAGTTTTTAGTTAACCCAGGCAAGTCATTTATTATTAAAAAGGAAGAGCTATGAAATTAGCAATAATCTCAAAAGAACCAAATAATTACTCTACGCAAAGGCTTGTTGAAGCTTGTAAGCAAAAAGGTCATACCGTTCAAGTTTTAGATACAACAAAGTTCGCTCTAAATATTGAGGAGGGAAACCCTCAGTTGTATTATAAACAAAGTCTACTCGATGATTATGATGCTATTTTACCACGTATCGGAGCTTCTTTAACTTACTTTGGAACTGCAGTTGTAAGACAATTTCAACAGATGGATGTTTTTTGTGCAAATTCAGCAGATGGTATTTTGAACTCTAGAGATAAATTGAGAAGCTTTCAAATACTTTCTAAGCATAAAGTTGGTATTCCTGCGACAACTTATGTTAAAGATAAAAAAGATGTATTGCCAGCAATAAAGAGAGTTGGTGGAGCACCTGTTATAATCAAACTCCTTGAGGGAACTCAAGGTATTGGAGTTTTACTTGCTGATACTCAAGTGATGGCCCTTTCGATAATTGAGTTACTGCAAAGTCAAAAGCAGAATGTCTTAATTCAAAAATTTGTTGCCGAAAGTAAGGGAAAAGATGTTCGGGCCATTGTCGTTGGTGGAAAAGTTATTGCAGCAATGCGAAGAGTTGCTCAAGGACAAGAGTTTAGAAGTAATGTTCACCGAGGTGGTACCACAGAGCAAATAAAACTTTCTAAAGAGTATGAACAGACTGCAATTCGAGCAGCTAGAATTATGGGACTAGGTGTAGCTGGTGTCGATATGTTAGAAGGAGCTAATGGTCCTCAAATAATGGAGATAAATTCTTCACCTGGACTAAAGGGCATTGAAGCATGTACTGGTTTAGATATTGCGGGAGCAATTATTGATTTTATGGCCAACCGAGTTGATTTTCCAGAAATTGATTTTAGACAAAAAATTAGTGTAAGTAGTGGTTATGATGTAACTGAAATTTATATTCCAGAAGGATCTGAGTATATAGGTAAATTGATAAAGGACTCTGGCTTGGATGAAAAAGATATTAATGTTCTTTCCTTATTTAGGGGAGATAATGTATACCCTAATCCAAGACTTAGTATGACGATTCAAGCAGATGATCGATTATTATGCTTTGGAAAAATTGACTTATTTAAAGATCTTATTCCTGAGACAACTAAAATGCGAAGAAAACTCAAGTTAGAGACTTTATAAAACAGGATAAATGAGTAATGAAAATTGGTGAAGAATTCATAGCTGCTGGGGAGCGTAAAAAGATAAAAATTGAAATAGGGTCTTTATATGATCATACTAAACAATTTTTACCAGTTGAAGTTATTAGAGGGAAGACTAATGGTCCTACTTTATTTATAAGTGCTGCTATTCATGGAGATGAGCTAAATGGCGTCGAAATAATTAAAAGAATTTCAAAGAAAACAATATTGAACAGGATTAAAGGTACTCTAATTTTAATTCCTGTTGTAAATGTTTATGGCTTTAATAATAAATCAAGATATCTGCCAGATAGGAGAGACTTAAACAGATGCTTTCCTGGTACTATTCGAGGGTCTCTTGGATCAAAGCTGGCCAGTGTCTTTATGAAGGAAATTGTTTCTCAGTGTACTCATGGAATTGATTTACACACTGGTGCTATTCATAGATCTAATTTCCCTCAAATTCGAGCTTGTCTTGATGAAGAAGCTACACATGAAATGGCCAAGAGCTTTGGAGCTGCAGTTATAGTTGATTCTAAACTGAGGGATGGTTCTCTTAGAGAGGCTGCGCGAGAAAAAAATGTTACGACACTTTTATTTGAAGGTGGCGAGGCCTTAAGGTTTGAAGAAGATGTCATCAAAGTTGGCGTTAGAGGTTGTCTTTCTGTTATGAGAGATATTGGTCTTTTACCAAAGAATAAAAATAAAAACAGAGTTGAATCAATTGTCGCAAAAAGTAGTTTTTGGCTAAGAGCAAAATCAAGTGGTATTTTTAATAGTGCATATAGACTTGGTGATAAAGTTTTTGAAGGACAATGTATTGCAAATATATCAGATGTGTTTGGAGATAATATATCACCGGTTTGCTCTCCTAAAAATGGGGTAATTATTGGTATTACAAAAGTACCTTTAGTCAGCAGTGGAGATGCACTTATTCATATCGCAACTTTTGATAACTTTGAGGAGTCTATTGAGCACTTTGATCAGTTAGATGGGGACTTTTAATGATCACGGATATTTTATGTTAAGTTTAGATGAATTTATTGCAAGCTTTATAGTCTTATGGGCCGTTATTGATCCAGTTGGAACTATCCCCGTATTCCTTGCAGTTACAAAGGGTTACGATAAAGATGAAAAGAAAAAAATTGCAAGATATGCTTCTGTTGTAGCTTCTTGTGTTCTTATTTTTTTCTTGTTTGTTGGAGAGTATATTTTAAGGCAAGTAGGTGTTCCTCTTGCTGCTTTTCAAACTTCTGGAGGAGTGATTCTTTTTCTGTTTGCTGTGAATATGATTTTTGGAGACAGTAAACCAGAAGAAGAAATTCAACTTGTAAAAAACGGTAAAGAAACGGCAATCTTCCCTCTCGCTCTACCCTCTATTGCTGGTCCAGGAGCAATCTTAGCGGTTGTTTTAATTGCAGATACAACTCGTTCAGACTTTAAACTTCAAATGATTACAGTATCTGTTTTATTGTTAGTTTTAATTATAAATTACTTTACAATGATTTTATCTAATAAAATTCATGATAAAATTGGTAATGCTGGTGCTATAATTATTAGTAAGGTTATGGGGCTAATACTAGCTTCAATGGCAGCAAACAATATCTTACTTGGAATCAAGGCATTCTTTAAAATTGTATAATCCATAAGTTTAGGGAGCATAAGCTCCCTTGTTTTAAGCAATATTCTTAAACTCGCTCAATCGTGATTTAATAAAATATTTTTTATTTTTAATTCTCTTAACTTGCTTAAGAATTGCTTGTCGTGATTTTTCAAGTGAGTTGTGTAATGACTTATCTTTCTTAACTGCGATTAAACTTTTTTTATTGGGAATATGTACCCTTATTAAAGACTCAAAGTTTCCATTTTCCACCTTATCAATTTTAATATCTACATCGTCTGCATAAGGAGCAATTTTATAGATTTGATTTTTAATTTTAAAAATTTCTCTTGCTTTGTGAATCTTTTGCTTTTTCATAGAACCTCCAAAAAAATTAAATAGAACTTAATTGAATTTGATCTTTGTTATCGTTAATTAGTGTATTGAAGCGACTTCTTTTCCATTTTAATAGTTGTTGGTCAATCTCCTCTTCAAGTAACATATAGCATGAATATAAGTTACTATTTCGCTTTCTAGAATAAAAATGCTCTGATGCTGTTTTAACCGAAATCTCTCCTTCATAAGAGGAATCATTTCCCTTAAAACTTAAATTTAGACTGCATTGTGAAGGACAACGCTCTTTTAATAGATCTAATTTCTTTTTAATTTGTTGATACTCAAACTCACATATGGGGATACCGAAGTGATATTCTTGAGTTTCATTTAAATTTGTTAAGTTTACTTGTCTCAACATTCTTCCTCCTTGGTATTTAAATTTAAAATAAGTAAGGTTTTTTATTCTATTTTCAATCGTTTAACTAAATTGAATCAAATATTTAACTTAACACCCTGAAAATAGAAAACCTTCTACTCTCATTTCTTAATTTGGTTTCAATTTAATATTCGTCAAGAGTAATACTATTGAATTTTTTGATTAAACCTTGACAATTTTTTTATCGAATCCATTATTCTTTGTGAGTGAATAAAAATTAATATGTTTTGAGTATTTTTTAGGTATTAGGAATACTTGTGATTTTTCATCATCAAAATAATTTTAGAAAGATAAGTGATCATGCTGTTGTCTTTGACAACAGAATAGTAAAAGTCCGATTGAGAGCTAGATGTGTCGCATAAGATGTGACCAAGAAATGAAGGTTACAAGCGCCCTAATTTTGTGAGATGAGGTATTTTTGGACTTGCTCATAAAAAATGAGATCAAGTGGAGGGTAGATTTTGGAAAAAGAAAATTAGGAAGGATGTGGATTATATCTTCGTAGGGGAATTAAGAATTAAGCAAAAAAAGCCTTTCCGAAAAAAGGCTTTTATATAAACTTGATACTCCCAAGGGGGTACGAGCAGAGCTTAAAAATAGGCCAATGATACTAACCAATTACGAGCAATAACGGTAAGTTAGCTTCTTTTTTTTTTCATTATTTATCATTTGATTTCATCTTATTTCATGAGTAACCAGACCAAAACCAGACCACTTGCCATATTTTTGTTCGACCCAAAACGGTTCGAACCTTCTAAATTTAGGTTATCGCTACTTGATAATGTTATCGATATGTGATAATGTTAGATTGATGATAAAAAGCTTTGGAAATAATTTAGCAGCAGATCTATATGAAGATAAACGAGGAAGGTCTTTAAAGAAGTTTCCCTCTGAATTATTGAGAGTTGCGAGGAGAAAACTACTTTATCTAAGCGATGCTGATGAATTGAATGATCTTCGAGTTCCTCCGGGAAATCGACTAGAGGCCCTGAAGGGAGACTTGAAAGGTTACCATTCAATAAGAATAAATAACCAATGGCGAATTATCTTTAAGTGGAGTGGCGGAGCACATGATGTTCAGATACTCGATTACCATAAATAGGAGGTTAGTATGAAAGCACCTAAGAATCCATTTCATCCTGGAGAGATGCTTCTAGAAGAATTTATTATTCCAAGTGAGTGGACGCAAGCTTATGTTGCTGACGAATTAGGTTGGACAAGAGCTAAGCTGAACGAGCTTATCAAAGGTAAAAGAGGTATTACTGCTGATACAGCTTTAGACCTTGCAGATTTCTTAGGAACGTCTGCTAAGCTTTGGATGAACCTTCAAGCGACTTTTGACTTAGATCAAGCTCTGAAAAAAAGGGAAGCTGCCTAAAAGATAAATATAGAGATTAAGATTAAGATAAAATTACTTAAGTAAGTTACGAGCTTGAAGTAGAAGGGACAAGGTATAGCATGAGAGTTTTTTTATAATGTTTGTATTGATGGCATCAAATGTTGTAGCGTCAGATCTAAGCTTATCTTCAATATCTCTATTAAAACACAACTTAAAGGCTAAGATGGAAACAATAATGGGTCTACAAACTTAATGGTGTTTGCGGTGCATCCTGAGGAAATAAGTTCGATATAAATCATGAGTGACTTTTTACAGTAAAATTTAATTACCACACTAAATTTTATAAAAAGGACCACTCATGACTCCAGAAAATT
>CAKZUQ010000036.1 GCA_937923325.1 uncultured Bacteriovoracaceae bacterium
TTTCTATTCTCCTAAAGTAAGTACTAAATATTTTTGCAAAATCCTCTATTTCTTGGTTAGAAGGTGTACCCCAAACATAACTTCGAATTTTCGTTCTAGCTTCTGTTTTAAGTGTAATATTTTGAGTTTTTTTCTTTTTTACTCGCCGAGTCTTTTTATGAGCTAATACACATTTTTTGCAACTACTATCTGTTCTGTTGCCTTTTTTATAAAACTCTGAGATCGGCTTAATTTTTTTACACTTAGTGCATTTTTTTGAAGGAAAAGGGAGGCTTGTACCTCCCTTAGAATCACTCTGGTGTGATATTACTTATTCCTCTCTTGCGTTGTTTTCGTGGCTTTGATGAGGCCACTTGTTTAAGAGTATCTTGTAAAAATGATTCAATGTCAGCGTCATTTGACAGGTTATTGAGTGCATTCTTAACAAATCTCTTTGAGTCAAAGTGAGAGTTAATGATCATACCTTTTTCCTTATCAAATAGATTCTTGAAAAAAGAGTTAATACAATAAGAGACAAGATTTGATCTTGAAACTTTGCAGTAACTCTTTTGTTGATTGACTTGAGAAATCATTTGATCAAGATTCTCATAGGCTTCATTACTCAGCTCTAATCTGATGAACTTTTTTGTTTTCATTGAGAACTCCCTTTCTTCTTGTATGGAATCTCTAGAGGTGCTTGTTCATCTTGAAGCCCAAAAACTCCAAACTTTTCAAGATTGAATAGAGTTTCCTTTCTTACATTTTCATCTCTTTTGATTAAGGACTTATGAATGAAGTAACTTGATACTCCTCCAATTAAGGCCCCTATAACTCCAAATTTAACAGCATCTTTTGAATTATGAGGCTGTTTCAATGGAGCTAAGGATAGTCCTATTGCTATACCACTTGCTGTCCCTAAAGATAGAGATCTATTTATAGTAGAGCAGCTAGAGATAAGTAGTGTTGTTAATATTAAGTAAAATAGTTTTGTTGTTGTCATAATTTCTCCGAATTGTTGTTTATTTTTCGTAATGTTGTTTGATTTGCCTATATCCCCATACAGTAATAGAATTAGATTCTTTGAATTTCTTTAAATTATTCAATATTTTTAGTATGTTAGGATGAAAAGGCATATTTCTAGGTCTGAGAAAAATGTCCACAGTTCACATCATGCTATATGACCTAGTTTGAGTGTTACTTATTTATAGTTGAGGTAGCACTTGTTTTAGAAAAAAATACCAATGACTTTTCCTCTTTAATCACCTCATCATAAAGTTGATAAAATATCTTAACAGGAAGATCTCCATAATATTTCCTATCAATAGATATCACTTTATCTAAAACAGCTTGGCTCTTACAAATATAATAAACAGCTTCTAATCTTGACGTAGTATAAACTTTTGAAAAAAAGTGATGATATCTTTTTTGCGTTTTACTACTGTGTTCGTATTCAATCGCCACAGGGTAATATGTATCAGCTTTTTTATTCAACAAAAAAATAGCATCGTGTCCATTATCATGAAGACGTGTTAAGTCGACTTTACTGTTTCTTGTAAGACCAGCTTGTAATAAGTTCTCAGGGTAATACTGTGTGACCTCTTTATAGTTAATAAGGCTTAAATAAATATCTCCTAGTCTAATATCATGATTTTTAGCATCACTGCGAAGTTCTTGACGATTACACTTACCATTAGGATCAATATATTCCTTAAAAGCTTTTGGTGTTAAGCTATATGCTTTTCTAAATGCACCAGTTTCAGTCTCCAATGGTATTACTTTTATTAGGTTTACTTGTCTTAAGATCTCTAATCTTCGTAAAGCAACCCTTAAAGAGGCATTTGGAAAGAACTTCTTATGAAGTTGTTCTCTGGATGCAATTTTGAACATATATAAAAAAGAAAATATTTGCTCATCTCTTTTAGTGATAAACACATTTTTCTTTCTTGTCTTCACTCTATCCATCACAAGCACCATTTTGCTTAACTTCTTTATGGCCATCTATTACAGCTTCTTCTTTGCGTCCCATTGATCTTATGTGTATTTCTTCTCGCGTTGGAAACTTTTCTCTTTGCTTAGCATTTTCTATCTCAATTTCAGCTCTTTTAAGAATGTACTTTTCACTGATAAGTGGCACTTGAACTTCTTCATAAGATGCAAAGCTATTCCAAATACAGCGACCTTTTATTTTAGGTATATCCAGTGCTCTTTTGTTTCCAAGTACATTTAGTGATCCGGCTAAAGTCTTTTGAGCGAATGCAAAGCGCCCCTCAACATTTTCTTGAACTGTAGTGTTAAGTGTTTCCTTTGTGATTTTTTGTGTTGCAAAGACAAGATTGATAGCAGCCGCTCTCCCAAGCTTTGCTAAACTATCAACAAGAGATCTAGCTTGTGCTGTATAGTCAGCTTCTTGTGGATTAGCAGGGGTTTTATCAAAAAGTACAGAACACTCATCTATAAGAATAATGATTCTATCCCTAGCATCGCGTAACGGATCAATTTGGTTTCTTCTATTACGCTCTAGGAACTTGTAACGATCATCCATAACTTCTTTAAGATCTTTTAGTAATGATACTGCTGTTTCAATTTCTTTAGAAATATACACATTTGGAAAATCTTTAAAGATCTGTGCTTCAACTCCATTTTTAAGATCAAGTAAGTAAATACGTTTTCTTCCCGGAGAATCCAATAAGCCCATAACAACCTGACGAAAACAATTGGATTTTCCTGATCCAGTTGTTCCGGCAATCAAAAGGTGCGGCAGTTCAGCAATTTTTTGTGTTACAACACCACTATGTCCCTGTCCTACGATAAAAGAATCATCGTCTGTTAGTTCCATTTTCACGCTTTCATAGTTACATGCTTTAGTGAGTGGTTTCTTGTTAAGAAAGATTTCAACTTGTTTCTTATTCACTATTTCATCAATACTTTCAATATAACCACCAAAGGCCATATTCATCGTATTGAAAGCTCCATCTGTAGTGTACTTTTCCTTGGGAATACCTGGACTTTGAACGAGAATCTTATCTCGACCAAGAGTACAGGGAGTGATATCCAATACTTTTGGTGTATCACCATTGCCATTTTTGATACCTAACATATTAAGGTTGTTTTGATATTTCTTTTTCCGATGAGCGTAACATGCTCCTAAAAAGAAAATGAATGTTAGATAGAAAAGAGCTAATCCTGTAAAACCAAGTACAAATTGATTTACATCAAATACAAGATACTCATGTAATTTAAAGCTAGGCCATCCATTAAGATGTCTAGCTGCAAAAAAATGTAATGTTCTTGAATAAAAGAACGAAAAAACAAAAAGATTGAATCCAGCAAATAGTGAAACTTTGTGAATTTTATCGTTCTTAAAAAATCTTTTAAACTCCTTAATTCCATAATAAAATGATCTGAAAAAAGAAAGGATAAAATCTCCGACTTTATCCCAGTTAATGTTACTTTGTGTTTTTTGTTGTGTTGTCATAATGTTCCTTTAAAACGTTTTGTTAAATTTATAATTACTGCCGTGTTTGATGAAACAGTCACATAGTTCTGTTGTGATTGAACATCGCTTCCAAATTCTTGAACTTCAGAACTGGCAACTTCTCCAAGTCCATTGATAAGAGCGTTCTTTGCTGTTGACTTTGCAGTGACAGCTCCTGAGTTTCCAAGAGCTTCTTTTTCCACAAGAACATCGCTCATACCAGCAACCATCTTCAATCCAATTCGAGTAGCTATCTTGCTGGCCTTAGTATTATGGAAATCTCCAATAATTCCTTTTTTGTAATCTTTAGTATCTAAGGCCAGAGCTGAAATCGAGTATTCTCTTCCATTTGGAAAAATCACTTTATTAAAGTTGATGTTTACTCTGTCACCAGCTTGATAACTAGCTTTTCCAAGTAGAGTTGATGATTTTGGAATGATTTCTAAGCCATTCTTATTAAGCCCATAACTTACAGTTACTTGAATCTCTTCATCTAAGAATCTGGAATCAATATCCTGTACAAGCTTTCCTATGAATTTAGTCGTTGTAGGTAGAGCATTACTTTCTTCATGCCCAGGCCTGTAAAAGACTTGTTTCATTGGTTTTCTAAGTTTTACCCTTTTGCTTTTCCTTCTTTTTTGACTTAGCTTTTTTTCTTGTCGTGCTAGTTCCTCATTTGAAACATAAGGCAAACCATTCTCATCTGTCAGAGTGATATTATTACTTTGAATCCAAATATTATCAGGATTATTAAATCTCACCCTGTGAGTAGAAAGAGAGTCACTTTTAAAGATCATTTGGAAAGAGCCAATAGCAATTACTAGAATAATCATTAGTGTTGCTGCACTTTTTATTTTAATTGTTGTTTTATCCATTTTCTGATCAAAAAAGATCTCTTTTATATTCATTTTTTTTGTTTTCTTAATAACTTTCTCCTTTGCAATGACACTGTATAGGTATAGAGACTGGTTTTAATTACTAGGTAAGGAAAGTAATCTTTATTACTTTCTACAAAACCTCTGAACTTCACTTTGTTTTTTTCTCTTTTTCCCTCGATGACTTTAGATCTCTTAAGTTTACTCTTGTAACCAAGAAAGACTTTAAGCTTAGAAGGTAGTTTATTAGAACTTGTGATATTAAAATCAACAATCTTTAGTCCTTGCCCAGTTTTTACAAACCAATAATCTAGACTTAAATTCTCTTTAAGCTTGATTTCATGGATTGCTCTGCCCTTTAAAACTTTTCTTTTACTTACAGGAACTTCTTTCCAGAATATCTTTACAAGGTCATCATGCCTTTTATTTTGGACATGAAGATATATCCCGAAGCTTCTGTTCTTAGTGTATATAAAAAAGTTTGTTGATGTTTGGCCAAGTGGCTGAACAGCGATATCATTTCCAATATACTCAAGTGAAAAGTGAGAACTATTTCCTGAAATAACCTTTAAGGGTTTTTCTTCAAATCTTAAGACTGTTGTTCTTCCAAGCTTTAGATAAGCCGGTGCTATAGTGTACTCATCGAGATATAAGTCTCTCACTTTTCCAGCATAGGCCATGGAACAAATAAAAAAGAGCAGTATGCTAATTGACTTCATATTCTTCGACTCCTTTGACATACAACCCATATGGGTTAAATTTGTCCTGATCTCCTCTGATGAGATAAAGAGTTACTTGCATTGGCGAAATTAAAGGAATGCCATTTACTCGAATAATTCGATCAAATTTAGCGTGTGCAACAGCTCCATCAATCTTGATTTGAATATTAGCTACATATTGAGAGATTTTTTTATCCTTTATAGGTTTTCTCTTTTTAAATGCTGCTAATAAGCTTTTTTTGTACTGTGGAGTAATCCAGTTTACAATCCTTTTAATTACCAGTTCAGAACTAAATCGATCCCAACTGTAACGCTCTTTTACAAAGCTTTCTGTAAAATGGGAGATTTCAGAAATACCGACTTCAATTTTTCTCCTTTTGGCCCATGTGTAGATTCTTGTATCATCAACTTTTTCAGTGATAACAATTGGATCTTTTAAGGCTAGATTAATAAATAATGTGCTTAAAAGAGTGATTACTCCCAAAAGAATGAGAATAACGACTCTTAGAGTTTTGATCATTTTAAAAAAATGATCAATGTGGTTAAGTGTGTGAATATTTTTATTCATCGTCCTTCCTTTTGTTTTTAAAATCAACTTTGATTACATTGTTTGCTAAATCTCTTTTCTTTAGAGATTCGTTTTTAGGTTGTCGCATTTCTTTTGTTTGATTTAATTGATTTGAAAATTTTTCTCTTCCTCGTGTAAAGTTTGTCGCGACAGTTTCTTTTCCTCTGTTAATACCTCTTTTTGATACTCCTTTTAGCGTTTTCATTACAGCGTATGCTGGAGCTACCGACATTGAAGTTGCTAAACCTGATAATCCATCAGATAAAAGAGACTTTGTTGCAAAGGGAACAAAAAGCATACTTAGTCCAATGCAAAGATTAACTAGCATTGTCGTAAATAAGTCATCCCACCCTGATACATTTTGTCTGGTAGCAAGCTCTAGTAAAATGACTCCAAGCAGGCTCCAAATTATCTTCCAAGTAACAACCTTGATTAATCCTTTATAAAGATTCGATGTAATGAATGCGGTTTTTTCAGATAAATACATCAAGATCATCAGTGGTGAACAAACATAGAGTATTGACCAACACAGATGAATAATTACATGGGAGATAAAAACTCCTAGATAAGCAATCAGGTAAGATAAAATACCTATAGAAAAAAGAAGTGCTTCTTTTACTTTAAAGAAATTAACTTCATTTTTATTAAAGTTATTCCAGAGGTTCCCTAAGACTTTTGGGAGATTGTTAATCCCATTAATTCTCTCTGTTATCCCATCTCCTAACATTGAAATCATTCCCATTACTTCCGTAAAAGTAATTAACAGTAGAGTGGAGATAAAGAGTCTTTTTAAAAGTGATACTGGGTTTGGTTGTCCATTTGTTTTGAAAATTTCTAAAATCAATAAAACTACAAAAAATGGTAAAAGTAGTACCCAGTAAATATCGATCATCTCGGATCGAAGATTCTGACATATGTCAGTAAGCCAGCTTAGGTCGATTCTGGCCTCAAATTTTGTTGTTTATTCATAGTTGTCCTTTTAAAATTTGGGGAGATTGAAGTCTCCATTAAAATTGTTAAGCCCTCTTGATAGAGCGTTTGTAACAGATTTATAATGTGATGATTCATCCTTACTGGACTTATTTGTAATTGCCAGTTGTTCACTTTGAAGCTTTAAAATCTGTCCATTAACTTTTAGTAGCTGATTTAGAGTATGAAGAATTTTGGCATTTACTTGAGCTGTCATTCTTTGTGCTCCTTTGGGGGATGCATTTCTAGCTTGATAAAATATTTTCTTTGCATTCTTTTCTTCTCTTGTTGCATAGTCTTGTAATACAGCAACTACTTTAAGCGCCTCTGCTACAGTTTGATCATGAAGCATTTGTCTGGCAGCATCTTGAGTTTTAGGTATTACGCCATATAGATCTTGTAGAAGCTTATAGGCCTTTTTAAACTCTTTAAGCTCACCAAGAATACTTTCATCTTTAATAGGAAGAGATTCAATAAGCCCAATTGAGTTTTCAATTCCAGCATTAATCGCTTTTATGAATCTTTCTCTATCCCTAGCATTTCTGATCATTTCTCTTAGCTGTTGGTAGCGTTTAACATTTTCCGTAATAATTCGGATGAGGTATGGAATTTGAGCATAGCCACCACCCCAAGCAAAAGCGCTTTGTGAAATAAAGGAGCTAAGTAAAAGTATAACCATAAATTTACGCATAGCTCACATCCTCATTAAGCTCAAGCAATCTTTTATGAGCAATTTGATAATAGCGATATTCTTTTTCTATCCCTATAGATTCAACACCCTCAAGATTTGCAGCAATTAATGTTGTTCCACTTCCACAAAATGGATCTAAGATTTTACCTCCTTTAGGTACTGTTAAGTGTATTAATCTTCTCATTAGATCTATTGGCTTTACTGTAGGGTGATTATTGTATTCACCTTTTTCTTTTACTACTGATTTTGAACAATACTCATAGTTATCAGCAGTGATGTTTTCAAAGTAATTCTTTTCAGTTAGATCGATCTTGCTATCCATTAAAACATTACATGGATAATTTTCTCCTTTTGTATTTAAGGCCCCAGTATTGTGAGTCATAAAGTTTTTTACAAATTTGCCCCTAAATGGCTTTTGTCCAACATAAATAGGAGTTAAGGCCGGTTTTATAGAAGCTGCTCCATAACGATATTCATCCCATAATTTGCCTTCATCAGTTTTAGGAATATAGCGGTTAAAGTTATCTTTAAGGTACTTGTAGCTTGCCCCATCTTCTCTAATAAGCCCTAGATGAGACTTATTTCTTTTAAAGTAAATAATCTCATCATATCGATTATCTAGATCTAATAGCTCCTTAAGTTTTTCCCATACCTTGGGAGAAGGATATTGAGGATTTGCTTTTCCAAAGTAATGAGAAAACATTCCTCTGATACCTAAGACTTGCTCAATCTTATTTCCAGATAAGTTTTTTTCACTCATTTTACTTCTAAGATAATCTTTAAATTCCTCTGTGGGATTTCCTCTAAGTAATTCTTTATCTATTTCTTTTGATAAATTCATTCCTTTTGGAAAGCCATTGGGGTATATCCAACAAAATAGTGGATAAGTATTAAAACCACATTTTTCCAGATCACAAGCAAGATGGTGATAGTTTCTTGGATCAGCAAATGCCATAATCATTCCACCGGGTTTTAATACCCGATAACATTCTTGCCAGATCTCTAGTTCTGGAAGGGACTTATCCCATTTTTCCTTTCTTATGTTAATCCCATAAGGAGGGTCAGTAATAACAGCATGAAAGCTATTATCAGCAAATTGTTTTAAGATCTCTTTTGAGTCTCCATTTATAAGTTTGTGCATTTCTATTCCTTTGATAGCTCAATAAGAGCATCTATGAGTTTGAGTTTTGGTTTTTCTTTTAATTTTTGTTCAATTCTTGCTTTATCATTTCCATCAGATGTACAAATCCAATATGTAAGTGGATCTGGTATCATGCGGAGAACTACTTCTTTTTCATCTTGCATGTAATAAAGCTCTGAGTATTCACCTTTTTTAATTTCAAGGCCTTTAATCGCCCTAACTTGAGCGTCATTAAAGTCAAAGGTCTTTTGAAAGTCTTCCCAATCAATTTTTCTTTGTCTTAAGATAAAAAGGCTTGTGGTATTTGGTAAAATACTACTGGCAATTTGAGAATCAGATAAAAAGTCCTTATAGTTTTGACTTATGGCCCAAATTCCCGAATTAAATTTTCTAAAAGTTCTGTAGGCCTCAATAGTAAAATCAAGCCCTGATTTTGTTTGAAAAAGTTTCCATGCTTCATCAATGATAAGTAAAGTTGGTCTTGAAATATCTTTTGATGCCTCAGTCTTTATAAAGTCAGTAAAGAGTAATAAAAGAACATTTTGAAGATCAGCGTAATCATCAAGTCCTTTTGTTTCGATAGTTACTAGATCTTTATTTAGCTTAATGTTTGTTTCTCTATCAATAATACGTCCATAGGGAGTATTATTCGTCCATGAATAAAGAATCTGAGCATAGTTATTCATTGATTTAATATTATGTTGCTCTAGTATATCTTTTAGATCGCTTAACTTTGGTGTTTTTGGAAACTTATTTTCATATACTCTAAATATTGCCTCCTCAAGCAGTGACTTATCTCTTTTAGGTAAAGACTTTTGATCTGAATCGATTAGGATAGACTCCAAAACAGCAAGAATAAGCTTTACCTTTGCCGGAGGTGGCACTCTTTGTCCCACAGCGAGATCAAACATATTTAATGAGATCTTGCTATCGATATGCAAATCAATAAACTCACCATCTAGTACATCAAGAAGTCTTTTTGATGAAGCTCCATTATCAATCCATATGATCTTTGGAGTTGGATGACTTCCATAAAACATCATCATCAAATTTGCGATAGAAAAGGATTTTCCAGCACCACTTCCACCAAATATTAGTCCATTCCAATTAGGCATGGACTTGCAAAAAGGATCAAGAGAGTAAAGTCCCATTGATCTATTTGGAACAAGACATACAGCTCTTTGACTTCCTTTTTCATTTGCAAATATAGGCAAAAGGCAAGCAGCATTTGAAGACTTGATCTTTTTACTTCTAAAAAGAGAGCACATACCTGGAGTTGACTTCAAAAATCCTTCTAATGAAGCATATGTCTCTATTACTCCCTCAGAACTATTAAGTTTTCTATATGCCTTTAGTACTTCATCGCTTTTTTCTTCAAGTTCACCTAAAGAGCTAGCCCAAATGATAATATTAGTATCAAATGAGAGAACTTTTTCAGAGCCTTCGATTAACTCCCTTAAAAGGTCTTCAATGTGGTTAAGTTGAGATTCAGACTCAAGATCAGCTAAATTCTTTTGACTATTGGCCATAGAAGAAGCAAGTCTTCTTGAAAGTTGTAGTTTCTCAAGTTCTTTAGGTTGATCTAAAACTTGAACGCTTTGACTCATCCAAAAATGAAACGGCAAATTTGTAAGTGCGTGAATCATTCCAGCATGAGTTAATCCTTCAGGTAGATTAGCAAGAGAAATTACCTTGAAGTAGAGGTTTTCAATCTTTATATAATCTCTACAAAAATCAATGTCAGTTAGATTTATTGATTCAATAAAACTTTTTGGAAATAACTCTTCATTTTTGATCTTAGGTGTTTTGAATTTTTTAGATCGATCAAAATTAAAGTGCTTATATAGAAGCTCTGTCCATTCATCCTTCAAAACCCTTTTAGGTGAAACCCCTAAAGCTTCTAATACCGAATATGCCTGAGATAGAACCCTATTAAATTCTTCACATCTAGATTCAAATATCTCTTTTGAAATACTCTCAAACTTCTTTTTAGATTTAAAGACACCTTCCTTCTTTATGCCTACTGGTGTGTAGCGGATAAAAAGATAAATTGATGGAGTAAAAAAATCTAAATTCTCTTCTCTTTTTTTCAAGTACTCAATTCTTGACTTTAATAAAGGAGCATAGAACTCATTATTATTTTTCTGAGTATCTTTATGTGCAGAAAGTTGCTCTTTTATTTGTGAGTTTAAAGAGTAGAAAAACTGAACTCTAGTCCCATCTGGTAGAGATATAAGTAAGTTTTCAAGATTTTGAGTTAAGGCGTTTATATCACTATTTGATTTACAGGCGATATCACGACCTTCAAGTTTAAAACCACCTCCCATATCTCCATTTTTATAAATCATAGTTGCATCATCTTCTAGATGCCAAAAATCTAGTTTATTTGTTAATTGGATCATATATTTTCCTTTGTAAGTTTAGTTCACAGTTTTGAGAGTTTGCTTCTATTAGACCCTCTTCTAAGTAGTACTTTAAAAAGTGAACAAGAAAATTGTCTGGTTTATTTCTTTTTCCAAAATATAAAAGTGCTCCTAAAAATGTAGGTAATAGAAAAACAAAATATAATGCCAGCGGTGTTTGTCCGAAGATTAGATTCATTACAGATGCAATTAAAAGTATTACGATCAAATCGAGGGCCTCAAGGCCCACGATTTTGATCTTTGAATCTAAGTTTCTATAAACAACTGATGTAAATAGTGACTCATCTTTCATTTTTACCCCGCAACAGATTGAATCCAAGAAATAATCTGTGGAGCTAAAAAGCCAAGGATAGAGCAACTAATAACAAAGATGATTCTTCCTTTTGCCGCACCATCTCCTGTAACCGCCATAAAGACTGCATAGACAAGTCCGAGTACACTCAGAAGTGGTAGCACAACTGTGATAAGTTGATTTGTAAGGTTTCTAACCTTACTTTCAAATGCTACCTGAGCAAGTGCGCTTTCAGGTACAATTAGCCCAATTGTTAATAATAAAAATAAGATTCCATAAAAATAAGTGTTTTGTTTTTTCATACAATTCTCCCCAGAATTAATGTGTTTTCAAAAGGTGCAAGTTTCATAAAGATTAATTTTTTTGTATCTTTTGAACTTACGCCTTCTCCAATTGATAAGTACTTTAGTTGTCTATCTTTTCCTCGTTTTTGAATCTGCACTTTGTAGTGAATTTGATCATCCTCTGAGCCAGTAGGAGTTAGTCGAATTTTCATACGAGAAAAGATATCGAGTTTAATGTTGTAGATCCCTGTTTCTGTATTCCAGAAGGCCATACCAGCTGGAAACTGAACTTTTGATGATTCGTTGTACCAACTTAGAGGGACATGCTTTACATTTTTCATTTTTTTCTTTTTTGCCATTGTTTATTCCTTTGTTAAATTGCTGCTAATAGTTCTCTTTCTCCTTTATGAGAAAAAGGCTTTTTACTTTTAAGAAGTCTTCTAAAATAATTCTTTCTTAAGCTTCTAAGAGCTTCTTCATGTAGTCTTTTGACTTCTTTGATATCCATATTTAAAACATCTGAGATTTCTGACTCTGATTTATTTTTCCAATAAAACAGATGCAGTATTGTGTGTTGTGCATATGGAAGCTTATTGACTTCACTTTTTAAAAAGTTGGATTCTTTAAGTCCTAGAGTTCTTACTGGTTTATCAAAGTATCCATTCGCTACACCTTTCAGATAGTCTGCATAAATATTCTTATCAGATTGCTTTTGAAGCTTTTCATTATTCCAGTATTCGATATTTGCTTTCTTTCTCACTCTCATCTCCTTAGTATTTACCTATAAAGAAGTGTCCATACTTCAAGTAGGCCTCCTCTCTTGGTGTTAGTTGCTTAACTTCACTGCTCACTAAGAGCTTTGTAATTTTTTGTAAAATTGTTTTCATAGTGTTCCTTCAAATTTCATTTGTTCATAAGTTAATAAGTCAATTTTTGAGAACAAAAGGTCTGCATATACTTTGATGCTGTTCCATGAGCAGTCTGTGCAAAATACTTGTTCATCGATTGGAAAAATTTCTTTTGATCCGCAAGATGGACAAGAAGTAAAAACTTTTACTGGATCTTTTAGCTTTGGAACCTGAATCTTTTTTTGCTCTAACTTCGTTCTTCTTTGTATTTTGTTCTTTTTTGTCTTTTTCATATTTTCCCCTCCAAGTGGTTTTCTTGTTTGTTACGAAGTACTTGTGCAAGGGCATGCCAAAGTCACTTTTGAGCTTAAGTGTATGAATTTATTGAAAAACACTAAAAAGAGGTTGAATTAAAATAGATGTAATTACGTCTGACTTTAGATAAAAGCTTAGTAATTACAGACTGTTAAGTGATGACGTAAAAAAGTCGTGTTGTCTTAATTACGTCGCTTGTTTTTCAAAATGAAGAAGTGACGTAAAAACATCTTTGCATTAATTCAAAAATTACAAGTAGTTAAATGATACTGCTGATCTAAACACGTCATTTTTAAATTATTAAAATATGTCTTGTCTGAGGCGATAATGTCTTGTATTATATGTATGAGGTTTGATAATGCTCAAAGAAATTAAATTTAAAAGAAAAAAGTATAAGCTTATACTTACAAAACATGCTCTTGAAAGAATGGAAGAAAGAGATATCTCAAGAAGTATTGTTGAAGAAGTAATTGAGTCTGGAGATTCTCTTCAAAAGAAGACTAAAGGTAAATGGTGGGTTTATAAAAAGATTAAGGGAAGAGTTGATAACGATATATGTTTATCAATTTCAATTGAAGATCCCAATTTAATTGTAATAACAACTCTTATTAACTGGAGACCTAAAAAATGAAACTTTCATATGATAAAGATGCAGATGCTTTAACAATTATTCTAAAAAAGGATAAGATTGTTAAGGATAAGGAAATCTCTGAAAACTTATTTGCTGGTTTTTCTAAATCAGGAGAACTTGCACAAGTTCAAATCTTAGAAATATCTACTAGTGAAGATGCATGGCTTACTGTTGATCTTGTGGCCAAAATTCTTGGTAAGTCTGAAAGGACAATATTAAGGTGGATAGAGAAAGGAACTCTTCCTGCAAAAAAAGTTGGAAAGGAATATAAAATTAGGCCTGAATATGTTGATGAATTGGCCTCTTAATATAGAAGTGATGTAATCACGTCAGTCCAAGTATCTTGTAATTTTAAATAGTTAATCATTTTTGTGACGTTTTTACGTCAAAAATGAAAAGTCCTCATAAGTTTAATGATTTTAGTATCTTACTGAAAAAAACAGATTGTATGATCAAAAATTTAACCCTGTAATGACGTAAAAACGTCAATTTTATTCTTGTTTCTAAACCTATTTCTATGATACGCAAAGCAGCAAAGTAAATAATTACTTGTACTTATTTTATTTTTTTCGTGTTGGCACAGGATTCGCAAATGTGAGTTTTAACAATGATTAGCTTTGAGGAAAGGATATGAAAGGAAAATTTTTAATTGTAGATGATGACCAAGCAATTAGAGAAAAGTTTAAGAAGATCTTAGAGGATATGGATCTAGAGGCGGACTTTGTTTCTACCTATGAAGATGTTATTCCAACTTTAAAGAAAGCTCCACATAGCTATGCTGGCCTATTTTTAGATCATAACTTAAAAAACAAAGATGGAAAAAGCGTTGAGTCTCTAAGTCTTGTTCCTACGATAAGAGAATATAATCCTTATCTAGTATTGGTAATGATCTCAGGAGATAAGTCTGAAGATAATCTAACGAAATGGCTTCATTTGAATTTAAGTAAATTTTTCTACAAGCCAATTAAAACTGCTCAAATAAAAGCAATGTGCCAGTACTCCTTAACTAAATTCGATAAGGAGTTTGGAAGCACATCAGTTATTGAAAGCCACGTTTTGACTGAAGAGGATAAAAAAGCAATTGATGACGTAGGTATTGTTGCTGGTTCTAAAGATATGGCAGTACTCTGTAAAGATGTTGTTAGGCTTTCTAAAACAGATACTTCTGTAATCCTAATTGGTGAGACAGGGACAGGAAAAGAATTATTTGCTAAAGCAGTACATAAAAATTCAAACAGAAAAGATAAACCTTTTTTAGTGCTTAATTGTTCAAGCTATAACTCTAGCTCAGAACTATTGGAATCAGAGTTATTTGGACACATGAAAGGATCTTTTACTGGTGCTGATAAAGATAAGATTGGAATATTTGAACAAGCCAATGGAGGAACTGTATTTCTTGATGAGATTCACCATCTTTGTTATGAAGCGCAGGCCAAGCTGTTAAGAGTTCTACAAGAAAATAAGATTAGAAGAGTTGGTGATTATAAAGAAAGACCAGTTGATTTTGGACTTGTATGTGCTGGAAAGCCAGAATTAATGGATATGGTTAAACGTGAAGAATTTCTGCCTGATTTGTATTACAGAATATTTTTTATCGATATGACTATTCCACCACTAAGAGAAAGAACGGATGATATTATTCCTCTTTTAAATCATTTTATGAAACAAAATGAAAATAAACTGAAGATCAAAAAGGTTTTCACTAATTCAGCAATAAAGGCCTTGAAAGAATACCCATGGCCTGGAAATGTAAGGGAGCTTGAATCTGCAATAAAAGCGGCTTACATTATGAATGATAAAAGAACGATTACAGCTAAAGATTTAAGTAGCCGTTTATCTAGCTCTATACAAGAAAACTCTAGTACTGATAGTGCTTTTCTATTTGAGGAGCTTGTCGCAAAACATAGAAATGAACAAACAGCTTTTATATTGGAAACTTTAAATAAGGTTAGCTTTAATACAACAAAGGCGGCCAAAGAGTTAAAGCTTCCTAGAACATCACTGATTTCAAAGATGAAATCTTTAGGTTTAGATGGACTTAGCAAAGACTCACTACAGGAGTTATTTAGAAAAGAAAAATCTCAACCAAGAGGAGTGTTAGCATGAAAAAACAAATTGCAATAACAGCATTATTAGCATTGGGAGCGATGATAAATAGTTATTCTCAAGAGCTAAGGATCGAAATCAAAAATGGTGTAAATTCAGAGGAAACGAGACTTGCTTACTTGGAAGCTTTTGAAAAACTATCGGATGAAGAAAAGAATAGCTTTTTGAAAAAATTAATCCAAGGACAATTAGAGAGACAAAGGTTAAACTCTAATGAAATTAGATTTGATAGAGGTTTAACTCCTAGTTTAAGAATTAGAAATAATAATGGAAGTCTTCTTGATCGACTTGAAGAAGAAGGGATTTTAAATGATTTTGAATCAAAGACTGGTACTATTTGCGGTTAGTATAATATTAGTAATTGGGTGTACGATGGAAAATAAAGGATCTAAAATTTTAAGAGTGGCTTTTCCTTATAAAAATAAGGTTGAGTTTTATGAGCCAACAAGAATACATCTTGCTCCAGAGTATATATTTCTAGAGAATACTTTTAGTCCTCTTATTGAGCTTGGAAAGAAAGATGGAAATCCCGAAGCAGGAGTTGCAGAAGAGTTTAATTGGGTTGAAGATGAATTACACCTAAAAATAAGAGATGATCTTAAAACGACAACAGGTATTAAGATAACGGCTGAAGATGCTCTATTTTCTTTGAAGAGGCTTTTAGTTATATCAGCTAATACTCATGGGAACTTTAAAGATATTATGTGTCCTGATGAGGATATTAAAGATATCGAAGCACCTTGTGCTGGGATGAAGGTTAAGGGCAATACATTAATCTTAAAACCTAAAGGTAAGAAGACATTTTTATTGCCAATGCTTGCAGCTATAGACTTTGCAGTTATCCCGAAAGGCTCTGTTGATCCAAAGACATTAAAGATTGTCGATTATAAAAACACTTCTGGGCCGTATTATGTTGAAAAAGATGATGGTAATGGAAAAATAACATTGCTTGCAAATAAGAACCATTATCATTACAAAGAAAATATTGCCCAACAAATTGAACTTGTGCCAGCCGGAGTAGATGGTGAAAAAGATTCAATCACTCTTTTTAAAGAGAATAAAGTCGATTTTATTACAACAATTGATAAGCTAAATCCTGAAAAAGTAATTGATTTTAGTGAAGAGTCTGGTGCTGAACTACACTCAACAATGAATATTAGAACTTTTATTTTATGCTTCACAAGTAAAGGATTAAAAAAATTCAATAAAGCCCAAAGGTTACAAATTGGAAGCAAAGTTAGAGAAGCTTTTAGAAATCATTTCTTACAAAAATCTGGTTTTGAAAAAGTTGATCAATTTTTTCCTGAATATGCTGATGGAGCACTAGATTCTGAAAGTTTAAACAAGATAAAAGCATCTTTTGTTGCAACATCCGAAAAATTAGATCTTAAAGGAGCTAAATTATCCGTCATAAGACTTGGAAAGGTAGATGAGTATAAAAGCAAAATAGAGAGTGCTTTTAAAGGCTTAGAAGTAACTGAAGGAAAGAATTTACCTTCGTTTCAAAAGTATGAGAATGAAGATGATATGCCAGATATGTTTATAAATGGGCCAGATATTGGTTTTATGGAAGACATTGCTTTAATTTCCTATAGCCTAAATGCCGGGTATTTTGGAGATGTTAAACAAGAAGTAAAAAAGTGGCTTCATGATTATATGACGATCGAAAATAAAGATAAAAGAATGGATAGATTAAGAGAGTTACACAAACAAACATTAGAAAGTGCTGTTCTTGTACCTCTTGTAAGTGCCCCTTACGTTGCAGCAGCGAGAAAGGGATGGAAAATAGAGCTATCCCAAATATTTGCGAACAATCCATTATGGCCAGTAATCAAGAAATAATAGACTGGTTCTTATCACACAAAAAAGAACTAAAACTTAAGGTCGGTAAAGGTGCTTGGATAAAAAACTGGGCACCAAATTACTTCGATTTTAGTGCCAGCGTTGAAATCAATGGTAAAACATACTTTGGAAGAGGTATCGACCTTGATATGGATCTTGCTTTTGTAAAGGCTTGTGTTGAGTCTTTAGAAAGAGCAATCTGTGAAGAGCATGGAATCTATAGTAGTGGGGTTGCTGGACATTCAAATCTTGAAGATGCAAAAAAGAATGCTTTTGCTGAATTAGTAGAAAGAGATGTGTTCTTGTGTCATTATTTGACGAAAACCTCTTTTATGCCAATCAATCCCGATGGGAGTGCTTTCATTGATTATTCTGATGTTATTAATCGTCTGGCCAGTAAAAGCGTGACATTAAAACTATTTGAACTTTATAGCACAGAAAACTTAAATACTGTTCTATGTATAAGTACCCTTCCAAATAGTGGTGTTGTTGTTGGGCTTAGTTCATCTAGAGATTTGGGGACAGCAATTGAAAAATCTTTTTTTGAGTCCCTTTCAAATACAGTAGCATACTTAGACGGAAACACATATACGCCACTGCTAAAGGAAGAGTTAGAGCATACGGATATTTTTAGGTCGATTCATCACTTTAGATTTAATTTAACTGATAACTCGTATTCTCGATTTAAAGGTCTAACAAACGGTAAAGAAGTAAAGCGTTTTGAAAATCCTTCTGTAAGATATAAAGAGTTAAAATCTTCTAGTCAGATTATTAATGATTCTCCGCTTGTATTTGTAAAAGCTGAGTCTGATGAATTACAAAATATATTTTATGGAGAGACAGTAAAAGAAAAGTTAAACTTTGAACGGCTTAACTTATTTGTTTCTAAAAATATTCATTTTGAAGACATTGAAAAAAGGATGCATCCACTTGGATAATATATTAAACGATAAAATTAAGAAAAACTTACGTTGGTTTCTATTTCAGATTCTTTCTATTCAAATGTTTGGTCTTATCTTGGTAACAGGTATTTTTATATACTCAGAATACGAAACCAAATCTGTTATGGCCAAGCAGATTGGGAAGATTGTTGAGGGAAGAATAAAAAATGGTGATAAAAGAGGTGCTCTTTATGTCTTATCTTCTGCGGAATTTGAAAGCTTTAAGGCCATAGGTTACTTTGATAAAAATGGTAAGCGGATTCTAACCTTTCCAGCAAGATTAAACCCCAACTATTTTCAACAAAGAGAGTTTATCGATAAGCTTTTAGATTCTACTGTAAATATAAGTCTTTTCTTCGATGAGAAGAAAACTAAGAAAATGGGAACCTTAATCTTAACTTTTAATATATTTGGCCAATTTTTAAAGGGCTGTATTGTATGGGCAATTATATTAATTTTAACGATACCATTAATTAGAAGGTATAGATCTCTAATCGTTGATAATATTGAGAAGGAAATGAGCGTGCGTGAGGCCTTATTTGCAGAAAAAGTCTCAAGGCAAGTTCGACATGATCTTGCGGGGGCCATGCAACAGATCTTTGATATAACAGAAAAGAAAGATGGGATTGAACGAACTCAAAGAAAATCCTTGCTATCTGCAATATCAAGAATAGAGAAAACCTTACAAGACTTGCCGGGAAGTAAAGCAATTTTGGGAAAGGTTGGAAAAAGCAAAGAGCGTGAGCATAATATCGCTTATATTCTTAAAAGCTTTTATGACCAAGTTACTCCTATATTAAAAGAAAAGTATGGTGTTGAGGTTGAGTTAAAGCTGGGTAGCATTAATTTGTTTTCAAAGGTTCAGAGTAATGACTTCTTTAGGGTTATTCAGAACCTTGTTGAAAATGCAGCTACAGCTAATGCTACAAATATTAAGATTGATCTTCAGGATATTGATAATAAAATAAAGATTACAGTTTCAAATAATGGAGATGAGATACCTGAAGAGATTAGAGCAAAAATTTTTGATAATGGCTTTACCTTTGGCAAGAAGGATGGAACAGGTGAAGGCTTAAGCTTTGTTAAGGATAAACTTACTTCTTGGAGCGGTTCAATAGATTGTACTAGTGATTATAAGGAAACATGCTTTATTATATCTTTAAAGAAAAGTACTATCCCCTCATACCACCCGAATGAAGATAAGCTAATTAATTCTAGTAAGCTTGTTTTAGTAGACGATGATACTAATATTCATGAAAAAGTTCATAATTTGTTTTCAGACAAAAGTATTCTTTCCTTTTTTAAGGACTATGAATTTAAGACTTTTTTAGATGGAAGTGAGAGCCAAGATTTTTTTGCTTTAGTTGACTATGATCTA
>CAKZUQ010000037.1 GCA_937923325.1 uncultured Bacteriovoracaceae bacterium
GCAATTATTTACTCTTCCAAAACGCGGTGAAGATATATTTGTTAAACCGAAAATTGATAGAAAAGCAATTCAAAATAGTATCTTAACTCCAATGAGCCTAGATTCATTGACTGAGTCAATGGTTGATTTAATGAAAAGAGAGAAGAGAAAATATACAGTAGTTAAAAGAGACAAGCTTTCAATTAAAGAAAAATTAGTACAACTTAAGAACGACCTAAAAGTTGGAACACAAACAACAATGGATAAACTTTTAAAATCAGAAGAGAAGTCTATTGGTGAAGTTGTTATTACATTTATCTCTTTATTAGAACTTGCAAGATTAAATAAACTAGATGTTTTTCAAAATGAAGTTATGGGTGATATTTACGTAGATGTAAAAGAAAGCCTTGATACTTTTGATGTTGAAACTGCAGATGGTTTTGACCCTGAAGATGAAAAAGAAACAATTAAAACAGATGATTTAGTAGAGGCTGCTCCACAGGTATAGGCTTAGTGGGAGCAAAGGATATTTATGAGCGTTATTGATTACAGTTGGGATTTTACAAAAGAAGAGTTTAGTTTAGATCTAGACTTTTTTAATGAGAAAGAACAAGAAGATAAATTATGGCAAGCAAGAACAGGTTTAAACCCTGAAACTCTTTGTGGTGCTATTGAAACAATTATCTTTATGTCTGACAAACCAGTTAATCTTCAGAAGATAAAGGCGCAAATTGATTCAGACCTTCCATTAAGAGTAGTTCACGAGTCAATTTCTAGACTACAAGAAGAATATGAAGCTAAACACCACGGTATCCGTTTAATGGAAGTTGCTCATGGTTATCAGTTTAGAACTAAAGCTACGTACTCGAAAATTATTCAAAATATGTTTAAAGTAAGTTCATTACAACTAAGCCCTACAGCTTTAGAAGTAATGGCCATTATTGCATACAAACAACCAATTTCTAAAACAGCAATTGAATCTATTCGTGGTGTAGATAGTTCACATATCGTTCGTCAACTAATGGATAAAAGACTTGTTAGGATCACTGGGAGAAGTGAAGAAGTTGGACGTCCATCATTATTTGGAACAAGTGCTGAATTTTTAGAAGTATTTAACTTAAATACGATTGAAGATCTTCCAACAGAAATTGAGCTTGAGGAGTTAGCAACAGCTAGTGATCTTGGGGCAATTTCTGATATTAAAACTATAGTGAACTCAGGAGACAAAAAATTATTTAACTTTGATGAGTTTGAAGAGCTTGAAGATTTAACAGCCCAAATTAAAGAAATTGCAGCTGATACAATGTTTACGCAAACTCTTAAAGATATGGATAAGAAGAGAAAATCGGCTGATGATGTTGAGAAAAAATCTGCCTTTGATATTCTTGAAGAATTTGTAAACTCAGCTCAAATTATAGATCAAAATAAACAAGCGATATTATCTGAAGTGCTTATGAATGTTATGGAGCCAAAATCTGTTGATGTTACTGCAACAAATGAAATTTTAAATGCTCCTCAATTTGAAGATGATGATATGGATGAAGATGATATTGTTGACTTCGCTATAGATGCTGAATTTGATGCTCAATTGAATCCTATGATGGCTGAAAAAGAAAGAGAACTTCCAGAAGTTGAATTAGTTTTAGATGATAACTTTGATGACTCAGAGATTATTAGTTTAGACGCTGATTTAGATGAGGTGATAGAAAGAAGTGAAGGCTTAATTGCTGATGCACTAGATGAAAACCTTGAAATTCCAAAAGCTGATGAAGTTTCTGAAGTAAATGATATTGAAGAAATCCAGTTTGAAGCTGAAGAACTTGCAGATGCTCTTGATGCAGCTTTTGATAATCTAATGGGTCCTGCTAATGAAGAAGAAGCTGACAGTTCAGTTGATGATAATCAAATTGAAGCTTCAGATCTAGCAAACGCTGAGTTTATTCAAGAAGGTGTAGAGGCTTTAGAAGAGCAAACTATTGAAATTGCAAAGGCAGCTAAAGATCTTGATCTAGATATAGATTTTATTCAAGAGTAATTGACAGTATGGGCCATGAGGCCTATATTGCCGCCAAATGAATTCATAAATAAATCAATAACTAATAACAGCCGTGATGGCAGATAGGAGTATCTAATGAGTAAAAATCACAAAAGAGAAGTTAAATTAGTCCGTTTACAAAAGTATATCGCAGATTGTGGTATTACCTCTAGAAGAAAAGCTGAAGACTTAATTTTAGAAGGCCATGTAAAAGTAAATGGAAAAAGAATAACAGAGCTTGGGACAAAAGTTGATCCTCAAGAAGATTCGGTTGCCGTTAAAGGTGACATCATTGATGTACTTGCAGTTGATCATGTATATCTAGTTTTAAATAAGCCAAGAGGTTACGTTACAACAGTTTCTGATCCAGAGGGAAGAAAGACTGTTATGGATTTAGTAAGGGCCGTAAGTCAAAGAGTGTACCCTGTAGGAAGATTAGATTACCTTTCTGAGGGCCTTTTAATTATGACAAATGATGGTGAGCTTTCAAATATGATTATGCACCCAAGATTTGAAGTTGTTAAAACATATGAAGTAAAAGTATTTGGTAGAGTAACTGATGCTGTTCTTAAGAAATTAAGAGCAGGAACTGTTGGCTCTGACGGTATTCTTAAGCCAATCTCTGTTAGAGTAATTGAACAGCTTCCTAATAAAACTTGGTTAGAGTTTAGATTAAATGAAGGTAAGAACAGAGAGATCAGAAGAATCTGTGAAGCTGCTGGAGTAACAATCGATAAACTTAGGCGAGTTGCAATTGGTAACCTTGCTATTGATAAATTATCAAAAGGTGAGTGGGGATTTATTACTAAGACAGATATGTTAAAACTAATAGGTCTTAATAAAGATGGAACAAAAAACCCAAGTGCACCAGAATATGTAAGTGGTAAGAAAACAATTGATGTTAAGAAGTCATCACGAACTCAAAAGAATGCTAAGCTTGCAGATAATAAAGAGTTTGGAATGTATAAGAAAGAAAACTACCATGCTACTTTAAAACTTCAAAAAGAAATTAGAGAGAAAATGGCAGAGAAGAAAAAAGAAGATGAAGCAAAAGGTGTTAAGTTTGTAGGATCTTTTGAAAAAACAGTGACAAGACAGAAAGTTAAAAGAAAGTAATAAATAAAAAAGCCTCAGTTTGTTCTGAGGCTTTTTTATAGTGTGTTGTCTTACGAAGTCTAGTTATCATGTTTGATAATATCATCTGAATACATTTGGTCAGCGATACTATCAACGCAAAACTCTAGTGCTTGTTGTGCATAAGGAATTTCTTGATTTTCATTCCACTCTGTTGTGAAGTTCGCTTGTTTAACAGCACTTGCTACCATTCTCATCAATTCCGCACTTCCATCAAAGTACTCACTCTCATCATCTGTAGTCACTGTGTGGTTTAGCATAGAACAAATACTTTTTATTAATCTAATCTGACTAGAGTTTAGCTCTGTAGTGTCAAATTCAACCTTAATGGATTTTTGTTCTAAGTGTGTTGTCGCCATATTTATTCTCCCATGCGTATTAACCTATATACATATGCTTTATCGACGATACTTAACTTAAATTTAGAAATTTGTGATTGAGTAAACTACTTTTTTTTAGTTGATATAAAAGTGAAAGAAGACTAGACAACTCAGTATTAATAGTTTATAACCTCTATACATCTGTTTTCACAGAAGTTAATGTCGCGGGATGGAGCAGTTTGGTAGCTCGTCGGGCTCATAACCCGAAGGTCGTTGGTTCGAATCCAGCTCCCGCAACCAAAATTCGTATATAGTTTAGGGGATCTAGAAACTTGATGGTGGATGAACTCTGAGGAAGCCCATTTAGAAATCATATTGAACGACTGATTTCAGTTTTTTAAATATCATATCGCACCTTTTTTAGTTAAATTCAACCAGTTTTGAAAAATATGGACACAGCA